>NZ_RSAJ01000640.1 GCF_003933965.1 Streptomyces sp. RP5T
GGCGCGAGGGCGGGGGCCTGGCCCGTCTGGCCCGCGCCATGGAGACGGGGTACCGGGAGGTGGGCCTCTTCTTCACGGCGGCGGTGTTCACCGTCCGGTGTGTACGAAGCCCGCCCAGGACACGACGTCCGACTGTGCGTGGCCGCGCAGTTGGGCGCGCAGGCGTTTCGGCATGGCCTCCGGGGGCTTGTGGTGGCCGACCATGCACAGCTGTGCCGTGCGCAGGGCGTCGGCGGGTGCCAGGCCCTCCTCCCTGAGGAAGTGGTGGAACATGAACATCAGCACCGAGGTCGCCTCGTCCGGCACGCTCCACGTGGCGCTGACCACCGAGCGGACCCGGCCGGCCAGCAGGGTGGTGCTCAGGCTGAACGCCTCGTCGTAGCCGCGTCCGGACCGGCCGGTGCTGCACGCGGCCAGCACGGCGAGCGCGATGCCGCGGTCGGGGCCGGTGCCCAGGGTCCGCACCAGCCGTTCGGCCGCGAGGTGTTCCCCGCCGTCGAGCAGCAGGTAGGAGCTGTCCCCCGCCGTACGGGTCGGCTCGACGATGCCATGGCAGGCCAGGTGCATCACGGTGCCGCCGTCGGGGTCGGCGAGCCAGCGCAGCACCTCGTCGCGGGTGCCCGCTCCTTCCTGGCTCAGCTCTCCGTCGGGCAGCCTGCCGACGTATCGCGCGTCCGGATAGAAGCAGTCCTTGATCGCCAGCGCTTCCAGGCGTGCGGCGGGCAGGTCCCGCGCCCGTCCGGCGGTGTCGGGGTCGCCGACCACCAGTCCCTTCGTGGTGAGGGGTACCGGGGCGTGCCAGGCCGACTCGCACAGCACGCGGGCGGACGGCGCGTAGGAGAAGACGACGCGCTCCATGGCGTAGCGCCACGTCCCGTCCGCCGACCTGGCGCGTGCGGCGTGCCACGGCACGCGGGCCAGTTCCCGTACGGGCACCAGCGCCAGTCGCGCGGGGCGGTCCGCGGGCAGGTCGAGGTGGCGCTCGACGAGCGGTCCGATCGCCGCCTCCCACGCCCACTCGCAGATCTCGTCGAGCACCTGCGGGGCCCTGTCCCGCGCGCCCAGCAGGGCACTGTCGCGGGTGGGCGCGTCCGCGCCCTCCATGCCCTTTGCCGCGTCGAAGAGGAAGGACTCGAACGCCGCGATGCCGGTGTCGTTCAGCTTCGGCAACAGGCACCAGCTCGGGGGCGCGTCGGCCGGGACGACCACGGCGGCGCCATTGAGCTCGTCGCCCGGTACCAGGTAGACCAGCGCGTCCATGCCGAGCGCGCGCAGGGCCGCCCTCGTCTCGTGGGTCTGCGGCGGGTCGAGCAGCCGGGTCGTGCCCTGGCCGGGACTGGCCGCCGGGGAACCGTCGGCCGTCAGCTCGACGCCCGCCAGCGCGCCGATGACCCGGCGCCGCAGCTCGCCCGGCACGTCGTCCGGCAGATGGCTCCGCTGTGCCTCGGCCCACTCCCGGGCCAGGTCCGCGTCGCCTCCGGCGGTGAGCCGTGCCTCCAGGTCCCGGGTCTCGGTCGTGGCGTAGAGGATCAGACCGCGGCCCGCGTCCAGGGCGGTCGCGGCGCCTTCCGGGTCGTGGTCCATCAGGCACAGCCGCGCCGTGTCCAGGGCGTCCCCGGCCGCGTCGCGGGCCGTGGCCTGCATGTCGTCGGGCGTCGACTGCAGCAGCACACTCCAGGCATGCCCGCGCAGTCCGCTCAGCGCGGTCGAGCGGCCCAGATCATTGCGGCCGGCGAGACGGTAGGCGTGGGCCAGCGGCATCGCGGTCGTGGTCCACAGCGCGTGCGTGCTGGACTCGGCCCTGCGCCAGGCCTGTTCGAGCAGTTCCGTGGCGGTCCTGAGGTGGTTGCGGTCACCGGTCATCTCGACCTTGCGCAGGTGCGCGACCCCGGCGAACATCAGGTAGTACGTGCGTCGCGGGTCGTGCTCGGAGGCGACCGACAGGGTGTCGGTGAGGTGGCGCACCGCGCTGTCCACCGACTGCGGGGTGTCCGTGGCCAGTTCGGCGAGGGCGAGCTGGGACAGCCTGAGGGCGCGTTCGTTGTCCGGGATCCCGGCCTGGTCGGCCATCTGACCGAAGACGCGCAGCTGGTCCTCGCCCGCCGGGTTCACGAACTGCGTACGGTGCGCGGGCCCGCCCCCCGTGCCGTCGGGCTGGAGCATCTGCAGGAACGGGGCGATCTGGTTCCACGCCTCGTCCACCGCCCTCCGCAGCGGATCGCCCACGGGCAGCCGCAGGGAGCCCGCGCGCACCTGCTCCAGCCTCTCCATGGCGCCCGCGTGGTCCCCGCGCATGGCCCTGGCGCTCGCCTCCTGGAGCAGCGCCATCATCGCCCCGCGGTCGAACATCGGGGACCGCGGGTCCAGGCCGTCCGCGAACGCGCGGGCGTCCTCGGCCAGTCGCCGGGCCGCCGACGGATCCATGTCGTCCTGGACGACCAGATGCTGCAGACCCCGCCGTGCCGCGTCGACCATGGTGGCCTGGGGCTGGGTGTCGCCGACGATCCGCGTGTACCGCTCCAGTTCCCGCAGCGCGGCACGCGGACTGAATCCGGGCCGGTTCTGCTGCCAGGCCAGGAGCAGGTCCATGGCCCGCAGCGCGGCGGAGGTGGCGGGCCAGTCCGCGAGGGGGGACGGGTCCGTGTCGGCGATGTCCACGAGCGCCATCGCGCGGGGCATGCGCGCGGATCCCACGAGCTCACCCGACCTGATGAGGGCTGTGGCCAGGACGGCGGCCAGCTTGGCCCGGCCGGGCAGGTCCGCCGGCAGGTCGTCGAAGTCGTCGAGGGCCGCGTCGATGTCCACGGGGTTCTTGGTGATCGTCTCGAAGCGGGTGGCCCGCATCCAGCAGCGCGCGAAGAGCCAGGGCGCGCGGTCGTGCGGGCCGGCCGTCTCGATGGCCTGCGTGGTGCGGGCGATGACCATGGCCAGCGCGTCCGCCGACGCCGTGTCACTCATGTCGGCTCCTTTGCCGATTGGGTCGATGGGGGCGACTGGGCCGAGGGGGCCGATGGGGCAGGTAGGTCGGATGGGGCCGGTGGGGACGAGAGAACACTTGGACGCCTCACCCTTCGGCCGCGGAGCGCATCGCCCGCACCCACGCGACGCCGGTGAAGTTCTTGGCCGCGATCTCGATCTCCACCTTCTCGAAACCGGCGGCCGACAGCCCCTGGTAGCCGGTGCCGACGAGATCCTGGTAGAGCGGGTCCGAGAAGGCGGCCACGAGGTCGGCGTCGGGGGACGCGGCCAGGACGCGGCGTACGGGTGGGGAGTCGAGTACGCGGAAGAGGGCGACCACGGCGGAGCCCGCGTATCCGCTGTCCGCCTCGTGCACGATGCCCTGGTGCAGGCTGGCCCGCATCCGGACACCGGCCGAGCCGCCCTCCGAGCCCGCCCCGGCGGCAGCCCCGTCAGCCGCGGGCGCCCGTTCGTTGGCCGCCGCCAGGCCTGCCGTCAGCCCGGCCAGGAGCCCGGGTACGACCCTGGTCTCGTCGATGTCCGGTTCCAGGACCAGGAGGTAGCCGTCCCCCTGGGCCTGCCGCCCGCAGCGTTCCCAGACGATGCCGGCCCGCTCGCAGGCCGTGCGCAGGGTGCGCAGCAGCACGCGCTGCAACCGGACCATGTCGGCGTTGTCGCGGGCGCTGTACTTCTCGATGTCGACCGCCAGGCACAGCCGTCGTAGCCCCGGCGGAAGCCGCTCCCCGTCCGTCTCCCCGGCGCCGGCCGTCGGCGTCTCGTCCTCGTACGCGGCCAGCGCCCAGGCCCCGGGGGCCGCCTGCTGGTGCGTGAGCGGGGTGAGTGCCGTCCATGTGTCCGCCGCCCGGATGCGGAACGGAGTGTCATAGGGCGTCTCCGCGGTCCTGCGGCGCAGCGTGCCGCCCAACACCGGCTGCACGGTCGTCGTGCTCAGCCTGACCCGGCCGGACAGGTCGGCCGAGGCTGCCGGCAAGCGCACCAGCGCCTGGGCCCACCGCCCGTCGGGGCGGAGCGCGCCGCCTCGGCCCCGGGCCCGGAACGTCCAGCGGAGCCGTGGTCTGCCGAGCCCGAACACGGAGATCTCCGTTCCGTCTGCGGTGACGGTGCCCGGGGCGGGGTCGAGCCTCAGCGCGTGCGTGTCGTCGGCAAGGTCGACGGTGAGGGTGACCTGCTCGTAGCGGCGCCCGTCGGGCAACTCCTCCAGGTCGAAGGGGAAGCAGACGAGGAGTTCGCGGTGCGTGTCCGCTGTCGCTCTCGGGCGGGTAGGGTCCGGCAGCGCGTAGGCGAGCGGCCGGCCGAGGAAGACACCGCCCACACGGTCCCGGACGGGCTCCCCTCCTCCCTTGGGGACCACTGCGTCAACGGCGAGCAGATCGGGCGCGGCGAGTACGTCGTCCTGCACGGGGCCGACGCGGCGGCGACCCGCCTCACCGTCACGGCACCCACCGTCACCGCGCCCACCGTCCGCCCTCGGACATGCCGCCCCGCTGTCCCACATCCGCCCGCTCCCGCTCATGCCC
>NZ_RSAJ01000641.1 GCF_003933965.1 Streptomyces sp. RP5T
CCCGAACCGTGCAGAGCGCAGAGGAAGCACCCCTTGCAGCAGCCGACTCCGCCCTCCACCGCCGAGAGCCGCTCCGTCCTCGCCGCGCCTACGGCACAGGGGAAAGGAAGCGCCGATCCGCCGCCCCGGGCCACGGACACCGACCCGTCCGAGCCAGGGCTCTTGAGCGACACCAAGCACAGTGTGGTCACGGCGGACCACCGTCCGGACCCGACTCCGGGACAGGAGCGGCGGGGCACTACTCCCTTACCGTCACGGATCCGCGAGCGGTCTGCGTCAGCGAGCCCGGTACAGCGCCCGCCTGCACCGACGACGCAGGGTCGGCCCCCGTCTCCGACGGCAGGCCGTCCCTCCCCGCCGCCTTCACTCGTCCCGTCCGGGCCGCTGCCACAAAACCCCTCCGCCGGCTTTCGAGTTCCGGCTGAACTTCCCCCGGCCCACTCGGCCATCATCTGTGTGGCGCTTCCATGCCTCGCCATCTCCACAAATCAGGGGCAGTTGACCGGTCAGGGGCTGGAGGGCTTCTACTACGCGGGCCGACGGGTGGTCTCCCGGTGCCAGATCCGTGTCGCCGGACGCGAGCCACTCGCGGTCCAAGCCCGGACGACCGCGGCGGACCGCGCGCGCTTCGTGGCCACCATGCGAGTCGCCCAGGGTGCGGGCCCGGACCCCGACGTCGTCGTGGAGCGCACCCGCCACGCGGACGGCACGGAACGCATCATGCTGCACAGCGCCGCTGCCCGCCCGTTGCGGCTGCCTGTGGAGGTGGCACTCGGCACGGACCTGGCGGACCTGAACGCCATCGCATCCGGCCTAGTCGGACCCGAACTGCCCGCGATCGTCCATGACTCCGGCTTGCGCTGGTCCGGCCAGGCAGCCGGAGCGTCGGTCACGGCCAACCCGCCGCCCGCTGACGCGCTCGCATCGGCAGGCCTGCTGCGCTGGGAGTTCGACCTGCCTCCCGGCGGGACGGTCGGCCTGGAACTGCGGGTGCGGTTGGAGGGCGCGGGCCGTGTCCGGGCGGTGGGGCGCGCCGGGACCAGCCCTCTGGCTTCCGCCCGCGCGACGGGGGACCACCCAGCGGTCGAGCCGCTTTTGCGCACGAGCATCGACGATCTCCAGGCCCTGCTGCTGCGCGACCCGGCACACCCCACCGACACCCACCTCGCGGCGGGAGCCCCATGGCGCTGCGGCCTGGCCCCGGCCGACGCGCTCGTCGCGGCCCGTATGACCCTGCCCCTCGGAACCCGGCTCGCCGCCGGCACACTCCGCACCCTCGCGCGTTCTCAACTGCGGGGACAGGCAGCGCAGTTCGGGATGATCCCCGGGCCTCGCCGGGACGCGGGCGTACATCTTCCGGCCGGTTGTACGGGCACCGAGGCAACTCTGCTCTTTCCCGCCGTCCTTGCGGAGGCCTACCGGTGGGGACTCTCGCCGCAGGAGACGGAAGAGCTCCTCCCGACGGCCGAGAGGTGCCTGGGCTGGTTGCGGGCGGCCGTGGGGGAGGGAACCTATCTGTGCGACCCGCAGCCCGGCGGCCCCGTCCGCTGCGAGACGCAGGCGCACGCGCACCGCGCGGCAGTACTGGGAGCCGACCTGCTCGACACGTTCGACAGACCCGGCGGGGCGGGGCTGCGGCAGTGGGCCCGCGAACTGCGAACAGCCTTCCGCGAGGGCTTCTGGGTCGAGGACCGCGGCGGTGGTCGGCCGGCGGCCGCGCGGGCCCCCGACGGACGTCTCCTGCCGCACCTCGGCGCCGCAGCTGTCCACCTCCTGGACACAGGGCTGCTGGGCGGCGGCGAACAGGCGCCCGGCCTGCTCGGCAGGGTGCAGACCGAGCAACTCGCCCGCTGCTCGGGGGACCGGCCATGGACTCGGGCTGGGGGCTGCGCGGACTGGGCGCGAAGGAGGCGGGCTACAACCCGTTCGGCCATCGCACCGGTGCCGTAAGGGTCCACGAGACGGCGATCGCCGTCGCGGGCCTGGCCGCCGCCGGGTACGAGAAGGAGGCCGGTTCGCTCCTGCGTGGTCTGCTGGCCGCGGCGGAGACCTTCGGCCACCGGCTCCCCGAGATGTACGCGGGTGAGCAACGCACCGAGGGCAGCGCTCCCCTTCCCCACCCGGCAGCCTGCCGCCCGGCGGCCACGTCGGCGGCCGCCGGAGTCCTGCTCCTCAGCGTCCTGGCGGGAGCCCGTCCCGACGTGCCGGCCGGGACGGTCACGCTCCGCCCCATGCGCAGCGCCCCTCTCGGCGAGATCGGTCTGACCGGGCTGAGGATCGCGGGAGCCCCGTTCTCGGTCCGGGTCAGCAGACTCGGGCTCGCCATGGTCGAAGAAGCCGCCGAAGGGCTGCAACTGGGCACATGACCTCGTACGACGCGTCTTCCTGCAGCGGCCGGGCGGGCGGAGAGGGACCTGCTCGGACGGCAGTGGATCAAGGACGATGCGATCGGCGAAGGGAGTGTTTATCGTCAGGCAGACGACTATGATCGCCGCATGCCCTACGACCCGTCAGCCTTTCCGCCCTTCGCCGTCACCGTGGACCTGGTCGTACTGACCGTTCGCCGTCACGCCCTGTGTGCGCTCGCGGTACGCAGGGGCGAGCCGCCGTTCCAGGGACGCTGGGCGCTCCCCGGCGGATTCGTACGGGCCGACGAGGATCTGGCGCAGGCCGCGGCCCGCGAGCTGGCCGAGGAGACGGGGCTGCACGCGCATGACCCTGCCGTCCCGGTCCAGGACAACGGAGCACACCTGGAGCAGCTCGCCACCTACGGCGACCCCAAGCGTGATCCACGGATGCGCGTGGTGAGCGTCGCCCATCTCGCCCTCGCCCCCGACTTGCCCGCCCCCCGGGCAGGCGGTGACGCCAGCAACGCGCGCTGGGCTCCCGTCGAAGAGCTGTTGCAACAGGGCGGATACGGTCGGGACGGGGAGCCGGTAGCGCCGCTGGCCTTCGACCACGCGCAGATCCTCTCGGACGGAGTGGAGCGCGCCCGCTCGAAGATCGAGTACTCGTCGCTGGCCACCGCGTTCTGTCCGCCCGAGTTCACCGTCGGCGAGCTGCGCCGGGTCTACGAGGCGGTATGGGGCGTGGCACTGGATCCGCGCAACTTCCACCGCAAGGTGACGGGCACACCCGGCTTCCTGGTCCCCACCGGCGGTACGACCACACGACAGGGCGGCCGCCCGGCCCAGCTCTTCCGGGCCGGCGGCGCAACCCTTCTCAACCCCCCGATGCTGCGCCCCGAAGTGTGACGACCCCGAAAACGGGACATAACGCGCTATCTTGCTACGGGTGATCCAGGCCTTCGGACTGACCAGCAATTCCCGCAAGGACCTTCCGCCCGCGGTCGACGACGTGTCCTTCGAAGCCCGTGCGGGCCAAGTCACCGTGCTCCTCGGGGCGACGGGCGCGGGAAAGACGACAGCGCTCAGACTGATGCTCGAACTCCAACAGGGCCGTGGCCTCACCTACTTCAGGGGCCGGCCGCTGCATCGCATCGCGCACCCCTCGCGCGAGGTCGGTGTCCTCATGGGCGACGTGCCAGGGCATCCCGCGCGCACGGTCCGCGGCCATCTGCGCATGCTGTGCGCCGCGGCCGGTGTCCCGGTCCGCCGTGCCGACGAGGTGCTCGAAGTGGTGGGTCTGGTCAGCCTGCGTGACGAGCGGCTCGGCACCCTGTCGCGCGGCATGGACCGGCGCCTGGGCCTGGCCTGCGCCCTGTTGCCGGACCCGCACACGCTCGTGCTGGACGACCCCGCTGACGGCCTCTCCCCTCGGGAGGGCCACTGGCTGCACGGCATGCTGCGAGCGCACGCCACGCAGGGCGGCACAGTCCTGTTCACCACGTCCCAGCCCAAAGTGGCCGCGCGGGCCGCGGATCACGTCGTCACCCTTGAGCAAGGCAGACTCGTCGCGGACCAGCCGGCCGCGCAGTTCGCCCGTACCAGACTCCGCCCCCGCGTCGCCGTCCGTACCCCCCATGCAGTCCGCCTCGCCACCTTGCTCGCCAAGGAGGCCCGCACGGCTCACCGCTCCGTCGAAGTCGTCCGGGAAGACGGCAACCGCCTGTCCGTGTACGGCAGTACCTGTGCCGACGTCGGCGAGACGGCCTTCCGGCACGGCATTCTGGTGCACCAACTCGCGGACGAGGTAGGTGACATGGGACCCGGTGCGGGTCCATTTCCCGGTGAGACCGCGGAACCGGACCTGGGGGTGCGAGGGGTCGTCACGGGGACGGAGACGACTGAGCTCGGCGGTAACGGGGCTGTCGGGACGGCCGGAGCGGCGGCTGAGGGAGAACAGGAGCACGACGGTTCCGCGTCGCCGAGCCGCTCGCCCCTGCACGCCGATCAGACGCTGCCCGCCGATCGGAAAGCGCGCGGTGATCAGGCGGCACTCGGCAGCCCAGGCACTCCCAGCGGTGCGGCCGCCGGAAGCAGTGGCACCACCCAGAATCCCGTCACCAGCTCCAAGCCCCCCGCC
>NZ_RSAJ01000642.1 GCF_003933965.1 Streptomyces sp. RP5T
CAGCAGGCCATCGGCGAGGCGATCCGCGGAGCTCACGCCGAGGGCCGCACGGACGCCAGGGCCGCCCGGTGAACGGCTTCTTCGACATCCCGAGCGACCTCCAGCACAGCTGGCTCGGGCTGATCGGGCTGCACCTGCGGGAAGCCCTGCTCCCGGTCCTCGCCGGGCTGCTGATCGCCCTGCCGCTGTCCCAGCTGTGCGTGCGCTTCCGGTGGCTCTACCCGCCGGTGCTGTGGGTGACGACCGTGCTGTACGCGATCCCGTCGCTCGCCTTCTTCGTGGTCCTCATCGACTACACCGGCCAGACCGAGCTCACGGTGATGATCCCGCTCACCGTCTACACGCTGGTCATCCTGGTCCCGGCGATCGTCGACGGCGTCCGTTCGGTGCCGCAGGAGACCCTCGCGGCCGCGACCGCGATGGGTTTCGGACCCGTACGCCGCTACCTCCAGGTCCAGTTGCCGATCGCGGTGCCCGCCATCATCGCGGGGCTGCGGGTGGCGACCGTGTCGAGCATCTCCCTGGTCAGCGTCGGTGCCCTCATCGGCAACCAGGGCGCGCTCGGCAACCTCATCAACGACGCCAACATCTACAACCGGCCCGAACTCGCCGTGAACGCCGTGGTCACCATGGCGGTCCTCGCGATCCTCGCCGACGGGCTGCTGGTCGCCGTACGACTGCTCCTGACGCCGTGGATGCCGAGCGGCGCGCGTGCGCGGCGCGCGCAGCGGCCCGAACCGGAGGTCGCCGCCCGGTGAACGTCCTCAACTTCGTCAACGCCTTCTTCAGCGACAGCGCGCACTGGCAGGGCTACGACGGCATTCCCACGCGGCTGGCCGAGCACGTCCAGTACACCCTGGAGGCCCTCGCCATCGCCGCGGCGATCGGACTGCCGGTGGGGCTCGTCACCGGGCACTACGGGCGCGGCGGCAACGCGCTGGCCTTCATCGCGGTCGCCGGGCGGGCCCTGCCCACCTTCGGTCTGCTGGTGCTGATGACCCTGTCCCTGGGGTTCGGGCTGATCAACGTGATGATCCCGCTGGTCGTCCTCGCCGTACCGCCCATCCTGGTCACCACCTACGAGGCGATGCGGTCGGTGGACCCCGCGCCGGTGGACGCGGCCCGGGGGATGGGCATGCACGAGGTGGAGGTGCTCTTCCGGGTCGAGCTCCCGGTCGCCCTTCCGCTGATCCTCGGCGGGCTGCGGTCGGCGGCCATCCAGATCGTGTCGACGGCCACGATCGCCGCGTACGTGTCCCTGGGCGGGCTCGGGCGGTACATCGTGGACGGGCTCTACCAGCGCAACTACGAGAAGGTGGTGGGCGGGGCGACGCTGGTCGCCGCGCTGGCGCTGGTCACGCTGGCACTGTTCTGGGGGATCACCCGGCTGACCGTGTCACGGGGAGTGCTCCGCAGCAACCAGTAGTTCCAGCAGTTTCCCCCGCCCGGCCGGGCGCCTGCCGTGACGGCGCGTCAGAGCACGGCGAGCCGGTCCACCAGCAGGTCCAGCCGCTGCTCGGTGTACTCCGGCGGCAGGCGGCCCGCGCGGGACAGGGTGGCCAGGCCGTGCAGGGACGCCCAGAACAGCTCGGTGAACACGCCCGGGTGGACGCCCTCGCCCGCGACCTCGCCCAGGCTCTCCAGCAGCGCGGCGAACGCGTCCTTGAGCTGGGCCGGGGTGTCCTCCCGGGCGAACGCCAGGCCGCCGTCGAGCTGGAAGATCGCGTCGTAGACCGCCGGCTTGCGGACCGCGAAGTCGAGGTAGGCGCGGGCGAGGGCGGCCACCCGCGCGCGGGGACCGTCCGCGGCGGCGGCCGCGGCCCGCACCGCCGCGGCCAGCTCGGCCGCGCCCTCCAGGGCGACGGCCCCGATGATCTCCCGTTTGCCGCGGAAGTGGCTGTAGAGGACGGGCTGGCTGTATTCGATGCGCTCGGCGAGCCGGCGGGTGGTGACCGCGTCCCAGCCCTGCTGCTCGGCGAGTTCCCGGGCCGTGGCCACGATGAGGCGCTCGCGCTCCGCCCGTTCGCGCTGCTTGCGATCCTGTACCGACATGACGCGATCCTAGCGCCGCTAGACATTCGAGCGGCAGCAGGTCTAGTGTTGCCTCATTCGCTAGCAGTGCTAGATCCCAGAAGGGGGAAGCACCATGCTCACCGGACTCGAGGTCGTCACCACCGTGGTCGTGGGCGTGATGGTGGGGGTGGAGTTCTCCGTTGCCTTCGTCATGAACCCGATCCTCAACGCACTCCCCGAGGACAGCGCCCAGCGCGGTCACGCCCACGGCGGCCGCATGCTCGGCGCGGTGATGCCGTTCTGGTACATCGGCTCACTCGTCCTCGCCGCCGTCTGGGCCGTCGCCGGATGGCAGCACGGCACCGGGCTCGTCGTCACCGCCGCCGGGCTGCTCCTGCTCAGCGTGGTCATGTCGATCCTGCTGCTCGTTCCGATCAACAACCGGAACAAGACCTGGACGCCCGAGACGCGGCCCGCCGACTGGAAGCAGCAGCTGAACCGCTGGGAGCGCCTCCACTACGTCCGCGTCGCCGTCATCATCGCCGCCTTCGCGCTGCTCGCCGCCGCCCTCACCTGAGCCCGAGGCTCATCCCCCGGTACGTTCCAGGGCCTGTTCGAGGACGACCAGCAGCGCGTCCCGCACCGAACCGCGCTCCCTCGCGTCGAAGACCAGCACCGGGACGCGGTCGTTGACGTCGAGGGCCCAGCGGACCTCGTCCAGGGTGTGCTCGACCCGGCCGTCGAAGGCGTTGACGGCTACCGCGAACGGGATCTGCCGGTGCTCGAAGTAGTCGACCGCCGCGTAGCAGTCGTCCAGGCGCCGGGTGTCGACGATGACCAGTCCGCCCACCGCGCCCTCGACGATGTCGTCCCACATGAAGCCGAAGCGCTCCTGGCCCGGCGTGCCGAACAGGTACAGCTTCAGGGTCGGGTCGACGGTGATGCAGCCGAAGTCCATCGCGACCGTGGTCGTGGTCTTGCGCGGGGTGTGGCTGAGGTCGTCCACACCGGCGGCGACCTCGGTGATGGCGGCCTCGGTGGTCAGCGGCTCGATCTCGGAGATGGAGCCGACCGCGGTGGTCTTGCCCACCCCGAAGCCGCCCGCGATCACCATTTTGACCGGCAGCGGCGGTCGTACGGCGGCGGAGGGCGCGGCCGAGGGCCGGGTGGCCGGTTCAGTCGGTGTCACGGAGTACCCCTCGGGAGTCGGGGATGGCACGCAGGCCGTCGATGAGCCTGCGCAGGACGGAGGCGTCGTGGGTGACGCCGGTGTCGGGCACGTGCACCGTCAGCTGCCCCGCCGAGCGCAGGTCCTCGGCGAGGATCCGCACCACGTTCAGGTGCAGCCGCAGCCGGGCCGCGATCTCCGCGATGGACTGCGGGAGGCGGCACGCGGCGACGATGTCGTGCTGTTCGAAGGACAGCCGGTCGAGCACGGCGAGTCCCTCGGCGGTGGCCACCACCTGGGTCTCGACGGGCATCGTCCGGCCGGCCGGGTCGGGCGCCACCCGGCCGGCGGTGACGAGGAACGGCCGTACGGCGGGCACGGGACCGCCCGGCTCCGGGCTCGGAGGCGTGCTGCCGTCCGCCATGACTGCGCTTCCTCCTCGGTCAGCGCTTCGACGTGGCGCCGACGCTGTTCTTCAGTTCGAGTACGAGCTGAGGGCTGAGCGCGGCACCGGCACGGTTGGCGAACAGCGTCATCTCGTACGCGATGTTGCCGAGCTTGGCCTCCTTGTCGGTGACGACACCGAGCACGGCGCCGCTGCCGATCGCCGAGACCAGGACGTGGCCGCCCTCCAGGTCGATGATGACCTTGTTGAGGCCGCCGAGTCCGTAGTTGCCGGAGGCTCCGGCGGCCAGGCTCGTGATGCCGGAGACGATCGCGGCGAGGCGCTCGGAGTCCGCGGGCTCACGCAGCTCCGAGACGGCGATGAGCAGCCCGTCCGAGGACACGGCGATGGCGTCGACGACGCCCGCGGTCTCCGTCGCGAAACGGTTCAGCAGCCAGGTGAAGTCGGCTGCGGCGGCCTGCAGGTCGGCGGGCGTGGTGCCTTCCGTAGGCGTGTCACCTGTGGGCGTGCTCACTGCTCCGCTCCTTCCGGGGAGTGGTTCTGGTCGTGCGGGGGGCTGGATGCGGTCTGCTGGGTTTCCACGTCGTCCCTGAGTACGGGTCTGGTGTGGCTGCCGGTCTCGCTGTCCCGGTGGGCGCGCTCCACGGCCGCCTCGAACTCGTCGAGCGCGTCCCGCACGGCTTCCGCGTCGGCGGGCGGGAGGGGCGCGGACTTCGGTACGGCGTCGGCGCCGACGGTGGTGCGCAGCGTGGCGCCGCGGACCCGGCGGCGCAGGGGGCGCGGGCCCTCGCCCTCGCCCTCTTCCTCGGCGCCGGGTGCGTCGCCCGTGCGGGCCTTCGGGATGAACGGCGGTGCCGGCGAGGGGGGTGCGGAGGCGGGACCCGGGTCGCGG
>NZ_RSAJ01000643.1 GCF_003933965.1 Streptomyces sp. RP5T
TCCTGGCTGGCCGGATGCCGGAGGCTGCACCGACGTTACGAGCGAAAGGCCGAGCACTTCCTGGCCTTCGTCGGCATCGCCACAGCCCTCATCAGCTACCGCAGACTCACCAACTGAAACGACGTCTTAATCGCCTGCTCCAGCCGTACCGCGCTCGCCCTCGGCTTCTCCGCGCGGCGCGGCTTGAGCTTGGGCACCCCGGTCTCCGGATCGATGAACAGCTCGTTGTTGTCGGCCAGGACCAGGAGGGCTTGCTTGAAGCACCCCAACTTGCGCCATCGTGTGCGAAGTTCACGCCTTCGGGCGTAGATGAGCCACGAGAGGTGTTCAACCAGCTCGTATGAGACGTCAAACAGGGAAGGATACAGAACCAACGAAGCCCCCCGGCCGATGGCGTGTTGAGTGAGCTCACCACACCAACGACGAGGGGCTTCGTCATGTCACCCCGCCTGACCAGCCCAATTCACCCCCACAGCACAGGATGAAAGAACCTCAGTGATGATGTACGGATCTCCGCTGCGGCGCGTCTCCCCTTCATGCCAGCGGGCGGCCTCAACATGAGCGTGCGTGTTCTCTCAGTAGCCGACGACAATCATGGGAAGTCAGTACAAAACCGTCATCTCGGTTTAACGACCGACTCGCTGGGCTGGTGAACCGGAGAACCGCAGGGCACGTTACAGGAGACGCATTGTCTCCGCGATCAATGAGGGACTAAACATGCCACGAACTGTTCCTGATCGGGACTGGGCGGAAGCAGTAGCCAGAACGTTCGGCACTTCAGGCTTTGAAGCCGAATGGAAAGGAGCGGGCGGGCCTCCCCATCGCTATACAGTGAAAGTGGATAATCAACCAAAACCCTTGACGTATGGACAGAGGTTCCAAGATCTCCGCAAGAGCACGGGTAAGTTCTCCATGGGCCCCTTAGAGAAGGTGGAGTGCGACAAAGCGGGGATCTTAACAGAGTGGCGTAAAGACGAAAAAAGGGCGGGATGGGTCATCAACGCCGACAGCATGTTGCTGGACAGCACATCGGAACTTTATCGCGCAAGGTTAAATTATGCCGCTGCAATCGTGAAAGCGGTTGAGAATGGCAATATAGTGCGCGGATACCTTCCACCCTTCAGCTTTAAAGTGCCGCTGCAGGGGGTAGGGGAGATAACTCTCGGAGTGCGCCTACATAACCTTTCCACTGATACGAGGACCTATGTGAGCGACTTGGAGAGAGATTCGCTAGAGAACGTGGCAGGGTACACGCTGGTAAATGAGGGCGACGGACTAAAAATCTCGTCAACTCAACCACTTGCCTCCAAACAAGGTGGAGCGATCGCTACGGCGCATCTTCGGCCGTGGGGCGACGAGGCACAGACCGTCTACAGGCAAGGGCAGATCGCTTTCGCGAGCCGGCCTGGGGTGGGGCAGCTCGGTTCATACGCTCCGCAGACCGTCTCCGCAGCCTCGAACCCGTTCCAGCAGGATGTGGCGCAATACGGCATGACCGCCTCCGCGTTCACCGGTCCCACCGGCCAGACGTGGGCCCCGCAGTCCGCGCATCCCTCTCAGCCCCCCGGGGGCTATTCTCCGTATCAGACTCAGCAGAGTGCGTCGTACCCCGCGCCGTACACCCCTTACCAGCAGCCGCCTGCGCACACGGCCTACTATGCAGCCCAGAACCCGGCAGCCTGGGGCGGGCACACCAATACGCCCTACCAAACGACGAACCCGTACCCGCAGCCGCCTGCGCAGACGGCCTACCACGCAGCCCAGAATCCAACACCCGGAAGCGGGCACATCAATACGCCCTACTCCGCGCCGCACCAGTTCCCCTACCAGCAGCCGCCTACGAGCCGGCCACCCTCACGATGACATGCCGACCGGGGCAGCGGACAGGGACGGCGAAACCGATCCGCTCCACACATACTTCCGCCCCAGGATCTCTTGCATGATCAGGCCTGCAAATCGTTGGTGCAACTCCCGACGATGGAAAATGCATTGAGCTTCTTCAGTAGTGCTTCGCGAGGGTGATGTCGTGGCAGGTGTTGACGACGCTCCCGAGCGCGGAGGTTGCCGCCGTGCCGGTCCCGGCTGTTGCTCCCGGCGCACCCGATCGGTGGCCGTTCTGAAGAGGCTCATTGAGCCTCTTTCATCCTGAATAGTCGCAGGTCATGAGTGTGTGGATGGCTTGGACGGTGCGGCTGATGCGGCGGGTGGAGGAACGTGCTCTGCGCATGATGCGCCAGGACTTGAGCCGGGCGAAGGCGCGTTCGCCGGGGGCTCGAAGTCGGGCGTGGTCGCGGTTGAACTGCTGGTAGTGCTCGGGCTGTTCGCGGTGGTGGTAGTAGGGGGTGCGGAATGTGGCGCCGGCGCCCTGGTAGGCGCGGTCCGCCAGCACGAGGATCTGCCGGGTCAGGCAGGCCTGGACGATGCCGTGAGCTCGGGCCGCGGTCAGGTCGTGTGTGCGGCCGGGTGTCGCGCGGGAGAACCACAGCGGGGTGCCGTCAGGGCGGGCGATGACCTGCACGTTCATGCCGTGCTTCTTGTGCTTCTGCGAGTAGTACGGCTGATCGGCGCGGACGCGGTCGGTGGGGATCAGCGTGCCGTCAACGATGACGTGGTCGCCCTCACCGAGGCCGGTGAGGGCTTCATGGAGGCCTGGGGCCCAGGAAGCCAGCACCTCCAGGGCCTCGTCCACGTAGCGCCAGGCGGTGGCCTGGGATATCGCGAACCCGGCGCCGAGCTGGGCGAATGTCCCGTTCTTGCGCAGGTGGACCAGCGTGAGCAGTGCCTGGTCGAAGCAGCGGAGCTTCCGCCAGCGGGTGTTACGTGCGCGGCGGTGCTCGTACAGCAGCCAGGCGACGTGCTCAACGAGCTCGTGCGGGACGTCGAGCGTGGCAGGATACGCAAACCAACAGGGCCCCTTCGGTCGCCGGTGTGCTGAGTGGAATCACCACGCCAACGACGAGGGGCCCTGCCTCGTCACCACAGCCACTGACCAGCCCATTTCACCCGCCAGCACAGGATGAAAGAGACTCATTGATGACCAGTGAGAACGTGGGCGAGCATGAGGCTGTCGAGTCGGTAGGGATGTGTCGGTGGAGGGCGTGGACGACAAGTTAATTGAAGAGCTGGTGACCAGCAGCCCAGGCTGTAGGCCTGCAGCTGACAGGTGAGGGCGGGCTGCTCCAGCAGCTGACCAAGCGGCTGCTGGAGACCGCTCTCGAGGGCCAGATCACCGACCACCTCGGCTGTGCACGATCCAGCAGGCAAGATCGGCGCCAACTCCCGCAATGGCCAACGCTCCAAGACCGTGCTGACCGACGTGGGACCTGCGGAGGCAGCCGTGGCCCAGTGTGAGCCGTTCCAGGGCTTGATCGAGACTCTAGATCTTGACTGTGACCTGGTGTTTTGTACTCTTGCTGTAGTAGTTGGTTTCGTATTGGGCGAGTGGGATGTCCCCTGTTTCACCGTGGAGTCGGCGGTGGCAGTACCAGTCGACCCACTCGGCGGTGCCCAACACGACCTCGGAGAGTGTCTTCCAGGGGCGGCGGGGCTTGATCAGCCCGGTTTTGAACGGAACAATCGTGGACCGTGGTGATCACACTCTTGCCGCGGACCGCGCCGGTGATCTCGAGTTGTAGCAGCCCTGGTCGCCCTCCTGCAACACGGACCCCGGCCCGTCGACACAGCTCCTGGCACTCCCCTGGAGGGCACTGTCCTCCTCTGTGATCCTTTCGCGCTCGTCGCCGCGAGTCTGACCTGGTGGACGATCTACGAACGTTGGGGGGACGGATGTCGAGCGCGGCGGCTTCCCGTTCACGGCCGGGGCCGGCACCTCCACGATCGAGGTGCCGGCCCTCCACCCGGTGGGTCAGGCGGTCAGCTGCCGCAGGATGTCCGCCGAGTCGTGCAGGTTGGTCATCTCCACGAAGCGCCCGTCGCGGACCCGGTAGATGGCGTACTCGACGATCGTGAAGGACTTGCCGGTGGGCGCGATGCCCAGCCACTCCTTCTGCGGGGTGCCGGTGTTGACGGCGCGCACGGCGATCCGGTCACGGTCGAATAGCAGCTCCTGGACCTGCCACCGCATGTCCGGAACGGCCTCGAGGATGGATCGCATGTCCGCGATCACATCGGCTCGCCGGCCCGGGGTGCCGTTCAGGGTCACCTCGTCGGCGATGAACTGGTCCATCTCGTCCAGCCGCCGGCCGTCGAGCGCCGCGACGTACTGCAGGTACCAGCTCTTCAGATCGTTCTCCGACATCATTTTCTCCTTCTCGCCCAGCCGAACCGGGCCCCGGGGGCTAGGGGTCACCGTCCGTTGCGGTCGAGATCGAATGCTGGTGCCTTCGCGGCTGGGCCGACAGGTACCGCTTCGGGTAGGCAAGCTGGTACCACCCACGGCCGCCGACCGCGGGGGATCATGGCGGCATGGACGAGTTTGCGCAGCTGATCCGTGCGTGGCGCAGCAGGGTGCGGCCGGC
>NZ_RSAJ01000644.1 GCF_003933965.1 Streptomyces sp. RP5T
CGTAGGGGGGTGCGGCGGCGCCGTCGGGGCCCCAGCCGTCGCCGGGCATGCCGAGCAGCGCCCCGCACACCGCGACGGCCGCCGCGGCGGCGAGCGCGGCCTTCATGTGCTGCCTGCGCCGCATCAGGTCGGTGGGCCGGGCCTGGAGCGAACAGGGGTCGAACTCGGGGGAGTCTAGGAGGGCGTACCCGTCCTCGGCGCCGGCGGCCTCGTCGAGCGCCGCGTCCGCGTCGGCCACGCCCGCCGCTGTCAGCAGGGCCCGTACGTCGCCGTCGGGGAGCTGCTCCAGGCCGCGCAGGACGTAGGCGGCGCGGGCCGGGCCGGACATCGCCGACAGGTGCTGGTCCAGGGCGAGTTCGTCGGCGCCGCCGGAGCGCGGGAAGAGCCTGAGGCCCCACACCTGGGGGAGCAGCGGCGGGAGCTGGGAGCGCTTGGGCCAGGCCCGGCGCCTGAGCGGCCGGCCGGCCTCCAGGGCCGTACGCACCACCTGGAGGCGGACGAAGGCGTAGCCGGGGTCGCTCTCGCGGCCGGCCGACTGGGCCGGGATCACGGGCTTCGCCGCGCGGCCCCGGGGCAGGGCGCGCTGGGCGAGGGCGTGCGCGGTCAGCACCCGGCGGCCCCGGCCGAGGCCCGGCGGCAGTACGAGATAGGCGAGCCGGACCAGCCGGGGATAGTGCTCGACGAGCGCGGCCTCGGCCTGCTCTACATCGACGACGGGGTCGGCGGCGGAGCCGGAACCGGGTGCGGGGCGCGGGGCGACATCCTGTGACTGCACGTTCAGCAGAACGAGCGAATCGTTGGTTGGTCACCGCCGCCCGGGGGATCAGTCCTCCGGGTCGACCAGGGCGCGCGCGTAGTTGGCCATCGACCGCTGGTAGCGCGGCAGATGGGGGGCGAGCGCGCCGAGGACCAGCGAGAGGCCCTCGCGGTCCCGGCCGAGGCTGGAAAGGCACAGCGCGAGCATCGCGCGGACGGCGTCGTCCAACTCGTCGGAGGGGGCGTCCAGTTCCGGGGTGAGCAGCTGGAGGCCTTCCTCCGCGTACCCCGTGTTCCGGAGCGAACTGGACAGCTGGATCTTGGCGCGGCGGCCCTTGTAGCCGTTCTCCTTGCCGAGCCCCTTTTCGAGCGCCTCCCGGTACAGCGGGACCGCCTTGTCGGAGTGCCCCGTCGAGTCCCAGGCGCAGGCCCGCTCGAAGGGACCGAGCGGACTGCCCTTGGGCAGCTCTGCCACGAGGGCGTCGATCACGGACCTGAACTCGGCCGCCCGTTCCTCCGGATAGTCGTCGAAAGTCGCCCAGGCGGCGAGCACGCGCTTTTCCCAGTCCTCGTTCACCGGCACACTTTCGCACAGCCGTACCCGTGGGGGCACCGGGATTTGAGTGTCCCGTGCCTCACAGCCGTATGGGGGGAGACGGACCCCCGCCGGGGCCCGTCCGACGTGACCCCGTGACCGGAGGAACAGATGAGGTTGACCCGACCGATGCTCGCGCTGACCGGCGCGGCCGCGGTGCTGGCGCTGGCGGGCTGCGGATCCGGCGGTGACGCGAAGGCCGCCGCGGTGCCGCAGGCGGCCACCGGCAGCCTGGAGCACCTGGCCGCCGAGGTGAAGTGCACGCCCGACATCCAGATCGACGCCGACGAACTGCGCCAGGCCGTGTGCAAGAGGTCCAAGGACGCCGACGGCAAGTTCATCCTCGCCACCTTCGCCACCGACCGCGGCCAGCGCGAGTGGATCAACGGGGCCAAGGACTACGGCGGTCACTTCCTGGTCGGCCGCAAGTGGGTCGCCGTGGGGGACACGACCGGCACGGTCACGGCGCTGCGCAAGACGCTCGGCGGGGACATCGAGGAGGGCACGGACCACTCGAAGATGGGTGCCACGCACTCCGCCCACTGAGGACGCGGACACACGAAAGCCGGCGGTGAGGAATCCTCACCGCCGGCTTTCTCAGTGCGTCACTGGCAGTTCTTGCCGGTGTTGATGCAGTTGACCATCTTGTTCATCGTGTTCTGGGAGAAGAAGTTGATGAAGTCGTTGTGGTCGGTGATCGGCTTGTGCAGGTTCTCCGGGAAGGTGTCGACCGCGTAGGGGTTGACGACCGTGCCGTTCTGCAGCTTCGGGGCCGGGACGTTGTAGACGAGCCGGACCTGGAGCTGGGGGATCGCCTTGAAGCCGTTGGCGCAGGTGCCGTCGGCCTGGACGAACGACACGTGGGTGCGGTGGTTTGCGCTGTCGATGTTCTGACCGTCCCAGCAGCTCTGGAAGGCGGTCGTGCGCACCACCTGGCTGCCCTGCGGGCAGATCGGGTACTTGTCGTGCAGTTGCACCTTGTTCTCGAAGCCGGTGCAGGACCAGTTCACGTTGGCGTTGGCGTTGCCGTTGACGAAGGCCTTCGCGTCACCGGTGATGATGCGCAGGGCGGTCGGCATCGCGACGACGTTGCCCTTCTTGTTGCCGACGAACTTGATCTGCGCCTGGGAGGCCTGGAGGATCTTGCCGACGTTGCCCTCCTTGCCGCCGCCGTCGTTGTTCTGGTCGAAGTCCTGCTGACCGTTCTGCAGACGCAGCACCGGCCAGAAGTACGAGGACTTGTCGCCCTGGTTCTGGCAGGTGGTCGAGGCTCCCGCCAGCTCCTGGTCGCTCGCGAAGGCGTCGTTGTTCTGGTTGCCGACGTAGTCGTGCAGGTGGTGGGCGCCGTTGGCGACACCCGGGGCGACGATCACGTTGTCGGTGTTGTGGTTGTCGTTCCCGTTGGTGCCGCACCTGGTGGTGAAGGTGCCGCGCGAGCCCGAGTTGCCGTTGGCCTTCAGGCCGTTCTGGCCCACGCCGAGCTGGGCGTTGCCCTGGACCTTGGTGATGTCCACGAAGTCGGCCGCGACCGGGCCGTTGCCGCCCTGTCCACCGTTGCCCTGCTGCTGGCCGCCGTTCTGCTGGCCGCCCTGCTGTTGACCGCCGTTCTGCTGCTGGCCGCCGCCCTGCTGCTGACCGCCCTGCTGTTGACCGCCGTTCTGCTGCTGGCCGCCGCCCTGCTGCTGGCCGCCGCCGGCGTTCGTCTGCGCGCCCTGCGTCGTGCACCCGGCCAGCTGGCTCAGCGAGGTGTTGAACTGACCCCCGACCCGCTGGATGTTGATGCGGATCCGGTCGATCGTGGCCGCCCGCTTCTCCTTCAGGGGGCCGACGATGGCGTTCTGGACGAAGCCCGAGTCACCCGCCTGAGCCTGTCGCGTCGAGGCGAGCCTGGCGTAGGCCTCGGTGATCTGCTTGTCCAGGTTGGCAAGTTCCGTGGCCACCCCCTGACGCGCTGCCTGCGGCACGTTCGTCAGCTTCTGACCGACATCGGGGCACGAGATGGTCGCCACCTGCGCGGCGGCGGCCTTGGTCTGGTTCTGCGACCAGCCGTTGTTGTTCGACTCGTGCGCCGAAGCGTAGAAGTTCGCCCAGATCAGCCCGCCCCCGCCGAGCGCTAGGGCCGCCGACGCGGCTATGGCCTTCGTGGCCATCGACGAGCGGCGTTTACGTGTATTGCGTCCCATGGAACTCCTCTGACTTCCTTTTTCGGGGCTATCGAGGCGCCCGACAGGAGTGAAGCGGCGCCATCCCATACGCACGGCGCCCCATGGGTGTTCAGCCGTCCCACAAACAAATCAGAGGTTTACCTGTCCCTGGGCGGGCAACCACCGCCTGAGCAGCGGGAGTTACAGAGAATGAAGGTCTGCTCACCGGCCCCGGTCCAGGAACGCGAGCACCGCCAGAACGCGTCGATTGTCGTCGTCCGACACCTCAAGGCCCAGTTTGGTGAAGATGTTGGCGGTGTGCTTGGCGATCGCCCGTTCCGTGACGACGAGTCTGGCGGCGATCGCCGCGTTCGACCGCCCCTGCGCCATCAGTTCGAGCACTTCCCGCTCCCGGGGCGTGATCCGGGCGAGCGGCTCGTCGTCGGCCGCCCGCCGGGCCAGCAGCTGCTGGATCACCTGCGGGTCCATCGCCGTACCGCCCGCCGCGACCCGCCGTACGGCGTCCACGAACTGCTCGGCGTCGAACACCCGGTCCTTGAGCAGATACCCCACCCCGCCGCTGCCGTCGGCCAGCAACTCGCGTGCGTACAACTGCTCCACGTGCTGCGAGAGCACCAGCACCGGCAGCCCGGGGCGCTCCCGCCGGGCGTCCAGCGCGCACTGGAGCCCCTCGTCGGTGTGCGTCGGCGGCAGCCGTACGTCCACCACGGCGACGTCCGGGTCCAGCTCGGCCAGCGCGCGGGCCAGCTCGGGCCCGCTCTCGACGGCCGCGGCGATCTCGAACCCGTGTGCCTGAAGGAGTCGTACGAGACCGTCGCGCAGCAGGAAGAGGTCTTCGGCCAGGACTACACGCAAGGGATCTCCATGGTGACCATGGTGGGGCCGCCCGCGGGTGAGCTGACGGCCAGGACGCCGTCGAATGTACCCAGCCGCCGCTCCACCCCGGCCAGCCCCGAAC
>NZ_RSAJ01000645.1 GCF_003933965.1 Streptomyces sp. RP5T
GCTCGGTGGGGGCTGGTCGCGCAGTTCCCCGCGCCCCTGGGGTGCTGCGGGGGCGCGGCGCGGGGTGTGGTGCTTGCCGGAGATGCTCTCGCGTCCACTGGCGTCCGGCTGTGTGCCGCGTCCACATGTGCTGCGGCACTGTGTTCTCTGGTGCCGTGTGGCCTGGCCTGGCCCGGTGTGTTGTGGGCCCGTGTCGTCCGGTGCGGTGTGCCCCGGCTCGGTGTGCCGTGGGCCCGTGTCGTCTGGTGCGGTGTGTCCCGGCTCGGTGTGCCGTGGGCCCGTGTCGTCTGGCGCAGTGTGCCCCGGCCCGGTGTGCCGTGAGCCCGTGTCGTCCGGCGCTGTGTGGTCTGGCCCCGTGTGCGAGGATCGAACGCATGGGTACGACAGGTGGCGCGGCGTCCGGGCGGCGGGTCGGGCGGCCGCGGGCGGCGCGGCGGCCGGACAGTGGACTCGCCCCCCGTGAGGAACTCCTCGTCGCCGCAGCCGAGTTGTTCACCACCCTCGGGTACGCCGCCACCAGTACGCGAGCCGTCGCCGAGCGGGCCGGTATGCGCCAGGCCTCCATGTACCACTACGTCTCCGGCAAGGAGGAGCTCCTCGCCGAGCTCCTGGAGTCCACCGTCACGCCCTCATTGACGTACGCCCGTGAGCTGCTCGCCGACGACACGGCACCGGCCGGGAGCCGGCTGTGGGAGCTGTGTCGGGCCGACGTCGAGGTGCTGTGCGGGGGGCCGTACAACCTCGGCGGCCTGTATCTGCTGCCCGAGGTGCGCGCCGAGCGGTTCGCGGGCTTCCATGCCGTGCGGGCCGAACTCAAGGACGCCTACCGGCAGTTGCTGACCGCCACGCCCGTGGGTGGCGCACTCGCCAAGAGTGAGCTCGATCTCCGTACGGACCTGGTGTTCGGTCTGATCGAGGGAGTCATCCTCGTCCACCGCTCCGAACCCGACCGCCCCGTCGCGGTGTTCGCGGAGGCCACCGCGGACGCGGCGCTGCGCATCGCCGGAATCTGAGCGGGTTGCGGGCAGGACCCGACGGGAAGGCATTCTTCACCTGTCGCGGTGAGTGATGTTCGTACGCGCATACGCCATGACGGAGTGTGTTCGAGTCAATCCTCAGCGTGCAAATGACCGAGGGTACTCCAGTCGCAATGCCCGATTCAGGTGCTTGCTGAATATGACACGGCGATGATCCGGTAGGACTAAGCTCGCCCGCAGCGCACCGAGTTGATGTGTATTCGTGCGCTTGTTCCCTATATGTGCGACTCCCCGTCGATACGTCTCAGAGGGCCCACATGGTGAGTGTTCAATCCCCCCCAGGACGGCGTGAACTTCCCTACGCGCGCGTACTGTTGCTGCCCGCCATAGTCATGGCCGCGGTGACCGGGGCCGCCGTCGCGGCGGTGCAGAAGCCCGCCCAGGCCGCCGTCGCCCTGTGCGGTGCGGTTGCCACGCTGCTGGTGATCGCGGTGGCGGCCGAGGCGGTGCGGCGCGGTCGTGAACTGCGTGAGCAGCGACTCGAGCACATCCGTCACACGGCTCACCTGAAGCAGCGTCTCGCCGACAACGACCAGGACATGATCCGGTTCGCCAAGGAGATCGCTCCCACCGCGCTGGACTGGCTCCGGCGCGGAAGTTCCCCCGGAGAGGTGATTCGCCAACTCGGCGAGTACGACCCCGCGTGGGCGGACCTGCCCGAGCCGCAGATCCGGCTGCTGAAGACGGTGCTCAACATCGTCGACACCGAGGAGATCATGCGCGACGCCGCGCAGCGCTCCTTCGTGAACATCGCCCGCCGTGTGCAGGCCATCGTCCACCAGCAGGCCAACGAACTGCGGGAGATGGAGGAGGACCACGGCCGCAACCCCGAGGTCTTCGACGACCTCCTGCGCATCGACCACGGCACCGCGCTGATCGGCCGGCTCGCCGACTCGATCTCCGTGCTCGGCGGCGGCCGCCCCGGCCGTCAGTGGCCCGAGCCCGTCGCGCTTTACAGCGTGTTGCGCGGCGCCATGTCCCGGATCCTCGAATACCGGCGCATCGACCTCTCCTCGATCGCGAAGGTCAACGTCAAGGGCACCGCCGTCGAGCCGGTCATCCACGCCGCGGCCGAACTCCTCGACAACGCCACGCGGTACTCGCCGCCGCAGAGCAAGGTGCACGTCACCGCAACCGAGGTGCAGACCGGAGTCTGCATCGAGATCGAGGACGCCGGCGTCAGCCTCAGCGAGGAGGCCCGGCTGCGGGCCGAGGGAATGCTGGAGCGGGCCAAGGCCGGCGTGGACTTCCAGGACCTGGGAGAGTCGCCGCGCCTCGGCCTCGCCGTGGTGGGCCGGCTCTGCCAGGCGTACAACATGCAAGTCTCCCTGCGCGCCTCCGCGTACGGCGGGGTCCGCGCCATCCTCGTCGTCCCCAGCGACATGCTCACCGACGAGCCCGGCGTCGGACTCGCCCACGGCATCGGCGCCACCGCCGTGCCCAAGGCCGAACTCGGCGCCCTGCCCGGCCCCAAGCGCACGATCAAGAAGCGCCGCCCCACGAGCCCCAAGTTCACGGCGCCGGTGTCCATGGAGGACGACGTCCCCGAGGTCACCGAGTGGACGGCCAACGGGCTGCCCCAGCGCCGCAGCCGGGTCAAGACCTCGCTCACTCAGCGCTATGCCGAGCAGGCCGAGATCGAACGCGCCGAGCGGGAGGGCCGCCCGACCATCTGGTCGACGGCCCGCCGTGAACCCGAACCGGAGCCGAAGCCGGACGACACCCCGCCGGGCCTGTGGGTCCAGGCGTTCATGGACGGCCTCAAGCGCCCCACCGCTTCCACAGCCAGTCAGCCGACCGACGAACCGGCCCGTACCGAGGCCGAAGACGAGGGGAACCTCAAGTGATCCAGCAGCGAGGCAACTTCGACTGGATGCTCCAGGACCTCGCCAAAGGCGTACCGGGCATCCAGATGATCGTGGTGCTCTCCGCCGACGGCCTGCGCATCGCCCGGCACGGCGGTGACCCGGACACCGCCGACCGCGTCGCCGCGGCCTGCGCGGGCCTGCAGAGCCTGGCGGGCGCCGTCGCCGGGGAGATCCCCGGCAGCGACGGCAAGATGAAGATGGTCCTGATCGAGATCCACGGGGGCTACTTCTACCTGATGGCCGCCGGCCCCAACGCCTATCTCGCGGTGCTCTCCGACATCATCACCGAACCCGGCCACATGAGCGCTCGCATGAGCGACCTGGTCGTCCGCATCGGCGCGCACCTCACCAGCCCGCCCCGACGCAACGGGCAGACCGTATGACTCCTCCACAACGCCGACGGCGATCCCCCAAGGCCGGTCCCGAACCGACGCCGCAACCCCCGCAGGAGGGCCAGGCTCCACCCGAGGGACAGAAGAAGAACCCCGAGCGGCTGTACGTCATCACCGGCCCCGACGGAGCCGAGCGCTCGGAGCTCGACCTGGTCACCTTAATCGTGGCGCACGCCGACCCGCCGCCCTCCGCCACGCCCGAGCAGGCGGCGCTGCTCAGGCTCTGCACGGCCCCCCTGTCCGTGGCCGAGCTGTCGGCCTATCTCAACCTGCCGTTCAGCGTGGTGACCGTCCTGCTCACCGAGCTGCTGACGGCCGAACTGGTGACGGCGCGCGCCCCCGTGATCCGCCAGGCGCTCGCCGACCGTTCCCTCCTCGAAGCGGTGATGCATGGACTTCAAAGGCTCTGACACCATCCCCGGTCCGCGCACGGAGGACCACCTGCCCCACACCGCCGAAGCGGCGGTGAAGATCGTCATCGTCGGCGGCTTCGGCGTCGGCAAGACGACCATGGTCGGCTCAGTCAGCGAGATCAAACCGCTGACCACCGAGGAGACCATGACCCAGGCCGGCATCGGGGTCGACGACAACTACGGCTCCGAGACCAAGACGGCCACCACCGTGGCCATGGACTTCGGCCGCATCAGCATCACCGAGCAACTGGTGCTGTACCTCTTCGGCACCCCCGGCCAGGAACGCTTCTGGTTCCTGTGGAACGGCCTGTTCGAAGGCGCACTCGGCGCGGTGGTCCTGGTGGACACCCGACGCCTCGAAGTCAGCTTCGACGTCATGGACCGCCTGGAGGAACGGGGCGTGCCGTTCGTCGTAGCCGTCAACACCTTCCCGGACGGTCCCCGCCACCCCCTCGAGGACCTCCGCGCCGCGCTCGACCTCAGTGAGGACATCCCCATCGTCGAGTGCGACGCACGCCGGCGGGCGTCCAGCCGGGACGTGCTGATGACCTTGATGCGGTTCCTTCATTCGCTGGCGGTGGAGAAGGCGCCCGTGTGAGCCGAGACCCGGCACAGCCGGACGGCCGCACGCCCCCTCCCATGCTCCCGTCCCCACTCGAACCGTTCGGGCCGGGGCAGCCCACGACCTTCCTCAGACCAGATCGACCTCAGCTCCGGAGCGACCATCGTGACGCCTGAATCCTTTTCCCCGGCTGGTATTGATC
>NZ_RSAJ01000646.1 GCF_003933965.1 Streptomyces sp. RP5T
GGGCGTGTCCGTGTCCGGCTTCGGCGCCCCGCGTCCGTGCGAGTCCGCGTCCGAGTCCGCATCCGCGTGCCCGCCCACGTCCACGTCCGCGTCCCTGTCCCTGTCCTTGGACCTGTCGTTGGACCTGTCCCTGGACCACGGCGACAACCCGCTTCCGCCCCGCGCCAACGTCACCCGTCGGCGCCTTCGCACGTCCGTCATCGCCATCGTCCGGTCCCCTACTTCCCCGTGATCGTGCCGAAGTCGGTGCCCGAGCCGAGGAGCAGGCCGGCGGCCAGGAGCAGCATCGTGGCCGGGACCATGAAGGTGGTGATCATCATGGTGGCCTTGGGGACCGCGCGGGCGGCCTTGCGGCGGGCGTTCTGGGCGTCGGTGCGGCGCATGTCCTTGGCCAGGGCGACCAGGGTGTCCACGATGGGGGCGCCCA
This sequence comes from Streptomyces sp. RP5T, assembly GCF_003933965.1. GTDB lineage: Bacteria > Actinomycetota > Actinomycetes > Streptomycetales > Streptomycetaceae > Streptomyces. The sequence goes on from NZ_RSAJ01000646.1 coordinate 428, forward strand.
GTTCCTCGCCCTGCTGGAGTGCCGTCACGAACATCGCCACCTGTTCGGAGTCGTTGCGGCGGCGCAGTTCCGCGAAGGCCTGGCGGCGGCTCATGCCCAGGTCCATCTGCCGGAGCGTGATGCGCAGTTCGTCGGCCCAGGGGCCCTCGTACTTGGAGGCCACCCGGTCGAGTGCCTGGCGGAAGCCCAGGCCGGCGCTCACCACGACCGCCAGCACGTCGAGGAAGTCGGGGAGCGTGCGCTCGATGACGTCCTTCCTGACCCGGATCGCCGACCAGATGCCGACCTCCGTCCAGAACGCCCCGAAGGCCAGCAGGAGCAGGGCCACCAGGAACTGGCCGCGGAGGAGGAAGACCAGGAAGCCGAGGCCGCCGAGGAAGCCGTAGACCGCCCTGCGGGCCGCGTAGCGGTTGATGGTCAGGCCGCCGGGGTTGCCCGCGAGGTCGATCTTGCGGCGGTACTTGGCGACCTGCTTGGGGCCCATCAGGCGTAGCACGGCGGGGGCGTAGCGCATGCCCATGCGGTCGATCAGGGAGTCGACCGCGCCGGTGCGGGTGGAGCCCACCTCCAGTGCCAGCACCAGGTCGCTGGGCAGTTTCGCCTCCGCCCGGTACATGCGGATGCCGGCGAAGACGCCCCAGACGCTCAGGGCCATCAGCAGGGCCAGTCCGAGTCCGATCACAGCCGCCCCCTCCTCAGACGTCGATCCGTGACATGCGGCGGATGAGCACGAACCCCACCGCGTAGAGGGCGAAGGCGATGATCACCGCGCCCTGGCCGAGCGGCGAGCCCGTCATCCGCTCCAGTGCGCCGTCCTTGACGCCGTTCATCAGGAACAGCGAGCCGATGCCCAGGACCGGGACCGCGTACGCCGTCATGTTCACCTGGGAGAGCTGGGTGCGGACCTCGCGCCGGGTCTCCTTGCGTTCCTCCAGCGTCTCGGTCAGGTTCCTGAGGGCGCTGACGACCTGGCCGCCCGCGCGGTTGGACAGGACCAGGGTCGTCACCAGGACCACCAGTTCCCGGGACGGCAGCCGCTTCGCCATCTCGTCGAGCGCGTCCTCCATCGCCACGCCGACCGCCAACTGGTTGGCCACGTTGGCGAGTTCCTCCCCGGCTGGGGCTTCCAGCTCCTCGGCCGCCATGCCGATCGCGGTGCGCAGGGCGAGGCCGGCGTGGGTGGCGTTGGCCAGGATGCGGGCCAGTTCGGGGAGTTGGTTGATGAACTTCTCGATGCGTTTCTGGCGCTGCCAGTTGAGGAACTGCACCGCCGCCCACACGCCCGCGAGGCCGGCCAGCGGCCCGAAGAAGGGTGCCAGGGTGGCCTGGCCGATCAGCCACAGCCCGCCGACCAGCCCGATCATCGCGGCGAAGAACTCGCCCGGGGTCACGTCGAGGCCCGTCGCCGCCAGCCGCAGTTCCAATTCGCGGCCCAGCCGGGTGCGGCGCAGTCGGCGGTCCAGGTCGCGGAAGTGCCGGCGGCGGCCGGTGTACGGCACCTGGCCCGCGGCCGTCAGCCGGTCGACCAGTGCCGCCCGCTGCGCCCGTCCCCTGGCGTAGAAGTGGACGCCCACGACGGCCAGGACGCACGTGAGGAGGGTGGCGCCGACGGTCAGGGCGACTAGGGTCTTCAGGTCCATGGGGGTGGGTCCTACCTGGCTTCTCGGACGGTCAACTGGGCCGCGGACTGGGCCACCCCGAAGGCCTGGGGGGTGGGCTGGCTCGCCATGTAGAGGCGGTCGACGGTACGGCGCGGGAGCGGGAAGTACGCGAACCGTCCGTAGATCCGGCCGTCCGCCGCCATGGGCTGGGCCTCGAAGCGGGCCACCGTCGCCAGCCGGTACGGCTCGCTGCCGTGACTGTCGAGCAGGGCGATCTCGGTGATCCGGCGGGCGCCGTCGGCGAACCGGGTGAGCTGGATGATCACGTCGACCGCGCTGTTGATCTGGTCGTGCAGCGCCTCGAAGGGGACCTCCACCTCCGACATGGAGGCAAGGGTCTTCAGCCGCATCAGCGCGTCCTCCGCGCTGTTGGCGTGGACGGTGGCCAGCGAGCCGTCGTGGCCCGTGGACATCGCCTGGAGCATGTCGAGGGACTCGCCGCCGCGGACCTCGCCGACCACGATCCGGTCGGGCCGCATGCGCAGCGAGTTGCGGACCAGGTCGCGGATGGTGACCCGGCCCTTGCCCTCCACGTTCGGCGGCCGGGACTCCAGCCGGACCACGTGCCGTTGCTGGAGCTGGAGTTCGGCGGAGTCCTCGATGGTGATGATCCGGTCGCCCTCGGGGATGAGCCCGGAGAGCGCGTTGAGCAGGGTCGTCTTGCCGGTGCCCGTCGCGCCCGACACGATGATGTTGAAGCGGGCCTGCACCAGGCCGGCCAGCAGGTACAGCATGTTCTCGTCGAGCGAGCCGAAGCCGACCAGTTCCTGGAGCGTGTAGGAGCGGGGGAAGCGGCGGATGGTGAGGATCGCGCCGGTCAGGGAGAGCGGGGGGATGATGACGTTCACCCGCTCACCCGAGGGCAGGCGCGCGTCGACCATCGGGTTGGTCTCGTCCACCCGCCGGTTGACCGTGGAGACGATCCGTTCGATGGTCTGCATCAGCTGGTCGTGGGAGGGGAAGCGCAGCGGCAACTGCTCGACGCGGCCGCCGCGTTCGACGAAGATCGAGTCCGGGCCGTTGACCATGATCTCGGTGATGGAGGCGTCTTCGAGCAGCGGTTCCAGGATGCCGAGGCCGAGCGCCTCGTCGACCACCCGACGGATCAGCTGCGAGCGTTCGACGGTCGACAGGACCGGGCCCTCACGGCTGATGATGTGCCCGAGCACCCGCTCCAGCCGGGCCCGGCGCTCGGCCGCCGCGAGCGCGCTCATCTCCGCGAGGTCGATCTCCTCCAGGAGCTTGGCCCGGTAGGAGGAGACCAGGTGGCCGTCCTCGCCCCGGCTGCCGTTCTCCTCGGGGGTGTTGATGCGGGACCGCAGACTCATGGGGTACCTCGTTCAGTGGTCGAGCGGCATGGTGGCGGTCTTGACGGCGGGGTCGAAGTCCCAGCCGGGGACGATCGAGGGGATCTGGACGGTGGCCGTGACGGTGACCGAGTCGCCTCCCCCGCCCTCGGCGCAGGCGACGGACAGCCAGTCGCTGATCGCGTTGGCACAGCCGTCCTGCGCGCTCAGGTCCAGCGAGGCGGCCCGCGCCCCGGCCCTGGCCGCGGTGCCGGCCTGCTGGGCGGTGTAGGCGATGAGCCCGATCTGGACGCCCGCCATGGCGACGAGGATCAGGATCGGGATGAAGCCCAGGTATTCGAGGGCGACCTGGCCGCGGTCGCGAAGACCTTCGCGGGAGTACGGCATCTCAGTCCCTGTCCTCCTCCACCGCGCCGGCGTGGCCCTCCACGTCGAAGGGGAAACCGATCGAGCCCGGGAACAGGACGGGGACCTGGAGGGTCACGGTGGCCCTGACGTAGCCGCCCCCGGTCGTGCAGCTCACCGTGCCGCTCCACGCGCCCGGCAGCTTGTCCGTGCCCGCCTCCTGGCATGCCGCCTGTCGCTGCCCGGCCGGAACCGCCGTCCCCGCCCGCGCCGCCTCGTCCGCAGCATTCCCCGCGAGCGAGAAGGTGTACCCCAGCAGCACGAACTGCCACAGCAGCACCAGCGTGATCAGGATCAGCGGGGTCATCCCGAGGAACTCGACGGTGACCTGCCCCTCGTCCTCGCCGACCCACCGAGGACCTGTCCGGCGGGCCGGCGCCGCGTCCCGGGATCCGGCTCCGGCCGCCGCCGCCGACGGGGCGCACCCAGTCGCGGTGCGGCCGATCGTCGTACCACCGGTCGCGATGCCGCCGATCGCCGTGCCACCGGTCACGGTGCCGTCGGTCGCGGTAGCACCAGTCGCCGTGTCGCCGGTCGCGGTGCCACCGGCCGCAGTGCCACCGACCGACATGCCACCGCCAGCGGTACCACCAATCGCCGTGTCGCCAGTCGCAGTACCGCCGACTGCCATGCCAGCGGTCACGGTGCCGTCGATCGT
>NZ_RSAJ01000647.1 GCF_003933965.1 Streptomyces sp. RP5T
CCCGACGACCCGCTGAGCACGGCCGTACTGACCCAGTCACCCTGTGCCGTCGCCGTCTACGACGAACAGCTGCGGCTGCGTCTGGTCAACGACGCCATGGCCGACGTGATCGGACTGCCCGAGAAGCGCGTCCTGGGCCTCCGGCTCTCCGAGATCGGCGGCAAGCCGCAGAGCGAGGAGCTGGAGGAGCACATGCTGCACGTGCTCACCACCGGCCGGCCCAAGGACGTGCAGACCTACATGCGGACCGGCGGCGAGGACAGGGCGCACGCCTGGCTGGCCCGGATGGCGCCGGTCACCGACGCGTCCGGGCGGGTGCGCGGTGTGTGCCTGGCCGCACACGACTTCACCGACCACTTCCTCGCCCGCGAGCGGCTCCAGCTGGTCAACGAGGCGAGCGTGCGCATCGGCACCACCCTCGACGTCACCCGCACGGCGCAGGAACTGGCCGACGTGTGCATTCCGGCACTCGCCGACTTCGTCAGCGTCGACCTGCTGGACCCGCAGGAGAACGGCGAGCCGCCGACGAGGCTCGCGGCGCCGGTCGAGCTGCGCCGCGCCGCCCACCAGTCGGCGGAGCCCGGCAATCCGCTGGCGGTGGTCAAGCCGGGACACACCGAGGTGTACCCGACCACCTCACCGCAGGCCGACTCCCTGACGGCGGGCCGCACGATCGTGGCCACCGTCGCCTCCGGACGCCTGGACCAGTGGCTCCACTGGAACAGGACCCGCGCCGAGCGGGTCAAGGAGTACGGCGTCCACTCCACGATGTCCGTGCCCATCCAGGCCCGCGGCCAGACCCTCGGCGTCGCGGTCCTCACCCGGTACCGGCGGCCCGACCCCTTCACCGAGGACGACGTGCTGCTGGCCGAGGAGATCACCGCGCGCGCCGGGGTCTGCATCGACAACGCCCGCCGCTTCTCCCGTGAGCGCGAGACAGCACTCGCCCTCCAGCGCAGTCTGCTGCCCCGCTCGCTGCCGCGCACGGCCGCCGTGGAGGCGGCCTCCCGCTATCTCCCGGCCGCGCGGGCCGGGGTGGGCGGCGACTGGTTCGACGTGATCCCGCTGTCGGGCATGCGGGTCGCGATGGTCGTCGGGGACGTGGTCGGGCAGGGCATCCAGGCCTCGGCGACGATGGGCCGGCTGCGCACCGCCGTCCGCACCCTCGCCGACATCGACCTGGCCCCGGACGAGCTGCTCACCCACCTCGACGACCTCGTCGTACGGCTGTCCGCGGAGGCCGGCGGTGAGGGCAGCCCCGGTGAGGTCGGGGCCACCTGTCTGTACGCGGTGTACGACCCGGTGTCGCGGCGCTGCACGCTGGCCCGGGCCGGGCACCCGGCGCCCGTGATGCTGACGCCGGGCGGTCCGGCCCGCCAGGTGGACCTGCCCGCGGGGCCGCCGCTGGGTCTGGGCGGGCTGCCGTTCGAGTCGGCCGAGCTGGCGCTGCCCGAGGGAACCGTGCTGTCGCTGTTCACGGACGGGCTGATCGAGTCCCGGGAGCGGGACGCGGAGGCCAGTCACGCGCTGCTGTGCGAGTCCCTGGCCGCCCCCGCCGACTCACTGGAGGAGAGCTGCGACCGGGTGCTGCACGCGCTGCTGCCGCCCGGCGGCTCCACCGACGACGTGGCCCTGCTGCTGGCCCGCACCCTGGGACTGCCCGCCTCCCAGGTGGCGACCTGGGACATCCCGGCCGACCCGTCGCTGGTGGCGCCCGTGCGCAAGCAGGTCGTGGAGCAGCTCGCCCGCTGGGACCTGAGCGAGGCGTCGTTCACGGCCGAGCTGGTCACCAGCGAGCTGGTCACGAACGCCATCCGGTACGGCGCCCGCCCCATCCGGCTGCGTCTCATCCACGACGCGACCACCCTGATCTGCGAGGTCTCCGACACCAGTCACACGGCCCCGCATCTGCGGCGCGCCAAGACCTGGGACGAGGGCGGCCGGGGGCTTCTCCTGGTGGCGCAGCTCACCCAGCGCTGGGGCAGCCGGCACACGGCCGACGGCAAGACGATCTGGGCGGAGATCGAACTCCTCGACCTGGAGTGAGCGCTCGCCGGAACACCGCCGCGGCTCCGCTCCCTCGCGGCACGCCGGGAAACGCCACGGATGCCCTCCTCCGCTCCGATCCCGCCCCGGGCATGATGGGCGTATGAACTCCGTCGGGCGGACCCGCCGCCGTCACCGGCTCGAACGGCGCCCGAACACGGGCGCGTTCGCTCACCGCGACACCCGCACGGCCGCCCGCACAGAGGGCCCGCGTGCGGACCCGTACGCGCGCGTGCGCGCAATCTCCGGGAGTGTGGAGACATGACGAACACGTTGCCAGGTGCGCGGCGGACGGCCGCCCTCGTGGGTTCACTCACGCTGCTCGGCCTGCTGGTGGGCTGCGGAGACGGCGGCGACGGCTCGGCGAGCTCCCCGCGCACGGAGTCCGGCACGGCGGCCCCGGCGACCGGCACCACCGCGCCGTCCGCCTCCGTGTCCGCCACCGGCGACACCAGCGGAGCGCCGAGCGGCGTCCCCACCGACGCGGTCAGCAACTCCCTCACGCCGTCCGGCGGGACCCGGTGCCACACCTCCGAGCTCAGCGCGTCCGTCGGCCGCAACAACCCCGGTGCGGGACAGGAGAACTTCCCGGTCGTGCTGACAAACACGTCGAGCCGCACCTGCACCCTGTACGGCTATCCGGGCACCGCCTTCGTCGACGCGTCCGGCAGGCAGCTGGGCCCCGACCCGCAGCGGTCCCCGGGCGATGCGCAGACGGTACGGCTGGCACCGGGCCGCAGCGCCTGGGCCGGGCTGTCCTTCGCGAACCCGGAGGTCAGCGGCGCGGACACCGCCACCCCGGCGGCCCTCGTGGTGACCCCGCCGGACGAGCAGGACCCGCTGAAGGTGACCTGGAAGGGCGGCGAGGTCCCGGTGTCCGGCACCGAGTCGTCGGTGCGGCTCATCCCCTTCAGCCCGGGAACCGGAGCCTGAACCGCCGCGGCCGGGGGTATCGGGAGAATTCTTACCCTGGCCTGGTTGTATGACCGCTCGCTCCGCCCGCCCTCCGAAGGAACCGCCCTGAACACCCCGCTCGCCGAAACGCTGTCCATCGCCCTGCTCGTCGCCGTCCTCGTGTGGGCGGTCCTGCGTCCCTTCGGCTGGCCGGAGGCCGCCGTCGCGGTCCCGGCGGCGGGGCTCGCGATCGTGACCGGGGCGATCTCCCCGGAGCACGCGTGGGCGGAGGTCGAGCGGCTGGGGCCGGTGGTCGGCTTCCTGGCCGCGGTGCTGGTCCTCGCCCACTTCTGTGACGTCGAGGGGCTGTTCCACGCCTGCGGGGCCTGGCTGGCGCGGCGGTCGGCGGGGTCGCCCGGACGGCTGCTGACCGGCGTGTTCGGGCTGGCCTCGGCGATCACGGCGGTCCTGAGCCTGGACGCCACCGTGGTGCTGCTCACGCCGGTGGTGCTGGTCACCGCCTCCCGGATGGGCGCCCGTGCGAAGCCGCACGTCTACGCGTGCGCGCATCTGTCGAACACGGCCTCCCTGCTGCTGCCGGTGTCCAACCTCACCAACCTGCTGGCCTTCGAGGCGAGCGGGGTGAGCTTCACCCGGTTCGCGCTGCTGATGACGCTGCCCTGGCTGGCGGCGATCGCCGTCGAGTACGTGGTGTTCCGGCGCTTCTTCGCGACCGACCTCACCGTCGTCGAGCACTCCCCCGAGGCGTCCGAGGAACCCGCGCTGCCGCTGTTCGCGCTGGTCACCGTCGGCTGCACGTTGGCCGGGTTCGTGGTGGCGTCCGCGTTCGGCGTCGATCCCGCCTGGGTCGCCTGTGCCGGGGCGCTCGTGCTGGCGGGCCGGGCCCTGGTCCGGCGGCAGGCGACGCCCGTCTCGGTGGTGCGGGCGGCGGCCCCGGCGTTCCTGGCGTTCGTGCTCGCCCTCGGCGTCGTGGTGCGCGCGGTCGTCGACAACGGGCTCGCCGACGCCCTGGGCCACGTCCTGCCCGACGGGACGGGCATCCTCGCGCTGCTGGGGATCGCGGCGCTGGCCGCCGTCCTGGCGAACCTGATCAACAACCTGCCCGCGGTCCTGGTGCTGCTGCCGCTGACCTCCGCGGCCGGGCCGGGAGCGGTCCTCGCGGTGCTGCTCGGGGTGAACATCGGCCCGAACCTGACCTACGCCGGGTCCCTCGCCACCCTGCTGTGGCGGCGCATCCTGCACCGCGACGACCACGAGGTCGCGCTCGGGGAGTTCACCCGGCTCGGCCTGCTGACCGTGCCGGCCGCGCTCGCCGCCGCGGTGGTCGCCCTGTGGGGCTCGCTCCAGCTCGTCGGAGCCTGAGCGGGGTCAGCGCCCGCCGCCCCAGCCACCGCTTCCGTACCCACCGCCGTACCCGTAGCCACCGCCGTACCCGGATCCGCCACCGTCCTGACCGCCCCACGAGCAGGAGTACGGGTCGGTGG
>NZ_RSAJ01000648.1 GCF_003933965.1 Streptomyces sp. RP5T
CCCCTGGTCCGGGCGGCCACTTGAGGACGGAAGCGCCTTCACCGGTGCTTCACGAACCGCACATGTCCCACCCCAGCCCGTAAGGAATCCTCCGTGGCCTCTGCCTCCCACCGCCGGTCCCTCCGCAAGCGCCGCACCCTCGTCGTCTCCGCCGCCGTCGTGGCCGCGGGCGTCGGCGCCGGTGCCGTCGTGATGAACGCCCACGCCGGGACGGTGGACCTGTACCACCAGACGCTCGCCGCGAAGGACGGCTGGGCGTCCTCCGGCACGGGCACGACCGGCGGCACGAAGGCCGACTCCGCGCACACCTTCACCGTCTCCACCCGGGCGCAGCTCGTGAAGGCGCTGGGCTCGGCGACCGACACCACCCCGCGGATCATCAAGGTCAAGGGCACGATCGACGCCAACACCGACGACGCCGGCAAGAAGCTGACGTGCGCGGACTACGCGTCCGGGACGGGCTATGCGCTCGCCTCCTACCTGAAGGCGTACGACCCGGCGACCTACGGCCGCTCGAAGCTGCCCTCGGGCACGCAGGAGAACGCGCGGGCCGCCGCGCAGAAGAAGCAGGCCCAGAACATCGTCTTCAAGGTGCCCGCCAACACCACGATCGTGGGGGAGCCGGGCACGAAGGCCGGCATCTCCGGCGGCATGCTCCAGATCCAGAACGTCGACAACGTCATCGTCCGCAACCTCACCTTCGCGGCCACCGAGGACTGCTTCCCGCAGTGGGACCCGACCGACGGCGACGACGGCAACTGGAACTCGAACTACGACTCCGTGACCCTGCGCGGCGCCACCCACGTGTGGGCGGACCACAACACGTTCACGGACGCGCCGCACCTGGACTCCGCCAACCCGACGTACTACGGCCGCGAGTACCAGATCCACGACGGGGCGCTGGACATCACCAAGAGCTCGGACCTGGTGACCGTCTCCCGCAACCAGTTCACCCACCACGACAAGACGATGCTGATCGGCAGCAGCGACAGCGAGCCGAGCGGCAAGCTGCGGGTCTCGATCCACCACAACGTCTGGAAGGGCGTCGTCCAGCGCGCCCCGCTCGCCCGGGTCGGCCAGGTCCACATCTACAACAACCTCTACGACGTCACGACCCTGGACGGCTACGCGGTGCAGTACAGCATCAACTCCCGTGCCAAGGCCCAGGTCGTCGCCGCGAACAACTACTGGACGGTCCCGTCGGGCGTGAAGGTCGCCAAGCTGCTGTCCGGCGACGGCACGGGCGCGATCGCGGGCTCCGGCAACCTCGTCAACGGCACGGCGACCGACCTGGTCGCCGCATACAACGCCGCGTCCTCGAAGGACCTGAAGACGACGGTGAACTGGACCCCGACCCTGACGGCGGGCCTGGAGACCTCCGCGAAGAACTTGCCGGCCTCGCTGGCGACGACCACGGGCGCCGGAGTCCTCTCCTAGCCGGCAGGTCTCACGTGTCGTAGGTCCCGTCCCAGGGTTCCGCGAAGGCGAGGCGGTCCGGGTAGAGCTCCGCCCACTGCTCCCCCTCGTCCTCGCGGATCACCAGGCCGAAGCGGACGCCCTCGTGGGTGACGCTGAAGGGACGGATCGCGATATCCGTGTAGGAACGCCGGGGCAGACTGCGCAGCAGGGTCGCGCGATGGACCTGGGCGCGGGTCAGGGGCGAGGCGTCGCCCTCCGGGTCGCGCTGCTGCTCCGCCCAGGTGCCGGCGCACCAGATGTCGGAGTCGCGGTAATTGCCCTCCGGGTCGAAGGTGTGCAGTACCGCGTAAAGGCGTTTCTGATCTTCCCAGCCTTCCTCGAGGCGGAATCCCTCGGGAAAGGCATACGTGATCGACGCCAGGAACTGACCCTCCGCATACCGCCCGATCGTCTCGGTGCGGTGCTTCGGCTCGTACGCGACAGGAATGACCCCGGGCACTGCCATGGCGCAAACCATACGGCTTGGCGGGGACACGGCGATGCCCGGGTCGGTATCCGGACCGTGCGGGAACTGCTCCCGGACTACTCGGGGGAACCGCCGAAGCGCTCCTTGTACGTCTCCAGGTCCTCGTCCGTCAGCTTGGCGAACAGGACCGGGGGGACGGTGAAGGGGATGCCGGGGGTGAGGGCGGTCAGGGTGCGGGCCTCGTCGGCGGTGACCCAGGTGGCGGTGTCGGAGGGCAGGGCGAAGGCATGGCGCATGGCGGCCGAGGTCGCCGGGATGAACGGCTCCGAGACCACCGCGTAGAGGTGGATCAGGTTCATCGCGGTGCGCAGGGTGAGGGCCGCGGCGTCCTTGTCCGTCTTGATCTCCAGCCAGGGGGCCTTCTCCTCCAGGTAGGAGTTGCCCGCCGACCACAGGGCGCGCAGGGCGGCCGCGGCCTTGCGGAACTGCAGGGCCTCCATCTGGGACTCGTACTCGGCGAGGAGCTCGGCGATCTGCTCGCCCAGCCGCGTCTCCGCCGCGCCGGGCTCGCCGCCCGCCGGGACCTCCTCGCCGAAGCGCTTCTTCGAGAACGACAGGACGCGGTTGACGAAGTTGCCGAGGGTGTCGGCGAGGTCCTTGTTCACCGTGGCCGTGAAGTGCTCCCAGGTGAAGGACGAGTCGTCCGACTCGGGCGCGTTCGCGATGAGGAAGTAGCGCCAGTAGTCGGCGGGGAGGATGTCGAGGGCCTGGTCCGTGAACACGCCCCGCTTCTGGCTCGTGGAGAACTTTCCGCCGTAGTACGTCAGCCAGTTGAATGCCTTGACGTAGTCGACCTTCTTCCACGGCTCGCGCACGCCCAGCTCGGTGGCCGGGAACATCACCGTGTGGAACGGGACGTTGTCCTTCGCCATGAACTCGGTGTAGCGGACGTCGGTGTCGACGTCGTACCACCACGACTTCCAGTCCCGGTTCTCCGGGTCTGTGTCCCGCGCGGCGTCTGCCCACTCCTTCGTCGCGCCGATGTACTCGATCGGAGCGTCGAACCAGACGTAGAAGACCTTGCCCTCCGCCGCCAGCTCCGGCCAGGTGTCGGCCGGGACCGGCACGCCCCAGTCCAGGTCACGCGTGATCGCGCGGTCATGCAGGCCCTCGTTCAGCCACTTGCGGGCGATGGAGGAGGCCAGCTGCGGCCAGTCGGCCTCGTGGCGGGAGACCCACTCCTCGACCTCGTGCTGCAGCTTGGACTGCAGGAGGAAGAGGTGCTTGGTCTCGCGGACCTCCAGGTCCGTGGAGCCGGAGATCGCCGAGCGCGGGTTGATCAGGTCGGTCGGGTCCAGGACGCGGGTGCAGTTCTCGCACTGGTCGCCGCGGGCCTTGTCGTAGCCGCAGTGCGGGCAGGTGCCCTCGACATAGCGGTCCGGGAGGAAACGGCCGTCGGTGGGCGAGTAGACCTGCCGGATCGCCCGCTCCTCGATGAAGCCGTTCTCGTTGAGGCGGCGGGCGAAGTGCTGGGTGATCTCGACGTTCTGCGCGCTGGAGCTGCGGCCGAAGTAGTCGAACGCGAGCGCGAAGCCGTCGTAGACCGCCTTCTGCGCGTCGTGCGCCTGCGCGCAGAACTCGTCGACGGGCAGCCCCTGCTCCTTGGCGGCCAGCTCGGCCGGGGTGCCGTGCTCGTCCGTCGCGCAGATGTAGAGCACGTCGTGGCCGCGCTGGCGCAGGTAACGGGAGTAGACGTCCGCCGGGAGCATGGACCCCACCATGTTGCCCAGGTGCTTGATCCCGTTGATGTACGGAAGGGCGCTGGTGATGAGGTGTCGAGCCATCGGGGGCTGCTCCCAGGTCGGGTCGTTTCAAACGTGTGCTTGCGAACCTTGAAATCGTATCCGACAGGGGTGGGCCGCCCGCTTCCCGTTTTACTGGCTGGGAAGGGGCGGCCTCAGGGGTGGTGCTACGGCGTCACGGGCGCCAGTTCGCGAGGATGCCCTCGTAGACCTCGGCGTCCGTGAGTTCCTTCGGGGTTTCGCCCGCGAGGAAGTGGGACGTGTTGGGGAGCTTGAGCTTGCGGAGGTAGTCGAAGGCCTTGTTCTCCGGGTCACCGAAGGCGACGAAGGAGAAGAAGACGCCGGGGTGGGTCTTCGCCGCCTCCGTGAGGGCCTGGGTGGCGGGGGTCTTCGCGTCCGGGGCGCCGTCGGTCTGGAAGACGACCAGGGCGGGGATGCCGGGGTTCTCCTTGGTGTGGTGCGCGAGGACTTCCTCGACGGCCGCGTGGTAGCTGGTACGGCCCATGCGGCCGAGGCCGGCGTGGAGCTCGTCGATCCTGTTCTCGTACTCGGTGAGGGTCAGCTCGCCGGTGCCGTCGAGTTCGGTGGAGAAGAAGACGACGTGCACCTTGGACTCGGGGTCCAGGTGGGCGGCGAGGGCGAGGGTCTGCTCACCGAGGGCCTGCGCGGAGCCGTCCTTGTAGTACGGGCGCATGCTCGCGGAGCGGTCCAGGACGAGGTACGTCTTCGCGGTGGTGCCGGTGAGGGTGTGGGCGG
>NZ_RSAJ01000649.1 GCF_003933965.1 Streptomyces sp. RP5T
GCCCACCCCGGGCGGCTACGGCTACCCGCAGCAGCCCGCCCCGGGGCAGCCCATGCCGCCGGCCCAGCCGGGACAGCAGCCGCAGCAGCCCCAGCCGCCGCAGGCGCCCCAGCCGAACCCGTACGGGGGTGCTCCCGGCCAGCCCGGCGTGGACCCGCGCACCGGCGCCGCCTGGCCCGCCGCCGTCCAGCACGACCAGCGGCAGCAGGTCGCCGGCGCGGGTGCGCCGCTCGGCTACAACGCCGCGGTCGAGCTGACCTCTGACCGGCTCGTCAACAGCAAGAAGCAGAAGGCCAAGAGCAGCCGGCCCACGCCCGGCGGGTCGAAGTTCAAGCTCGGCGGCAAGAAGGAGGAGCAGGAGAGGCAGCGCAAGCTCGACCTCATCCGCACCCCGGTGCTGTCCTGCTACCGGATCGCGGTGATCAGCCTCAAGGGTGGCGTGGGCAAGACGACCACGACCACCGCGCTCGGCTCCACCCTCGCCACCGAGCGGCAGGACAAGATCCTCGCCATCGACGCGAACCCGGACGCCGGCACGCTCGGCCGCCGGGTGCGGCGCGAGACCGGCGCGACCATCCGCGATCTGGTCCAGGCGATCCCGTACCTCAACTCGTACATGGACATCCGCCGGTTCACCTCCCAGGCGGCGTCCGGGCTGGAGATCATCGCCAACGACGTCGACCCGGCCGTGTCCACGACGTTCAACGACGAGGACTACCGGCGCGCGATCGACGTGCTGGGCCGCCAGTACCCGATCATCCTCACGGACTCGGGCACGGGTCTGCTCTACAGCGCCATGCGCGGGGTGCTCGACCTCGCCGACCAGCTCATCATCATCTCGACGCCGTCGGTGGACGGCGCGAGCAGCGCCAGCACCACGCTGGACTGGCTGTCGGCACACGGGTACGCGTCCCTGGTGTCGCGGTCCATCACCGTGATCTCCGGGGTCCGCGAGACCGGCAAGATGATCAAGGTGGAGGACATCGTCACCCACTTCGAGCAGCGCTGCCGCGGAGTGATCGTCGTGCCGTTCGACGAGCACCTGGCGGCCGGTGCCGAGGTGGACCTCGACATGATGCGGCCGAAGGTCCGGGAGGCGTACTTCGACCTCGCCGCGATGGTCGCCGAGGACTTCGTACGGGCGCAGCAGGAACAGGGCCTGTGGACGGGACAGGCCGGCCACCAGCCGCCGACCATGGCTCCCCCGATGCCGGGCCAGCCGCAGGCGCAGCCCCAGCCCCCGGCCGCGCAGCCGCCGTTCCAGGGCTTCCCGGGCGCCCAGCCCGGCCAGCCGTGGCAGACCGGCCAGCCAGGTCACCCCGGTCAGCCGCAGCCCGGCTTCCCGCAGCCGCCGTACGACCCGAACGCGGGTCAGCCGCCGCAGCAGTAGCCCAGCAAAAAAAGGGGGCCGGCACCGTGACGGTGCCGGCCCCCTTTTTTTGCTGCTCTCGATCAGAAGCCCGCGCCCGCGATCAGCTCCCGGCACCGCTGCACGTCGGCGGCCATCGCCTCCAGCAGGGCGTCCAGCGAGTCGAACTTCTGCTGCCCGCGCACATAGGCCAGGAAGTCCACCGCCACGTGCAGCCCGTACAGGTCGAGCCCGACGCGGTCGATGGCGTACGCCTCCACCGTGCGCTCGGTGCCGTCGAACTGCGGGTTGGTGCCGACGGAGATCGCGGCCGGCATCGCCTCGCCCTGCGTGTGCAGCCAGCCGGCGTAGACGCCGTCGGCGGGGATGGCGGTGTGCGGGAGGGTCTCGACGTTGGCGGTGGGGAAGCCGAGTTCACGGCCGCGCTGGGCCCCGCGCACGACGACGCCCTCGACCCGGTGCGGACGGCCCAGGATCTCCCCGGCGCCCTCCACGTCGCCCTCGGCGACCAGTCGCCGGGTCAGGGTGGAGGAGAACGGCTCGCCGCCGCCCGCCGCGCCGGTCACGTACAGGTCGACGACCTCGACCTCGAAGTCGTACGTCTTGCCCTGCTCGACGAGGAAGTCGACGTTGCCCGCGGCCCGGTGGCCGAAGCGGAAGTTGGGGCCCTCGACGACCGCCTTGGCGTGCAGCTTGTCCACCAGGACCTTGACGACGAAGTCGGCCGGGGACAGCTTCGAGAACTCCGTGGTGAAGGGGAGGATCAGCAGCGCGTCCACGCCCAGCTCGGCCATGAGCTCGGCGCGGCGGTGGTGCGGGGCGAGCAGCGGCGGGTGGCTGCCGGGGCGGACGACCTCGCTGGGGTGCGGGTCGAAGGTGACGACCACGGAGGGGACGCCCAGTTCGCGCGCCCGCTCCACAGCGTGCCGGATGATCAGCTGGTGCCCGCGGTGGACCCCGTCGTAGGAACCGATGGTGACGACGCTGCGCCCCCAGTCCTCGGGGATGTCCTCCAAGCCACGCCAGCGCTGCACTGTGACCGCTCCTCGTCGAACCCGTGTCCGTATTGACTCTTGCGACTACGCAGGTCTAAGGGTGCCATGCCGCGCGCCCGTCGCCCGCATCGGCATGGGGGCTGTGACCCGACGCACGCGGGTCCGCGGCCCCCGCACCACCGGCTCAGGCGGGAACCCGCGCCCCCGCCAGGTTCTCGATCATCCGCCGGGTGCCGGGACCGACCACCGCCGCCCAGTCCTGCGGGCGCTCGGCGAGCCAGCCGGCCACCAGCCCGGCGAACCCGGGAACATACCGGCCGAGGTCGACGAGACCGCGGTCGAAGCGGGTCGCGCCCTCCGGGGTACGGACGAGCAGGAGACCGATCCGGTGGACGAGGTCGCGGATGTCGTCGTCCGTGCGGGCGGCGGCCGCGGGCAGCAGGGCGACGAGGACCGCGGGCTCCCTCTCGTGCTCCATGAGGAGGTCGAGGAGCTCCTGGCGCAGCGGGCGGGAGGCGGGAACGCCGGGCCCGGCGAGCACGGCCGCCAGAGCGGCGCGCACCCCTTCGGGGCCGCCGTCCAGCAGCCCCGTGACCAGCGGGAGGAGCACGGCCCGGGCGGCGGGCCCCTGATCGAGGCGCCGGTCGACGTAGGCGGCCACGTCTCCCGCCGTCTCCGGGCGCCGCTCCACCACCTCCCGCACCAGCCCGGCCACCCGGCGGGCCAGGGCGGGCGTGGTCACGTCGGCGAGCGTGCGCAGCGCCGGACCGGCGCCCGGCCTGCGCAGCCGCTCCCGGAAGGCGTCCAGGACCGGATCGGGGTCGGTGGCGAGCGCGGGGACCAGTGCGCTCGGCGGGAACTGCGGGTCGCCGGCCGCGAAGTGCCCGAGCGCCTGCGGGAGATGACGGGCACGGGTGCGGGGATCGCGGACCAGCAGGGCGAGCGCGCCGCCGTGCAGGGAGCGGTCCTCGGGGCGGGCCAGCAGGGCGAGGGCCGCGTAGCGCAGGAGCTCGCGGTCGGCGTCGGTGCGCACGTGCGGGGCGGCGCGCAGCCCGTACGTCACCGCCGCGACCCGGCGTGCCGGCTGCCCGTCGTGCGCCCACCGGTCCACGGCCCGGCACACCGCCGACGGCTCCTCCTCGGCCAGCACGGCGAGCAGTTCGTCGGCCCGGCGGTGCGCACAGCCGACGAGCACCTCGGCGAGGTCGTCCAGGGCACGGCTGCGGTGCGTGTGCAGCAGCGCCTGCGCGGCCCTCGCCACGCTCGCGTGCGGGGTCGCGGGCAACGGCCGCTCGTCGTCGAACCAGCGGGCGAGCTGCGGCTGTACGGCGGTGGGGTCGGCGGCGAGGAGTTCCGCGACGGCGTCCAGGAACCGGGGGCCGGGTTCGTGCGGCGGCCCGTCGGCGAGGAGGAGGCGGCGCAGCAGCTCGAAGCGGGTGCCCGGCGAGAGCCGCAGGGCGGTCCAGAAGGCGGGCCCGAACACGGGCGGGACCGGCTCCCCCTGGCCGCGCCGGGCCACGAGACGGTCGGCGAGCTGCCGCAGGACGTCGCTGTACGGCGTCGCGTCGGGCACCCGCAGCAGGGTCTCGGTGCACAGGCGGGCCGCCCACCAGGAGTGCGGGTCGGCGTCGAGGGCGTGCAGCAACTCCTCCAGTCGGCAGGCCAGTTGGGGGGTGCCGTGCTGGCGGGCGACGAGGAGCAGGGCCTCGACGGTGAGGAGAGTGTGGATCAGGGCGGCGGCGCGGGAGAGGAAGCCGGTGCCGAAGGAGGGGGCGAGGGAATGACGGCCCTCCGGCGGTCCTGAGCCGGCCGGCCGCCCGGCAGGGTCAGGAGCAGCCGGGGGCTCGCACACTCCCGCGCTGCCGAGGCCGGCCCGCACCCGGCTCGCGCCGCTCGTCATCCGTTCTCCTTCCGGAACCGGTCGTACGCCTTGTTGTGCAGGTCGACGAGTTGCTGCATGTTCTTCGCCTTCAACTCCGAGACGTACGCGCTCCACTCGGACATCGGGCGCTTGCCGAGCACGAACTGGAGGGTGTTCTGGATGGCGTGGTCCTTGAGCGGAGTGTCCCAGAGCTG
>NZ_RSAJ01000064.1 GCF_003933965.1 Streptomyces sp. RP5T
GGGTGGGGGCGGCAGTGGACTGCGCCATGGCGAGACCTCCTCGGGAACAACGCGTCCCGCATCGTGTGGAGCACTCGACGACGGCGTTGGGTCTGACTCACCACCACCTCGTCGGCCGAGGAGTGGCACACAGTGGCGCGACCGTGCCGGGCTTGCACCGGACTTCCGTGGCGCCGTCGTCCTTGTCGTCCCAGATGGTAGGGGCAATACGCGCGTCGGCCAACATGGCGTACGCCACCTACGATGAACCACCCCCGGCACTCGACGAAAGGGCCCGCATGACCGTCCGGCTCACCCTGCTGTGCGCGGCCGCCCGTACGGAACGTGCCGTGCGCTTCGCCGACGGTCCCCTCGACGAGCGGGCGCTGCACCGGGTGCGGGCCCTCGCCGGTACCCTCCCGCGGGCCGCGACCCGCTGGACGGCACCCTCGCGGCGGTGCACGGAGACGGCCCGGACCCTCGGATGGGAGTCCGTCACACCGCAACCGGCGCTGCGGGACCTGGACATGGGGTCCTGGTACGGCCGCACACTCGACGAGGTCGCGGCAACCGACGCGCCGGGACTGGGCAGTTGGCTCGCCGACCCCGACGCGGCACCGCACGGCGGGGAGAGCGTGGCGCAGTTGTGCGAGCGGGTGGCCGCCTGGCTGGACGCGCTGCCGTCCGACGCGGGACGGGTGCTCGCGGTGGTGGAGCAGGCCGTCGCGAGGGCCGCCGTGGTGCACGCCCTCACGGCACCGCACGAGGCGTTCTGGCGCGTCGACGTGCCGCCGCTGTCCACCGTCGAACTCAGCGGCCGCGGCGGACGCTGGAACCTGAGGATGGCCGAGCTGCCGCTCGGCCCTCGCCCACCACGGTGAACCCGTCCCCGGGGCCGCGTCGCTCCGCGCCGCCCGCGCTCGGTCTCGACGCCTGACCCGGGGTGCCGGACGACTCGCCGGACCGGCCCGCCGACGACGGCGTGTTTCTTCTCGCGGCTCAACGCTGCGTACGGGCCGGTGGGTTGGCGCGACCGGCAGCGGTCACGCTCCCCGGAGCATCAGTTCCCGCAGGGCCTTCGCCACGTCCGCCGGCGCCTCCTCCGCCATGAAGTGGCCGCAGGAGACGGTCGTGTGACGAAGGTCGTCGGCCCAGGCCCCCCACAGTGCGGTGGCCTCGTAGCCGAGCGCCGCGCCCCAGTCCTGCTGGAGCACGGTCACCGGCATGCCGAACCGGTTCCCCGCGGCCCGGTCGGCCTCGTCGTGCTCGACGTCGATGCCCGCGGAGGCGCGGTAGTCCGCGACGATCGACGGCACCGCCTCGCGGCAGGCCCGCAGGTACTCCGCCCGGACCTGCGGCGGGATCGCGTCGGGCCGGTTCGCCCACACGTCGAGGAAATAGCCGAAGAACGCGTCCGCGCTCGCGGCGATCATCTGTTCGGCGAGCCCGGGCGGCTGGGCCATGAGGTAGAGGTGGAAGGCGACCGCGGCCGACGTGCCGTGCAGCGCGTCCCACATGTCGAGCGTCGGCAGGATGTCCAGACAGGCCAGGTGGGACACCGCCTCCGGGTGGTCGAGGCCCGCGCGGAAGGCGACCAGCGCGCCCCGGTCGTGCCCGGCCAGCGCGAACCGGGGGTGCCCGAGGCGGCGCGCGAGCGTGACGACGTCGTCGGCCATGGTCCGCTTGGCGTAGGTGTGGGGGCCGCCCTCGCGCGGCTTGTCGCTGTCGCCGTAACCGCGCAGGTCGGGGCAGATCACGGTGTGGTCGGCGGCCAGGTCCGCGGCGACCTCGCGCCACATCAGGTGCGTCTGCGGGAAGCCGTGCAGCAGGACGACGGGCGTGCCGGTCCCTCCCACGGCCACGTGCAGGGACACGTCCTCGGCGACGGACACGCGCTGGTACTCGAATCCGGCGATGGTGGGCTTCACGGCGGGATCTCCTCGGTCGTACGTGGGGTGGGAGGCATCGGCGCCCGTGCGGGTGGCGCCGGTGCACCCAGCGTCCGGGCAGTGAATGAGCAACGGATGAGCGCGTGTACGTTGAGGTGTGTGCGCGTGGTCGAGTTCGGGGTTCTGGGGTCGGTGGCCGCCTGGGACGAGGGCGGGGAACCGATCGCCCTCAAGGGCCCGAGGCACCGTGCGGTGCTGGCCCGCCTCCTCGTCGCCCGCCGCAGGGTCGTGCCCGTGCCCCGCCTGGTGGAGGACCTGTGGGGACAGGACCCGCCGGCGGACGCGGTGGGCACCGTGCGGACCTTCGTCGCCGCACTGCGGCGCGCGCTGGAACCCGAGCGGCCCCGCCGGGCCCCCTCCCGTCTGCTCGTCACCGACGGCCCCGGCTACGCCCTGCGCGCCGAACCCGCGCACGTCGACGCCTGGAGGTTCGAGCAGACGCTGGCCGCCGCGTCGGACCTGCCTCCCGCGCGGGCGGTACCGCGGCTGACCGAGGCCCTGGAGCTGTGGCGCGGCCCCGCCTACGCCGACTTCGCCGAGGAGCCCTGGGCCCGGGCGGAACGCTCCCGGCTCGCCGGGCTCCGGCTCACCGCCGTGGAACGCCGGGCCGAGGCCCAGCTCGCCCGCGGCGCCGCCGCCGACGCGGCCGCGGAACTCGACGCCCACGTGGCCGAACACCCCTGGCGGGAGGACGGCTGGCAGCTGCTCGCCCTCGCCCTGTACCGCTCCGGTCGCCAGGCCGACGCGCTGTCCGTCCTGCGGCGCGCCCGGCAGCTGCTGCGCGAGCACCTCGGGGTCGAGCCGGGACCCCGCCTGAACCGCACCGAACAGGACATCCTGCGGCACGCCGACCACCTGGCCCCGGGCCCCTCGGACACGGCCGCGCAGGTCTGGGCCGAGGCCTCCGCGTCGTACGAGAGCATGGTCCCCCCGCGGGCCCGCACCCGGCTGGAGTCGACCGCGACCCTCATGCGCGACCTCGCCGTCACCGGGGGCGGCGGACTGGAGGCGGCGCGCCGGCACCGCGCGGCGGCCGTGGCGGCGGCCGAGCAACTGGGCGACCCGGAGCTGACGGCCCGCGTCATCGGGGTCTACGACGTCCCCGCCGTCTGGACCCGCTCCGACGACCCCGCCCAGGCCGACCTGCTGGTGGGCGCGGCGGAACGCACCCTGCGCCTCCTGCCGTCGGACGCCCACGAGGCGGCGAGGGTGCGGCTCCTGGCCACCGTGGCGGTGGAGTCCCGCGGCACCCTCCCCGCCGGGACCCGCGCCCTCCAGGCGGCCCGGCAGGCCGTGGCGGGCGCGCGCCGGCTCGACGACGCCGACCTGCTCGTCTTCGCCCTCAACGGCCTGTTCATGCAGACCTTCGAACGGGCCGGACTCGCGGCCCGACGGGACGGGATCGGCGCGGAGATCACCGAACTGGCCGCACGGCACGGCCTGTTCACCTACGAGGTCCTCGGCCGGCTGATCCGGCTGCAAGCCTGTTGCGCCGCGGCCGACTTCACGGCCGCCGACGGGCACGCGGCCGCCGCCGACGCGCTCGCCGCACGCCACGAACTGCCCCTGGTGACCGTCTTCACCACCTGGTACCGCGCACTGCGCACCGCGGCCACGGAACCCGCGCACCTGGGCGAGTCCGCGTACCGTGAGGCCGCCAAGTCCCTTGCGGGCGCGGGCATGCCGGGCCTGGAGCAGGGACTGCTGCCCCTCGCCCTGCTGTGCCTGCGCCTGCACCACGGCCTGCCCGTCACCGCCGACCCGTCCGCCGACTGGGGCCCCTACGAGCCGTGGGTGCGCCCCCTGCTGCTGCTCGCCGAGGGCCGTGACCAGGACGCCGTACGCCTGTTGGCCGATGTCCCCGCGCCGCCCGGTGACCTGCTGTACGAGGCGCTGTGGAGCCTGCTGGCCCGTGCCGCGATCCAGGTGGGCGACCGTGCGCTGATGCGGCGCGCCCGGAGCGCGCTGGAACCGGCCCGGGGGGAACTCGCGGGAGCCGCGAGCGGATTGCTCACCGCGGGGCCGGTGGCGGGCCATCTGGACGCACTCGCCGCCGCTTTCGCGCTGCACACATCTTGACCTTGGCCGAACCGCAGGCTTAGCGTTCGGGCGTTCACAGCGATTGAAACGATTCAACAGCACTTTGGGGCGCCCACATGCATGAAGCCATCCCGCAGCGCGGCGGAGTATCCCGGCGCGCGGTCCTGGCCGCCGGACTGACCGCGGGCGCCGTCGCGGCCCTCGGAGCTGCGGTTCCGGCCGCGGCCTCGGGGTCGACCGTCCCGGCCGCGGCCTCGGGGTCGACCGCCCACTGGTTCGCGAGTCCGGTGACGGCCGTGCGGCCCCGGTTCCGCTGGTGGTGGCCGGACGGCCTCGTGGACCCGGACGAGATCGCCCGCGAGATCGACCAGATCGCGGACGCGGGCTTCGGCGGGGTGGAGATCGCCGCCGTCCACCACAGCATCAAGGACAAGTCGGTCCTGGACACCGCGCACCACGGCTGGGGGAGCAGGCCCTGGCGGGAGGGGGTCGAGGCCGCGCTGCGCCGCGCGGCGAGACGGGGGCTCACCGTCGACCTCACCCTCGGCCCCAGCTGGCCCGTCGCCGTGCCCGGGCTCACGCCCGACGACGAGGCCGCCGCCAAGGAACTCGTCCACGGCCGTGCCGCGGTGCCCGGCGGAAGCACCTACCAGGGCCCGGTCCCGCCGCCCGTCCGCACCCCGGCCGCGGGCGTGACCCGCCAGCAGCTCCTCGCCGTGCAGGCCGCCCGGGTCGAGCCCGCCAACTCCACCCGCAAGGAGACCGGCCTCGACCTCGCGAGCGTCCGGGACCTCACCGCGACCGTCACCGGCTCCACACTGACCTGGACGGCACCCGAGGGCGGCGACTGGGTACTCATCTCCTTCTGGGTGCGCGGGTCCGGCCAGCAGCCCGAGTCCGGCCCCCACTCCGCCCCCGCCGCCTACGCCGTCGACCACTTCAGCCCCGCCGGCACCACCGCGGTCACCTCCTACTGGCAGGACCACATCCTGACCCCGGCCCTGCGACGCCTGCTGAGGGCGGCGGGCGGCTCCTTCTTCGAGGACTCCGTGGAACTGGAGACCGAGGGCCTGACCTGGACGTCCCTGCTGCCCGACGCCTTCGAGAAGCACACCGGGCGGCCCCTGCTGCCGTACCTGCCCGCGCTCGTCCTGGACAAGAGCAACCAGGTCTTCGCCTACGAGGCCCAGTCGACCCGGCAGATCCGGCACGACTTCTGGGAGACCGTCTCCGGCCTGTTCAACCGCAACCACCTGACGGGCCTGCGGGACTGGGCGCACTCCCTCGGCATGACCCTGCGCTCGCAGCCCTACGGCCTGCAGACGGACGCCATCGCCTCGGCCGCGCTCCTCGACATCCCCGAGGGCGAGTCGCTCGGTTTCAAGAACCTCGACGACTACCGCTGCCTGGCCGGCGGCCGGGACATGGCCGGGCACACCGTCCTGTCCTGCGAGGCGGGCGCCTACAACGGCTCCGCGTACAGCACGACCTGGGACCGCTTCCTGCGCACCATGGGCGGTGCCTACGCGGCCGGCGTCAACCAGACCGTCGTGCACGGCTTCTCCTACGCCACCGCCCCCGGGGTGGCCTGGCCCGGGTTCGCCGCCTTCAGCCCGTACAACGGCACCGCCGGCTACGGCGAGTCGTGGGGCCCGCGCCAGCCCACCTGGCGGCACGTCGAGGACATCTCCGGCTACCTGGGCCGGGTCCACCAGGTGCTGCAACGCGGTACCGCGCGAGCGGACGTCGCGGTGTTCCGGCAGACCGGCTACACCGCCACCGGCATCGGCGCCTCCTGGTTCACGGCGACCGGCGTCCCGCTCGGCTGGACCCACCAGTTCCTCAGCGGCCCGCTCCTCGACCTGCCCTCCGCCACCGTCTCCGGCGGCCGGCTCGCCCCCGACGGCCCCGCCTACAAGGCCCTGTTCGTCGAGGGCGACTTCTTCTACGGCTCCACCCCCACGCTCGCCGTCGAGGACGCCCGCAGGATCCTCACCCTGGCCGAGGCGGGGCTCCCCGTGGTCCTGTTCGGCGCCTTCGACCAGGCGCTGACCCCCGGCGTCCCCGACCAGGACGAGACGGAGCGGCTGCGCGCCCTCCTCACCCGGCTGCTCGCGCTGCCCCACGTCGTCCGGGTCACCGACAAGGCCGCCGTCGGCGACGCCCTCGCCGCACTGGGCGTGAGCGCCGACGTACGGCACGCCACCGCGTCCACGCTCCTCAACGCCCACCGGGTCACCGCCGACGCGGACTTCTACTACCTGTGCAACGGCAAGCACGCCGAGACGGTCAAGCCGCCCGTGGCCGCGATCGACCACGACGTCACGCTGCGCCGCACCCACGGCGGCAGGACGGTGCCGTATCTCCTCGATCCCTGGACGGGCGAGGCGACCCGGCTCGCGCGGTACACCGAGGACGGGGACGACCTCACCCTGCGGGTCACGCTCCAGCCGGGGCAGACGATGATCGTCGCCCTGGGCCGGCCGGGCCTGTTCGGCGACCGGTACGGCAACAGCCCCCACGCCGAGACGACCGACGCCGACTCGGTGCTGTTCACCGACCGCGGGCTGAGCGTGCGCGCCCGCACGGCCGGTACCTGGACGACCCGCCTTTCACAGGGCCGCACCGTCACCACCAGGACGCCCGCCGTGCCCGCCCCGATCGTCCCCGCCCGCTGGGAGCTGGACGTCGAGGACTGGTACCCCGGCGCGGACGCCACCCGCACCGACCGCGTCCGGCGCAGCCTCACGCTCGACACGCTCAGGCCCTGGTCGCAGATCCCCGAACTGGCCGACTCGGCGGGCGTCGGCCGGTACCGCACCACGGTCACCCTGCCGGCCGACTGGACGCCGGCCCACGGCGCCGAGCTGGAGCTGGGGCAGGTCAGCGACACGTTCCGGGTGAGCGTCAACGGCCGGCGGCTGCCCGCTGCCGACCGGCTCCACCCCGTCGTCGACCTCGGCCCGTACCTGCGGCGCGGTGACAACACCATCGAGATCGAGGTGGCGACCCCGCTCATCAACCGGCTCAGGGTCGAGCAGCCCTCCGTGTTCGGCGGGGTCGCCCGCCAGGACCACGGTCTGGCCGGGCCGGTGCGACTGGTGCCGTACGTCCAGGCCACCGTGGGCTGACCGGCCCACCGAGGGCGCGGTCGCCGACGCGTCCCGGGCCGGCCGGCCCGGGACGCGTCAGGCCTGTCCCCCGGGACGAGCGCAGTACAGGAACAGATGCGGTTCGGCGGTGCCCGCGGGGTGGTCCGGGGTGAACTCCACGAACCGCTCCGACTCCACCGCCAGACCCGCGCCGCGCGCCACGGCCACGACGTCCTCGGCGGCGAAGCTGGTCGCCCGGACGGGTTGGCCCATGAACGCGATCGGCAGATCCTCCACGTCGGCCGGCACGGTGGCGAGCACCAGCAGGCCACCCGGCCGCAGGGCCCGCGCCAGCCGCCCCAGCACCTCCGACTGCTCGGCGCGGGTCATCTGGAGCAGCGAGAAGTACACGCAGACCGCGTCGAACGAAGCCTGCTCCAGCGGCAGTTCACGGATGTCGGCGTGCCGGAAGGCGGCCCGGGGAACCTGCCGCGCGGCGAGGCCGACCATGACGGGGGAGACGTCCACGCCCAGCACCTCGTGGCCCGCGGCGGCCAGCGTCGACGCGGTGGGGCGGCCGGTGCCGCTGCCCACGTCCAGGACCCGGCTCCCGGGAGCCAGCCGTCCGAGCAGCCACTCCAGCGACGCCAGATGGGCCTCGGAACGGGCGAACGCCTTCTCGTACTCCAGACCCAGCGCATCGAAGACCACTGCTGCCGGCTGCCCCGTCTCGGCCACGGCTTCGCTCCCCCCTCGCGATGTCCCGGCATCGTAGCCCGGCGACGGCCGCCCCCGGCCCGGCTTGCGGACGAAAGCCGGGGCAGGGCAGGGTTCGACCGTGGCCACTCTGCTGATCGTGCATCACACCCCCTCGCCCCACTGCCAGGCGATGTTCGAAGCCGTCGTCTCCGGCGCCACGGCCCCGGAGATCGAGGACGTCCGGGTCGTACGGCGCGCGGCCCTGTCCGCCACGGCCTCGGACGTGCTGGAGGCGGACGGCTACCTGCTCGGCACCCCGGCCAACCTCGGCTACATGTCCGGCGCCCTCAAGCACTTCTTCGACCAGGTCTACTACCCGTGCCTCGACGAGACGCGCGGTCGCCCGTTCGGCCTCTACGTCCACGGCGGCAACGACGTCACCGGCGCCCTGCGCGGCATCGAGACGGTCACCACGGGGCTCGGCTGGCGGCGTGTGGCCGAACCGGTGACCGTCACCGGCGAGCCGGCCAAGGCCGACATCGAGGCGTGCTGGGAGCTGGGGGCGACGGTCGCGGCCGGGCTGATGTCCTAGAGGCCGCTCTCCGGGGCGCCGCCCGGAGTGACCAGGCCGCTCTCGTAGGCGAGCACGACCGCCTGGACGCGGTCCCGCAGGTCCAGCTTCGACAGGATCCGGCCGATGTGCGTCTTCACCGTCGTCGGACTGAGGAACAACCGCTCCGCGAGTTCGGCGTTGCTGAGCCCCGTCGCCAGCAGCCGCAGCACCTCCAGCTCGCGAGGGGTCAGCCCGGACAGCTCCCGCCGCGGGCCGGCCGCGGGCACCGCCTCCTCCCGCCGGGCGAAGCGCTCGATCAGGCGGCGGGTGATCACGGGCGCCAGCAGGGCGTCCCCGGACCGCACCAGCCGTACGGCGGCCACCAGGTGCTCGGGCGTGACGTCCTTGAGCAGGAAACCGCTGGCTCCCGCGGTGAGCGCGGCGTAGACGTAGTGGTCGAGGTCGTACGTGGTCAGGATGATCACGCGCACCTCGCCCGCGGTGTCCTCGGCGAGGATGCGCCGGGTGGCCTCGATGCCGTCCATGCCCGGCATCCGGATGTCCATGAGAACGACGTCGGGCCGGGTGCGCCGCACCGCGGCGACCGCCTCCGCCCCGTCCGCCGCCTCCGCGGTCACCTCGATGCCGTCCGCGGTCAGGATCATCCCGAACCCGGTCCGTACGAGGGCCTGGTCGTCGGCGATGACGGCCCGCAGTCCGCCGTCGTCCCTGCCGGCCGTGCCGTTCACCCCGTCAGTCACCCGCTGTCCCTCCCCGCCCGTGCCGTCCGCCGACCGGGCCCGCCGTCCACGCCGTCCGCCACGGCACCTCCGCCCTGATGCGGAATCCGCCGGCCAGGGTCGGACCCGCCGTCAGCTCCCCGCCGTAGACCGCGAGGCGCTCGCGCAGGCCGATCAGCCCGCGGCCGTTCCCGTCCGCGGGCACCCCGTCACGGACTCCGCCGGTGTCCACGACCTCGATCTCCAGCCGGTCCCCGGACCAGCCGACGGTGACGCCCGCCTCGGCGCCGGGCGCGTGCTTGAGGGTGTTGGTCAGCGCCTCCTGCACCACCCGGTACGCCGCGAGGTCCACGCCGGGCGGCAGCGGTTCCGGGGGCAGGGAGACCGCGACACCGACCGGTGTCCCGGCGGCCCGCACCCGGTCGACCAGGGCGTC
Organism: Streptomyces sp. RP5T; assembly: GCF_003933965.1. Classification (GTDB taxonomy): domain Bacteria; phylum Actinomycetota; class Actinomycetes; order Streptomycetales; family Streptomycetaceae; genus Streptomyces. The sequence continues at coordinate 9,489 of NZ_RSAJ01000064.1, forward strand.
CAACTGCCCGAGGCCCGGCTGTGGTTCGAGCCCGTCGGCGGGGGAGTCCGCACGGCCGGTGTCCGGCGCCGCCAACAGGCCCATCACGTGCCGGAGTTCGGCCATCGCGGCCCGGCCCCCGGCCTCGACCGCGAGCAGCGCCTGCTTGGACTGCTCAGGAGCCGCGTCCATGACCTTGCGGGCGGCGCCCGCCTGGATGACCATCACGCTCACATTGTGGGTGACGACATCGTGCAACTCGGCGGCGATCCGGGCCCGTTCCTCCTCCACGGCCCTGCGGGTCGCCTCCTCGTGGGCTTGTTCCAGCGCCGCCAACCGGTCCCGGCCGGACGCGAGGCGCTGCCGCCCGAGACGGACCACGCCGGCCAGCACCCCGGCCACCAGCAGCACCACACCCGGACTCGACCACCCGGGCAGCACCGGCTGCGTCGACCGGAAGGCCACCCCGGCGAGGACCGCGGCGACGACCAGACCGGCCATGGCGCCCGCCCGGTGCCGACTGTGCATCACCGCGCTGTACGTGCCGATCACACAGGTCAGGACGTTGATCCAGGAGGCCTCGTCGCCGATGGCCAGCCCCGCGCAGAGCACCACCGCGAACACGGTCAGCGGAAACCGCCGGCGCGCCGCCAGCGGCAGCGCCGACAGCACGACCAGGATCCAGGGCGGCGCGGAGACCGGTTCCTCGATCGGCGCGCCCGGCAGCACGGGGGGCCGGGGCGGCACCGGTACGCCGTACTCGATCCGCGAGACCCGTACCGGCCCGTCGCCGGGATAGCGCGACGCCACCACCAGCGCGACCACCGTCAGCAGCACGGCCAGCAGCACGTCGAACCACACCGACCGCCGTGACAGCGCGGCGCCCTTCGCCTCCGGCCGCAGCGCCGAACGCACCTGCCGACGCCATCCCCGCAGGCACTCCGTCTCCATGCGCCCATTGTCGCGGCCCCCGCGCCCGCCGCGCGTCCGTCCTCACGACCAACACCCCCTCCGCCGGGCGTACTTCGCAGGGAGGACCCCGGCCGCGGGTCCTCCGCTCGGAGGGCGGCAACTCGGTGCCGCGGCCGACGCGCCCGGCACCCGTCCTTCCCTACCGTCACCAGGCCGGCAAGGACACGACTCGACGACCGACAGGACGGGCACCTCCCATGACCGCAGTGATCGAACTGAAGGGCGTGGCCAAGCGCTACGACGACGCCGGCGCACCCGCGCTCGGACCGCTCGACCTCTCCGTCGCCCAGGGCGAGGCCCTCGCCGTGACCGGTCCTTCCGGCAGCGGCAAGTCCACGCTGCTGAACCTCGTCGCGGGTCTCGACAAGCCGACCGAGGGCACCGTGACCGTCGCCGGACGGCGGATCGACCGGCTCGGCGAGCACGCCCTGGCCCGGTTCCGCCGTGAACGGATCGGCATGGTCTTCCAGTTCTTCAACCTCCTCGACGACCTCACCGTGCTGGACAACATCCGGCTCCCCGCCCAGCTCACCGGCACCTCCCGGCGACAGACCGAGGCGCGGGCACATGAGCTCATGACGGTCCTCGGCATCGAGCGGCACGCCCGGGCCCACCCCGGCCGGCTCTCCGGAGGCGAACGCCAACGCGTGTCCGTGGCACGGGCGTTGGTGAACCGGCCCGCCCTGCTGCTCGCCGACGAACCGACCGGCGCCCTCGACAGCGCCTCGGGCCAGGACGTGCGGGAACTCCTCGTCGACCTGCACCGCGGCGGACAGACCATCGTGCTCGTCACCCACGACCTCGCCCTGGCCGAGACCTGCGCGAGCCGCACCGTCCACCTGGTCGACGGCCATGTCGCCCTCGACTCCCGCGCGGAGGCCGTGCGATGACCGGTCCGCTCGTCCGCGTCGTCCGCTCCGGGGTGGGCCGGCGCCGGGTGCAGACCCTCGTCATCGCCGTCGCCACGATGATGGCCGTGGCGGCGGCCGTGGTCGCCGGGTCCCTCATGGTCGTCTCCAACGCGCCCTTCGACCACGCCTTCGCCGCGCAGCACGGCGCCCACCTCATCGCCGAGTTCGACCCGGCCAAGGTCGGCGCCCGCCAGCTGGGGGTCACCGGGAAGCCAGCGGGTGCGACGGCGAGCGCGGGACCGTACCCCACCACGATCCTGCGGGTGACCGACTCCGCCGGCCGCCGGCCCCCGGCCATGACCCTGGTCGGCCGCACCGGCCCCCGGGCCGCCGTAGACGACCTGGACCTCACGGCCGGCCGGTGGGCGAGGAGACCGGGCGAGATCGTACTGAGCTCCGCCTACCAGGGGCCCGCCTTCAGGGTCGGCGACACCCTGACCGCCTCCGGCACCGCGCTCACCGTCGTCGGCTTCGCCACGTCGGCCAGCAGAAGCGCCGACGTATGGGCGACTCCCGCACAGGTCAGGGCCCTCGCCACCAAGGACACCCCGGTCAGCAGCCAGATGCTGTACCGCTTCGCCTCGGCCGGCTCGAAGGGCGACATCGCCGCGGACCGCGGGAAGCTCCTCGCCGCCGTCCCGTCCGGAGCGCTCCTCGGCACCCGGTCCTACCTCGACACCAAGCGTGCTGCCGACCAGGGGGCCGCCCCCACCATCCCGTTCCTCGTCGCCTTCGGGGTCCTCGGCATCGTCATGTCGGTGATCATCGTCGGCAGCGTCATCAGCGGCGCGGTCGGCACCGGTCTGCGCAGGATCGGCATCCTCAAGGCCATCGGCTTCACCCCGGGAGAGGTGGTCCGCGCCTACGTGGCCCAGGCGCTCGTCCCGGCAGGCGTGGGCATCGCGCTCGGCGTCGTCCTCGGCAACCTGCTGGCCGTGCCCCTCCTCGACGACACCGAGCAGGCGTACGGCACCGCCTCCCTGTCCGTCGCCTGGTGGGTGGACGTCCTGGTGCCCGTCGGCGCGCTGCTGGTCGTCGGGGTCGCGGCCCTCGTCCCCGCGCTGCGGGCCGGGCGGCTGCGCACGGTCGAGGCCATCGCCGTCGGCAGGGCCCCGCGCACCGGCCGTGGCGGGGGCAACCCCCTGCGGGCGAGGGCGCACCGCGCGGCCGGCCGGCTGCCCCTGCCCCGAGCGGTGACCTACGGCCTCGCCGGCACCTTCGCGCACCCGGTCCGTGCCCTCGCGATGCTGCTCGCCGTGGCCTTCGGCACCACCGCGGCGACCTTCGCCGTCGGGCTCACCTCCTCACTGAACGAGGTCAGCGCGGTGCAGGACCCCGAGAACCGTTCCGCCGTCACCGTCTTCACCGGTGGGCCGAGCGTCGCGGGCGGCGAGCACGTCCCGGCTCCGGGCACCCCGGAACCCGAACCGGCCGACCCGGCGAAGGTGAGCGCCGCCATCGAGGCGCAGACCGGCACCGCCTCGTACTACGGGAAGGGCCAGCAGGACGCCACCGTGACCGGGGTCTCCGGAACCGTCCGGGCCACCCTCTACCAGGGCGACTCCACGCGGGGCGGCTACGCCATGATCTCCGGGCACTGGCTCACCGGCGCCGGCCAGGTCGTCGTGCCCGGCCGGTTCCTGGACAGCACCGGCACCGGGATCGGGGACAGCGTGCGCGTGCGCGTCGGGAAGGAGACGGCAACCCTGAAGATCGTCGGTGAGGACTTCGACACCTCGGGCGACGAGCTGGAGATCCAGGCGAACCTCGCCGACTTCCCCGCGACCGGACCCCAGATGTTCCTGGTCGACGTGAAACCGGGCGTCGCCCCGGCGGCGTACGCCGAGAAGCTCGCCGCGCGCATCGAGCCCCTCGGAGCCGACGCCCGGGCGAACGCCCCCTCCGAGCGGGACAACTTCGTGCTCGTCCTGAACACGATGGCCGTGCTCCTCACCCTGATGCTGGTGACCGTGGCGGGCCTCGGCGTCCTCAACTCCGTCGTCCTGGACACCCGGGAGCGCGTCCACGACCTGGGCGTGTGCAAGGCGCTCGGCATGTCACCCCGGCAGACCGTGAGCCTCGTCCTCGCCTCGGTGGCCGGCATCGGCCTGCTCGGCGGCCTCGTCGGGGTGCCCGCCGGCTACGCGCTGCACGGGTTCGTGCTGCCGGTGATGGGACACGCGGCGGGCACCGAACTGCCCCGCTCCGTCCTCGACGTGTACGAGACGCCCCACCTGGTCCTGCTGGGCCTGGCCGGTCTCGCCATCGCCCTGCTGGGCGCGCTGCTCCCGGCGGGCTGGGCCGCCGGGGCCCGGACGGCGACGGCCCTGCGCACCGAGTAGCCCTCACCCCTCGGGGCGCAGCTCCAGCACCAGGTCGCGGGGCAGGCCGTGGGTGTCGTGGAGGTAGTCGTAGTCCTCCTCGCTCAGCGGCCCCCGGTAGCGCGGCCCGGACAGCAGCCGCCGGCCGCGCTCCAGCAGCCGGTCGAACCGGCGTTCCTCCTCCAGCAGCACGTCCCGCACGAGCCCCGGCCCGCAGCCGGTGCGGAAGTGGTCCAGCGTGTGCCGGAGGAGCTCCTCCGGCAGGTCGCGGAGGGTGCGGGACGGGTCGTCGCGCCGCAGCGTGGTGAGCAGGCGGCGCACGACGCGACGCAGGACGTAACCGCGGCCCGTGCTGGACGGCCGTACCCCGTCGCCGATCATGACGACGGCGGCGCGCAGATGGTCGCTGACCAGCCGCAGCGACGGTCCGTCGAGCGGCCACAGGGGCGGCAGCAGCCGCAGCCACGGCTCGAACACATCGGTGCCGTAGACCGAGTCACGGCCCTGCAGGACGGTGACCAGCCGCTCCAGCCCCATGCCGGTGTCGATGCCGGGGCGCTCCAGGGGCCGCAGCGAGCCGTCCTCCAGGCGCCGGTAGCGCATGCCGACGTGGTTCCAGATCTCCACCCAGCGCGGGTCGGTGGTGGGGGTGCCCCGGGGCGGGACGTCGCCGGTCCACACGAAGATCTCCGAGTCGGGGCCACAGGGGCCGACCGGGCCGTTGGACCACCAGTTGTTGTCTCCGGTGCGCTCCACGGGGACCTCCAGCTCCTCCCAGGTGCGCAGGGATTCGAGGTCGGGGCCCACCTGCTCGTCACCGCCGAAGACCGTGACGTGGAGTCTGTCGTGGGGGATCCCGAACCCGTCACGCAGCAGCTCGTACCCCCAGCGCAGGCTCCGCGAGTGGCCGTAGTCGCCCAGCGACCAGGAGCCGAGCATCTCGAACACCGTCAGGTGCGTGGAGTCGCCGACCTCGTCGAGATCGGTCGTGCGCAGACAGCGCTGCACATTGACGAGCCGGCGGCCCCGCGGATGCGGGAGGCCCTCCAGATGGGGGGTGAGCGGATGCATGCCCGAGGTGGTGAACAGCACCGGGTCCCCGGGCGGTGGCAGCAGCGTGCTGCCCGTGATCAGGTGGTGACCGCGCTCGCGGTAGAAGTCGGTGAAGACGCGTACGGTCCGGTCCGTGTCCATGCTGGGGTCCTTCGGTCTGGGGGGACCGGAAACGACCACGCACACAGCGCGACCAGAGGTCTCGCACCGGCGGTCCGTTTCCGGCCGCCGGGGAGAGGGGAGAGGTCAGGCGTCGGCAGCCGGCGAGCTGGTCGCTCGCGCGGCTGCGGTGCGGGTGCGCCTGATGTCCTTCATGTGATCAACGGTACGCACAGGTCTCCCGGCCCGTCACTCGGTTTTACCCGAGAACGCACCGTCGCGGCCCTGGCACCGCTGCTCCGGCCGCACCAGCGACCGGCCCCCGTGCACCGTGTGCGCCTCGACCAGGGCCGCCCGCAGTGCCCGGCGGATCTCCGGGGGAAGCGTGCCGGCGTCGGGCCAGCGCACGACATGCCCGGCCACCTCCCGCACCTTGGTGTTGGTGTGCTGGGACACTGTCTTGAGGATCTCCCACCCCTGCTCGGGGCGGAGACCACTGAGGGCGATGACGACACCGATCGCCTGGTCGACGATCGCGTGCGAGACAAGGGCCTGGCGGAGCTGGGCGACCTCCGTGCGGAGTTCCTCGACCTTGTCAGCCGGCTCTTCGTGTTGCGTCATCCACCGTCCTGTCGCCCTCTCCCCCCGCCGCACCTGCGACTGCGGCGGTCGCCGTCCGTCCAGCGTGCACGCACAGGACCGATACTGACGAGCCGAAGGACGCACACCCTGTGACCTGGCAGGACAGAAAACGAACGTCACCCGTGGCATCGCGGGATTCGCGGGTATGTGCGAATGAGGAGAAGAGAGCGGGAGGCCCTGGCGCGATGGAGACGCTGACATTCGACAGCGACGATCTGGACCGGACGGAGGAGTTCCTCAGCCATGCCTACGCGAAGATGCGCATCGGCAACGGCACCCCGGACAGCAGCCGGACCCGGATCCACCGCACCGCCATCGACTCGGTCAGCGTCGACGAGCTCGACCTGGACTTCGACATGAGCTACGCGGTCACCCCGCTGGGCCGGATCTGCCTGTGCCTGGTGCACGAGGGCACCATCGAGGACCACGTCTACCAGGGCGTCTCGGACTCCTTCGGCCCCGGCGACGTGGTGTCCTTCGCCCCGCCCGAGCTGTCCTACGCGGGCCGCATCCAAGCAGCCCGCTACAACATCACGATGCTGGACCCGGAGCTGCTCACCCAGGTCGCCGCGACCGCGGAGGGCCGCCGCCCCGAACCGGTCCGGCTCACCGGGCACCGGCCGCTCAGCCCGGCCGCGGGCGACCGGCTGCGGACAACCATCCGCTATGTGCAGGACCACGTCCTGGCGGACGCCGCCGTCGCCGACCAGCCGCTGGTGGCCTCCACCGCCGGCCAGCACCTCGCGGCGGCCGTCCTGGCCACCTTCCCCCACACCGCGGTCACCGATCCCACCGGCACCGACCGCCATGACGCCCACCCCGCGGCCCTGCGCCGCGCCCTCGCCCACATCGACGCCCACGCCGACCGGCCCCTCACCGTGGCCCAGATCGCGGAGGCGGCCCACATCAGCGTCCGCGCGCTCCAGTACGCCTTCCGCCGTCACCTGGACACCACCCCGCTGGCGTACCTCCGGAAGGTCCGCCTGTCCCACGCCCACGACGAGCTGGCCGCCGCCGACCCCGAGGACGGCGTCACGGTCACCGACATCGCCGCCCGCTGGGGCTTCTACCACCCGGGCCGCTTCGCCACCCTGTACCGGCACACCTACGACCGCTCACCGCGCCGTACCCTGCGCGACGACTGAGAACGCTCTGCGGCTGGTGACAAAGCGTGCACCGGGCCCTGCGTTCTTGTGAGCAACTCCCCGGGGCACGGTTCGCGCCGCCCTACGGTTCCCGCATGAACACGAGTCGCAGCAGAGCAGACAGGTGGCGCACCGTGGCGCTGGCGGTGCTGCTGACCACCGGGGCGTTGACCGTGTCGTCGCCGACCGCCCAGGGGAACAGCGCGCGAACCGAGACGGCCGTGGGAGCCGGCGGCGGCGTCACCGAGACCCTGGTGCGGGTGAGGGCCCCGCTGCCCGCGTCCTTCGGTGCCCGGCCCGCGGCGTGCGACTGGCTGTCGTACCTGCGCTACCGGTCCGCCGACGGTCCCGCGGCAGCGGCCGACGCCGACCGGGTCCTGATCGCCCAGCCGGGCATCCTGGAGGGCGCCGGAGCCTTCGACAGCGTCGCCCGCAACACCGTGGCCCGGGCCGCGGAGCAGGGGCTGCACATCGAGTTCTGGGCCCTGGACCGGCGCTCCAACTGCCTGGAGGACCGCACCGGCATCGCCTCCGGCGACCAGCACACCGCTGTCGACTACTACTACCGCGGCAAACAGGTCCAGGGCCGCACCTTCGCCGGGTTCGTCGGCAACGACAAGCTCGCATGGATGGCGAGGCTCGGCATCGAGCAGACCGTCCGCGACGAGTACGACCTGCTCACCGCCGAACTGCCCGACCCGGGCGTGCGCAGGAACAAGGTGCTGTGCGGCGGCCACTCCCTCGGCGGAGTCGTCACCGGCTACTTCGCCACCGCCGACTTCGACGGCGACCCCGCCACCACCGCCGACGCCGGCCGGAACCAGTGCGCCGGCTGGTTCGCCCTGGACACCACCGTCTCCACCTCCCTCGGAGACCTGAGCGGCAGCATCCCGGACGACACCGGCCTGCCCGACGTCGGCCTCGGTTACGGCGTCGTCCAGACCGGCCTCGACAGCGGAGTGCTCCCGCGCTCGCTGTCCGCGCCCGTCCTGCTCAACCCCGAGACCATGACCCTGCTGGCCATCGCGGGCGTGGGAGCCCTCCAGGACCCGGGCGGCGAGTCCGACCTGCCGGCCCGGCTGCCCGCCACCGCCAACATCGAGGCCACCAACCGCTTCCTGTTCTCCAAGGACACCGCCACCTTCGTCACCGGCACACCCGCGGTGAAGGACTTCCGGCTCACCAATGAGGCGGTGCTCGGCGCCCTGATGGACGACCAGTCCGTCCCCCTCGCGTTCCTGCAGAGTAGCGTCGGCTTCTTCGACGGCGGGCCCGTCACCGACAAGAACTTCCCCGCCGCCAACGGGAGTTCGGCGCAGCCGGGCCTGTTCGGCACCGAGTACAAGGCCGTCCCGGCCGTGCCCCACGGTCCGCTGTACACCTGGCGCGATTACGACCGTGTCGGCGATCCGGACGACCCCGGGTACCGGTCCTCGGACGGGACGCCGTTCACCGCCGCCGGCAAGGAGGTCACCGACATCCAGGAGCTGGCGCGCAGCATGGCCGCGCAGCCGCTGGACTTCACCGAGCAGTACTTCCCGACCAAACTCGTCACCGACCTCGAACTGTCCACCTCCCCGCAGGTGAGGAAGCTCGTCGTGCACCCGGACGGGCTCACCGCCCACCCGACGCTCACCGTCCTCGCGGGCGACGGACTGCTCGCCGGCCGTGTCCCCGCCGATCTGCATCCCGTGGTCGCGGACGGCTACCAGCACCTGGACGTGCTGACGGCGGCGCCGGTGCAGAACAACGGCCGGCCCGAACCGGTGTCCACCGCGCTGACGGAGTTCGCCCGCTCGCCCCGATAGCCCGGCAACCCTCGATGGCCCGGCAACGCGGAAGGGCCCGGGAGGAGTTCCTCCCGGGCCCTTCGTGCGCCCGAACCGCTCAGACCTTGCCGGCGGCGAAGGCGGCCGCCGCGTCGGCGTTCGCCGTGTAGCCGAGGTGCGCCAGGGTGTCGTTGCCGCCCGCCTCGCAGACGGGGTCGCCCTTGGCGCAGAAGTCGATGGTGCGGCTCTGGTACGTGCCGGTGACGCTCTTGCCGATCGCCCGGATCGGATTGCCGAACAGCAGCACCGCGGCCACCCGCGGTTCCAGTGCGGCGGGAATGGTGGCCACGATCGGACTGCCGACCACCGCACCCGCGCTGCTGATGCCGATGGAATTGTCGACGACGTTCGCGCCCTGCGAATAGCCGACCAGAACGAAGCGCTGGTTCGGACAGGCGGCCGCCTGGCTGTTCACGTGGTTCACCAGGTCCGCGTTGCCCTGTGCGGCCGAGGTGGGGGAAAGGTCCGCGGGGTAGTTCACCTTGTAGCTGCTCAGACTCCGGCCGGTGATTTTCCTCTGGAGCGCGGAGTACACCGGGTCGCCGACGATCAGGCCGAGCGTGCCCGGCTCGAACGTGCCGCGAGCGGCGACGACGTCGATGTCCGTGCAGGCTGCGGCGGCCGCGGCCGGTGCCGTGACGGTGGCCGCGCAGGCGCCGCCGACCAGCGAGAGCGCGGCGAGGCACAAGCGAATACGCATGGGGGGATCCTTTGAGGGTGGGGCGTGTGAAACGCCTGCGGAAAGGATGTCCCGAAGGTATTCGCCCGGCCGTGGCCGGTGTTATGGACGGGAATTCAGTAATTCCTCGCTCTTTTGTGCGGTGGTGAGTGCCAGAATGAGATCCAGACGGGAAGCGGGATCGTGCAGGGCGTCGCCGAAAACCTTCTCCAGCTGACGCAGCCGGTAACGCACCGTCTGCGGATGGACATGGAGACGGGCGGCGACATCGGGCACGTTGCTGCCGCTGAGCAGCCATGCCAGCAGTGTCTCGGCGAGCCGCTCCCGCTGCCCCTCCGACACCGTGTCGAGCGGTGCGAGGGCCCGCGCGCGCAGGTGGTCGAGCATCGGTTCGTCGCTGTGCAGCAGCAGTGTCGACAGGTGGTCCGCGCAGCGCACCACGCCCTGCCGGGGGAGCAGCCCACGCCCCATCAGCCCCAGCGCCCGGACGGCCCAGCGCAACGACCGGGCGGCCTCCGCGAGCGGCACCGTCGGCCCGATCGCGGCCGGCCGCCCGCGCAGCGCGAGGCTGAACGCGCGCCCGCCGAAACGCCCCGAGCCGTCCGGGTCGGGGATCAGCATCCGCGGCGGCCGCGACTCCATGTCCACCAGCGCCCCCGCCGCGGCCAGCGGCCACTCCTCGTCCCGCTGGTCGGGGGTGGCCGCGAGCGCGACGACCGCGACCTGCCCGGGCACCGTCCAGCGGGCCCCGTGCGCCAGGTCCTGCACCGCCGCAGGGGGGACGGGCCCCTCGCCGAGCAGCAGGTCCAGCAGTCTTCTGCGCCGCCGCTCCAGCTCGTCCGTGTTGTGCGCGCGGGCCTCGGAGTACCCGGCGGCCGCGGCCTCCGCGACCTCGTGCACCGTGCGGAAGGCGAGTTCGCCCAGCGCCGTGACCACCGAGGAGTCCAGGCCGAGCTCCTCCGCCGTACGGCCCATCAGCCGCCAGGCGTGCAGCCCCCCGACCCGCAGCGCGGACTGCAGCGCGTCCAGACTGCGCCCCTCCAGGGCCTCGCCGCGGCCGAGTTCGTAGTACGTCGCCGCGATCGCGTCCCCGCGGCCGCGCGGGTCGGCGATGTGGTCGACGAACAGGGTCAGCGCCTGCACCACGCCGGCTCTGAGGTGGCGGCGGTAGGTTCCGTCGGCCGGGCGCGCGTACTCGGGCACCTGCCGGCGGACCTCCTCCTCGACCTCGTCGGCGACCTCCTCCAACTGGGCGCGCAGCAGTTCGGCGAGGTCGGGCGGTACCGGGGTGCCGCCGAGGCTCTTGGGAGCGCCGTGCGGGACGGGGGTGGCCAAGGGGGACCCTCCTTTCACCCGGAAGCGGCTCACCCGCGGGCCGTTGCCCGTGGGGCGAGGGGTGAGTCCTGTGTTGGACGGACGTCCCCTGCGTTGCGTTCCGTGCCCCGACGGCAGCGACTTCACTCCGGCACCCCCAGGCCACGGGCGAGCATCGGCCAGGACGCGGTGAACTCCCGCTTCCAGTAGGCCCAGCTGTGGCCCCCGCCCGCGTAGAAGTGCGTGGTGACCGGGATGCGCAGCAGGGCGAGCGTGTCGGTGAAGCTGTGCGCGGAGGGCCACAGGGCGCTCTCCAGGGCCTCGGGCAGCCAGTCGCCCGTGCTGCCCGCGAGCCCGCTGCCGCTGGAGACGTACAGGGCGGTGCCGCGCAGGCCCGCCGCGCGGTCCCTCGGGTTGAAGTCGCGCCAAGTGAACAGGTTCAGGAAGGGATTGCCCCACAGCGACGCCGGCACCAGGTTCTCGCGGGCCACGATGGCGTCCACGAGCGGGGGCACGCCGGGCGCCATGGTGTCGAGGATCCCGCTGTAGGAGGCCGCGGCGGTGAAGGTGCCCGGGTGCCGTGCCGCGTGCGCCATGGCGCCGTAGCCGCCGGTGGACACGCCCGCGACGACCCGTGTGCCGGAGGCCCGGTAGTCCCGGGCGAGCAGCGCCGGCACCTCGCTCAGCTGGAAGGTCTCGTAGTCGGGCCCGCCGCGCCAGGCGGTGGGGATGCCCGTCGGTCCCGCGTCGGGCATCGCCACGATCAGGTTCCGGCCCTCGGTGAAGGCCTCGATGTCCGTCTCCCGGGTCCAGGACGTGTAGTCGTCGTGGGCGCCGTGCAGCAGGTACAGCACCGGGTAGGTGCGGGTGGGCTCCGTGTCGAACCCCGACGGCAGGATCAGCCGCACCGGGGCGCTGCGGCCGAGCGCGGCGGAGGGCACGGACACGTCCCTCGTGCGGGACCCCGGCGGGGAGGCGGTCCGGGCGCCGAGGAGGACGGCCGGACCGGCACCGGCCGCGGCCTTGATGACGGTACGTCGGGACACTCCGGTGGTGCGTGGGTGCATGGCGGCTCTCCTCGGATCGCGTTCAGCGGGTCCCGGCGGCGAGCTCACGGCCCAGGTGGACGGCGAGCTCGTCGACGTGCGGCGGGTCGAGCAGCGACAGGTGGTGTCCCTCGACCGGTACGACGGTCAGCCGCGGGCACACCTCGTCCCAGCCCAGCGTTCGGTCGTCGCGTTCGTAGGCGGGGTCGCGCACGGTGTGCGGAGCGGGCCGCGTGGCCCGGTACAGGACCACCGGCCCGTCGTAGCGGCCCGGCTCGTGGGCCTCGCCGATCCTCAGGTCCAGATAGGAGGAACGCTGGTGCTCCAGGGCGGCGGGCGGCACGTCGGCGGCCGCGCGCAGGATCCCCAGCACCGTGTCGATGCGCTCGCGGTCGTCGTCCATGGCGACGAGGTCGTCGTACGGCAGCTCCAGCGCGACCCCGTAGGCGTCGCGGACGTGGCGGGCGAACCCCTCGAAGTGGGCGCGGAGCCGGTCGGCCGGTGTGCGGCCGGGCCTGGGCAGCGGCCGTACGGAGTCGATGAGGACCACGAGCCGCACGTCCCGTCCCGCGGCGGTCAGGTGCCGCGCGGTCTCCTGGGCGACGAAGCCGCCGAAGGACCAACCGCCCAGCAGCAGTGGCCCGTCGGGGTGGACGGCGGTGACGGCCTCGGCGTAGCGGCGCGCCTTCTCGGTCACCGTCGGCGCGTCCTCCAGGCGTTCGAGGCCGTACACGGGCCGTTCGTCGCCCAGGCGTTCGGCGAGGGGCCGGTAGACGTCGGTCGTGCCGCCGGCCGCGTGCACGAGGAAGAGCGGCGGCCGGGTGCCGGTGACGCGCAGCGGGCGTACCGCGCCCGGCCGGACACGGTCGGCCAGCTGCTGGACGGTGGTGGCGCCGAGCAGGTCGCGCAGCGGCAGTTCGACGGCGAACTCGCGCTCCAGGGCGGTGCGGACGCGGACCGCCATGAGCGAGTCGAGCCCCAGGTCGGCCAGCGCGGTGCCGGGGGTGATCCGGCCGGCGGGGTGACCGGTGACGGCGGCGATGTGGTGGCACAGGCGGCCGGCGACGGAGGTGTCCTGCGCGGCGGGCGCCTGATCGGCCCGCGCCTTCGGGGACGCGGGAGCCGGGGCCGGTGACGCTCCCCGTCCGTCCGTCCACCAGTGCCGCACATGCCTCCAGCGCGGCGCGGGCAGGTCGACGACCCGTCCCGCCGGCAACGGCAGCCGGGCGCCCGCGCAGTACAGGGCGCCCACCTGGCCGAGGAAGTCGGCGCACCCGTCGGCGTCGCGTCGCAGGGTGCCGATCGCGAGCGCCCCGGGCGCGTTCTCGGTGACGGCCCGGCCCAGGACCGGGTGCGGGGAGATCTCCACGAAGGCGGTGTGGCCGTCGGCCGCGGCCGCGGCGACCGCCCGGTCCAGCCGTACGGGCCGACGCAGGTTCGCCGCCCAGTGGGCGGCGTCGAAGACACACGCGCCGCGCGGGTCGTCCAGGACGGTGGAGTAGACGGGAACCCGGGGCGCCCTGCCCGTGATGTCGGCCAGGGACTCGGTCAACTCGGCGAGCAGCGGCTCGACCTGGGGCGAGTGACCGGCACCGACGACCCGCATGGACCGGGCGGTCCGCCCCTGCCCCTCCAGCCACCGCACGAGCCGCGCCACCGCCGGTTCCTCGCCGGTGACGACCTTCTGCCCGGGCGAGGAGTGCACGGCGACCTGCACACCGGGGAAGTCCCGTGCCAGGGAGTCGAGTTCACCGTCGTCGAGGTCGACGACCGCCATCGCCCCGCCCCGCAGCCGGCTGAGCAGCCCCGCCCGTACGGCGACGATCCGGGCGCCCTCCGAGGCGTCCAGGGCGCCCGCACACACCGCCGCGGCCACCTCGCCCAGCGAGTGCCCGATGACGGCGGCGGGTTCGACGCCGTGGGCACGCCACAACTCGGCGAGCGCCACCTGGAGTCCGAACAGGACGGGCTGGGCCACCTCCAGCCGGTCCAGCCCGGTCCCGGACGACAGACGGTCGTACAGGGACAGTCCGCACTCCGCGTCGAGCTTCTCCACGGCGGCGGCGAAGGCGGGCTCCTCGGCCAGCAGCCTGCGCCCCATTCCGGCCCACTGGGTGCCGTAGCCGGAGAAGACCCACACGGGGCCGGCTCCCATGAGGTCGCGCTCACCGGTGACGAGCCGTCCGTGCGGACGCCCCTGCGCCAACGCGTCCAGTCCGTCCGCGAGTTCGTCGCGGTCGCGGGCGACGACCGCCGCGCGCACCCCGCCGCGGTCCGCCCGGCCGGCCAGTGTGCGGGCCACGTCGGCGGGGTGCGCGGCCGCCGTCCGCAGCCAGTCGGCGAGCCGGGCCGCGGTGTCCCGCAGCCGCTCCTCGTCCACGTCGGACAACTGGTGGAGCCGTGCGCCGGGTTCGTCGGCCGCACGCGCGGGCAGGACGGCGGACCGCCATTCCTCCAGGACGGCATGGGCGTTGGTGCCGCCGAACCCGAACCCGGAGACGCCCGCCGTGGCCGTACCGGCGTAGCGCGGCCAGGGCTCGCCCTCGGTGACCACGCGCAGTCGTTCGTCGTCCAGGGCGCTGCCCCCGGCGCAGTGCAGGGTCGGCGGGATGACGTCGTGGTGCAGGGCGAGCACGGTCTTCACCAGCCCGGCGATGCCCGCGGCGGACTCCAGGTGCCCGAGGTTCGACTTGACGGAGCCGAGCAGCAGCGGCTGGTCGGGGTCGCGGCCCGCGCCCAGTACCGCGCCGAGCGCGCCCGCCTCGATGGGGTCCCCGAGGGGGGTTCCGGTGCCGTGCGCCTCGACGTAGTCGACGTCGGCGGGGGCGAGGCCGGCCCGGGCGTACGCGGTGGTCAACAGGGCCTGCTGGGCGGCCGGGTTGGGGGCGAGGAGGCCGTTGGAGCGGCCGTCGGAGTTCACGGCCGTGGCGCGGATGACGGCGAGCACGCGGTCGCCGTCCCGCTCGGCGTCGGACAGCCGCTTCAACAGGACGGCCGCGCAGCCCTCCCCGCGTCCGATGCCGTCGGCGTCCGGTGAGAAGGGTTTGCACCGCCCGTCCGGTGCGAGGGCGCCCGCCCGCCGGAACGCCATGGTGACGGTGGGGGAGAGCAGCAGGTTGACGCCCGCGGCGATCGCCGTGTCGCTCTCGCCGGTGCGCAGGCTCACGCACGCGTGGTGCACGGCGACCAGCGAGGACGAGCAGGCGGTGTCCACGGCCATGCTCGGCCCGCGGGTGTCCAGCACGTACGCCAGCCGGCCCGCGGTCACGCTCAGCGCTCCGCCCGCCGGGGCCCACGGGTCGACGGCGGCCGGGTCGGCCCCGGTGAGCGAGCCGTACTCCGGGGCGGAGACCCCGACGAAGACCCCGGTGGCGGTGCCCGCGAGGGAGGCGGCGGGGACGGCGGCGTGGGCG
>NZ_RSAJ01000650.1 GCF_003933965.1 Streptomyces sp. RP5T
CTCCTCAGACCCCCGTCTCCGCCGCCACCCTCCCTGACCGGATCGCCGCCACCAGTTCCCCGTGGTCGGCCTCCGTGCGGTCCGCGTAGGTCACCGCGAACGTGGCGATCGCCTCGTCGAGTTCGTCGTTCTTGCCGCAGTAGCCGGCGATCAGGCGCGGGTCGGCGCTGTGCGAGTGGGCGCGGGCCAGGAGGGCGCCGGTCATACGGCCGTAGTCGTCTATCTGGTCGGCGGAGAGGGCGGCCGGGTCGACGCTGCCCTTGCGGTTGCGGAACTGGCGGACCTGGAAGGGCAGGCCCGCCACGGTCGTCCAGCCGAGCAGGATGTCGCTGACGACCTGCATCCGCTTCTGGCCGAGGACCACCCGGCGGCCCTCGTGGTCGACCTCCGGGGCGTCGAAGCCCGCGGTGACCAGGTGCGGCAGCAGGGCGGAGGCCCGCGCCTCCTTGACCTGGAGGACCAGCGGTTCGCCGCGGTGGTCCAGCAGCAGGACGACGTAGGAACGCGTGCCCACGCTGCCCGTGCCGACGACGCGGAACGCCACGTCGTGCACCGCGTGGCGGGCCAGCAGCGGGAGACGGTCCTCGGAGACGGTGGTCAGGTAGTGCTCCAGGGACGCGGCCACCTCCGCGGCCTCCTCGTCGGGCACCCGGCGCAGCACCGGCGGGGCGTCCACGAAGCGCCGGCCACCGTCCTCCGTGAGCTCCGTCGACTTCGCGGCGAAGCGGCCGCTGGTGTTGGCCCGCGCCTTCTCCGAGACCCGCTCCAGTGTGCCGACCAGGTCATGGGCGTCGGTGTGGGAGACGAGTTCCTCGTCCGCGATCGCGTTCCACGCGTCCAGCACCGGGAGCTTGGCGAGCAGCCGCATGGTGCGCCGGTACGCGCCCACCGCGCCGTGCGCCGCCGTGCGGCAGGTGTCCTCGTCGGCGCCGATCTCCCGGCCCGCGAGGACCAGGGAGGCGGCGAGCCGCTTGAGGTCCCACTCCCAGGGGCCGAAGACCGTCTCGTCGAAGTCGTTGAGGTCGATGACCAGGCCGCCGCGGGCGTCGCCGTACAGGCCGAAGTTGGCGGCGTGCGCGTCGCCGCAGATCTGGGCGCGGATCCTGGTCATCGGGGTGCGGGCCAGGTCGTACGCCATGAGTCCCGCCGAACCGCGCAGGAAGGCGAACGGGGTGGCCGCCATCCGGCCCACCCGGATCGGTGTGAGCTCGGGCAGGCGGCCGCGGCTCGATTCCTCGACCGCGTCGACCGCGCTCGGGCGGGAGATGTCGAGGTCGAGTGCCGCATGGGCGCTGCGCGGGACGCTCTCCCGCAGGGCCTTGCCCTTCTTCTTCGGCGAGCCCTCGACGGGCCACTGGGCGAACCCGCGCACCCGGGGCCGCCGGGTTTCGGCCACCGCGTCGGCCACCTCACCGGTCTCCACCGCGGCCGTCGTCTCCACACCGCCCTCGGTCACCGCGACCGCCTCCCCCATGACTCGCAGGAACATCAACTCGTGCCGACCGTACAGCCACCGGCCGAAACTCGTCAGACCCTGTGGACAACTCCACAGCTGTGGAAAACCCCCGGGAGACTCCAGGAGACCTCAGGGGAAGGGCGCGGCCCTCACGCCCGCAAGTACGCCAGCACCGCCAGCACCCGGCGATGCGTCTCCTGCGCCGGCGGCAGGTCCAGTTTCGTCAGGATGCCGCCGATGTGCTTGCCGACCGCGGCCTCGGACACCACCAGTTCCCGCGCGATCGCCCCGTTGGACTTCCCCTCGGCGATCAGCGCGAGGACCTCCCGCTCTCGCGGGGTGAGCCGCTCCAGCGGATCGCGGCGCCGGCGCAGCAACTGGCGTACGACTTCGGGGTCCACGACCGTGCCTCCGTCCGCGACCTCGCACAGGGCGTCGACGAACTGCTCCACCTGGCCGACGCGGTCCTTGAGCAGATAGCCGACGCCCGTGCCGTCTCCGGAGTCGAGGAGTTCGGAGGCGTACGTCCGCTGCACGTACTGGCTGAGGACCAGCACCGGCAGGCCCGGGCGCCGTTCCCGCAGGCGGATCGCGGCGTGCAGCCCCTCGTCCTGGAAGCCGGGGGGCATACGGACGTCCGTCACCACGATGTCGGGGCTGTGCTCCTCGGCGGCGATCAGCAGTGACTCGGCGTCGCCGACCGCGGCGACGACCTCGTGGCCGCACCGGCCGAGCAGTCCGACGAGTCCCTCGCGCAGCAGCACGCTGTCCTCGGCGAGCACTACCCGGAGCGATCGCGCTCCACCGGCACCCCGGTCCCGCGCGTCACGCCCGGCTCGGTCACCTCGCAAGGGAACTCCACACGCAACAGGGTGGGACCACCCGGCGGACTGGACAGGGAGAGTGTGCCATCGAGGACCGACACGCGGTCGGCGAGTCCCGTGAGCCCGCTGCCCGCCGAGGCGTCCGCGCCGCCGCGGCCGTCGTCCCGTACCTCCAGCAGCAGCCGTCCGCGCGCGTGGCCGCCGCGCACCTCGGCCCGGCCGGCCCCGCTGTGCTTGTCCACGTTGGCCAGCGCCTCGCAGACCACGAAGTAGGCGGCCGCCTCCACCGCCCGGTCCAGCCGCCCCGGCACCGACAGATCGACGTCGACCGGGACCGCGGAGCGGTCGGCGGCGTCGGCCACGGCGGCCGTCAGGCCGTAGTCCGCGAGGACCTGGGGGTGGATGCCCTGGATGAGTTCGCGGAGTTCGGCCAGGGCGCTGCCCGCCTCGTCGTGGGCCTTGGCGAGTTGGTCGGCGAGCGGCCCGGGCGGGGCGTCGAGACGGGCGAGGCCGACGGTCATCGTCAGGGCGACCAGGCGCTGTTGCGCCCCGTCGTGCAGATCGCGTTCGATGCGCCTGCGCTCCGCCTCGAAGGCGTCCACCAACCGCGCGCGTGAACGGCTCAGTTCGACGACCCGCGCGTCCGGTTCGCCCTCGCGCGAGGCGAGCAGCAACCGTGTCAGCCCGGCCCGGGCCCCCGCGAGGACCCCGAGCGCGTACAGGCCCACCGCGAGCAGCAGCAACCCCAGTACCGCCACGCCGAAGGCCGTCGGCCAGGTGGTGACCGTCCACTGTTTGAGGACCTTGGCCTCCCGGCCCTCCCCGACCGTGGCCATCAGCAGCGGGGCCGCCGTCATGGAGACGGGAAGGAGCAGGGCCACGGTGACCACGAGGGCGTCCACCGGCCAGAGCAGCCCGGCGAACAGCAGGGTGTACCCGAGTTCCCGCCAGGTCGCCTGTTCCTTCAGCCGTGTCGTCAGCCAGGCCCGCAGACCGGTGGCGGCGGGCGCCCGGTGCGGGTCCGGCACCGGGTCCGCGTCCACCAGGCGCAGCCGCCGCCGTTCCAGCCGGGCGACCACGACACCGGACAGCGCCAGCAGGACCAGCAGCGGCAGTCCCACCAGTACGAGGGCGAGCGCCCCGCCGGCCACCGCGAGCGTCAGGATCCCCACCAGCGCGACCACGCCGGCCAACGCACCGCTCAGCAGGTAACCCACCGAGCGCCAGGGCCACGCCGACAGCAGGAAACCCGGCCGGGACATGGCCTGCCACACATTCCGAGGTCGCATGCGGATCACCGTAGAAGCGCCGCGCGGGGCACGGCCATGGGCCAGGACGGAGGAGTGGGGGTAGGGCCGGCCCTACCCCAGGTCTAGTCCCCGCCGCACTGCGCCCGACTGCCTCCGGACGGTTTCGTGGAGCCACCGCGGACACCGGACGAGTGGGGGACCCATGAGCAGCGACGCCATCAGCCTGCGATCCGTCAGCAGGACATATGGCAGGACTTACAGCAGGGCAGTCGGCAGGACGTACGGCCGGACACGCACCAGGGACGGCAGACGGGCCTCGTACGACGACACCGCCGTGACCGCGCTCCACGACGTCACCCTCGCCTTCGCCCGCGGCTCCTTCACCGCCGTCATGGGCCCCTCCGGCTCCGGCAAGTCGACCCTGCTGCAGTGCGCCGCGGGCCTGGACCGGCCCACCTCGGGCTCGGTCACCCTGGACGGCACCGAACTCACGACGCTCAGCGAGGCCCGGCTGACCCGGCTGCGCCGCGAGCGCATCGGGTTCGTCTTCCAGGCGTTCAACCTGCTGCCCTCGCTCACCGCCGAGCAGAACGTCGCCCTCCCGCTCGGACTGGCCGGCCGACGCGTCCCGAAGGCCCGGATCCGCGAGGTGCTCCAGCAGGTCGGCCTCGCCGAACGCGCCCGGCACCGGCCGACGGAGCTGTCCGGCGGCCAGCAGCAGCGCGTGGCTCTGGCCCGCGCCCTGGTCACCCGTCCCGAAGTCCTCTTCGGCGACGAACCGACCGGTGCCCTGGACTCACGGACCGGGCGCGAGGTGCTGGCGCTGCTGCGCGCCATGGTCGACCGCGAGGGCCAGACGGTCGTCATGGTCACTCACGACCCGGTG
>NZ_RSAJ01000651.1 GCF_003933965.1 Streptomyces sp. RP5T
GTGCCTGTCCTGCAAGGGCTGCCGCTCCGACTGCCCGGTCGGGGTCGACATGGCCACGTACAAGGCGGAGTTCCTGCACCACCACTACGCCGGGCGCCGCCGGCCGGCCGGTCACTACAGCATGGGCCGGCTGCCGGTGTGGCTGCGCTGGGTGGACCGGCTGCGGGCGGCTCCGGTGGTCAACGCAGTCGCCTCCGTGGGGCCGTTGGCCGCCGTCGCCAAGCGGCTCGGGGGGATCGCGGCCGAGCGGCGGATCCCGCGGGTGGCGACCGAGACGTTCAGCCGGTGGGGGGCGGCGCGGGACGCCCGCGGCACCGGCGACCTGGTCGTCCTGTGGCCGGACACCTTCACCGAGCACCTCTCGCCGTCCGTGGGGCGGGCGGCCGTACGCGTCCTGGAGGCGGCGGGGCTGCGGGTGGCCCTGCCGCCCACCGTGCACCTGGCGAAGCCGCCCGTGGGCGACGGCCGTACGGTCGCCCTCGACCCGGTGTCCCTGCTGCGCGGCCGGGGCCGGGTCTGCTGCGGGCTGACGTACGTGTCGACGGGGCAACTCGACCGCGCGCGAACGGTGTTGGGCCGCACCCTCGACCTGATGTCCCCGGTGCTGGAGACCCCGGCGCCGGTGGTCGTCCTGGAACCGAGCTGCGCGGCCGCGCTCCGCACCGACCTGCCGGAGCTGCTGCACGACGACCCGCGCGCCGCCCTCCTCGCCTCCCGGGTCCTCACCTTCGCGGAGGCCCTGGAGCGCCTGGCCCCCGACTGGCGGCCGCCGGCCCTGGACCGCCCGGTCGTCGGCCAGACCCACTGCCACCAGCACGCGGTGCTGGGCGACACGGCCGACCGCCGACTGCGCGAGGCCGCGGGCCTCACCGGCGAGTTGACCGGCGGCTGCTGCGGTCTGGCGGGCAACTTCGGCTTCGAGAAGGGCCACTTCGAGGTGTCCGAGGCCTGCGCGGAGGAACAACTGCTGCCCTCGGTACGCCGGGCACCCGAGGACGCGGTGGTCCTGGCCGACGGCTACTCCTGCCGCACCCAGCTGGAGCAGCTCGCGGGGGCGCGGGGCCGGCATCTGGCGGAGGTCCTGGCGGAGGGGCTGCCGCCCGAGCTGTGAAACGGGCGGGTGCGGGGGAGGCCCTCCGGTGGCTCTCCCGCCCCAGCCTGGGCCCTCGGGACGCGCGGTGGCCCGGGTGCGCCGTGCTGGCAGACTCCCGGCATGGACACGGGTACCTGGGTGCTGCGGCCCGCGACGGAGGCCGACGCCGAGCCGATAGCCGAGCTGCGGGCCGTGGTGCTGCGGCCCGACCTGGAGCGGCTGGGCCGCTTCGACGAGGAGCGGGTGCGGCAGCGGTTCCGGGACGCCTTCGTCGCGGCGCACCTGTCGGTCGTGGAGACCGAGGGCCGGTTCGCGGGCTGTGTCGCGCTGCGTCCGGCCGAGGACGGGCACTGGCTGGAGCACTTCTTCATCGACCCCGGATTCCAGGGCCGCGGCCTGGGCTCGGCCGTCCTGCGCACCCTGCTCGCCCGCGCCGAGGCCGACGGACGGCGGCCCGTGCGCCTGAACGTCCTCCAGGGCAGCGCGGCCAGGCGGCTCTACGAGCGGCACGGCTTCGTCATGGAGCGCGAGGACCCCGTCGACGTGTTCATGGTGCGGCACTGACACTGCCCACGCGGGCCGCACGCGGGCCGCACGCAGGACAGTCGTATACCGGGTTTACGCACCTGTCGAAGTCCATTACTCTGGACCGAGAAGTGCAGCGTGATGAACGGTACCCCCGAGTCGACCTCCTGACCTCCTGGAAGCCCTGTGACCGCCCCCAGCACCGACCTGTCCTCCCCGCTCCCGGTCGCCACGACGCCCACCGGCGGCCCCGGCCGCCTCGGCTCCCTCGGTCCCGTCGGGCTGGTCCTCGCCGGCGGTGTCTCCGTGCAGTTCGGCGCGGCGCTGGCCGTGACCCTGATGCCGAGGGCCGGCGCGCTCGGGGTGGTGACCCTGCGCCTGCTGGCCGCCGCGATCGTGCTGCTCGTGGTCTGCCGCCCCCGGCTGCGCGGCCACTCCCGCACCGACTGGGGCACGGTCGTCGTCTTCGGTCTCGCCATGGCCGCGATGAACGGCCTCTTCTACCAGGCCGTCGACCGCATCCCCCTCGGGGCCGCGGTCACCCTGGAGGTCCTCGGCCCGCTCACCCTCTCGGTGCTCGCCTCCCGCCGCGCGGTCAACGCCGTCTGGGCCGCCCTCGCCCTCGCCGGCGTCTTCCTCCTCGGCGGCGGGGACTTCGGCGCCCTCGACCCGCTGGGCGTGGCCTTCGCGCTGGCCGCGGGGGCGATGTGGGCGGCGTACATCGTCTTCAGCGCGCGGACCGGCCGCCGCTTCCCGCAGGCCGACGGGCTCGCGCTGGCCATGGCGGTCGGCGCGCTGGCGTTCCTGCCGTTCGGTGTCGTGGAGTCGGGCACCAGGCTCCTGGACCCCGTGACCCTGGCGCTCGGCGCGGCCGTGGCCGTGATGTCCTCCGTGCTGCCCTACACCCTCGAACTCCTCGCCCTGCGCCGCCTGCCCGCCTCCACCTTCGCGGTCCTCATGAGCCTGGAGCCGGGCCTGGCCGCCCTCGCGGGCTTCCTGATCCTCGGCCAGGCCCTCTCCGCGCTCCAGGCGCTCGCCGTGGCGCTCGTGATCGTGGCGAGCATGGGAGCGGTCCGGACGCAGGTGGGGCGGGGCAAGGCGACCGTGTGACCCGTGTCCACGGCGGGCCGGCGGGCCGGACGGTCAGTCCGTCTTCTCCCACACCGAGACGTGGGACTCGCTGTCGCCGGTGAAGGGGGCGCGGCTCCAGTCCGCCCACCGCTCCCGCAGCCGCATCCCGGCCAGTCGGGCCATGAGGTCCAGCTCGGCGGGCCACACGTACCGGAAGGGGATCGAGCGGAAGGAGCCCCGGCCGTCCTCGACGCTGACGTGATGCGAGGTCATGGCCTGCGTGGCGGTGTCGTAGGTGTCGAAGCCCAGGCGGGTCTCGCCTACGTGGAAGGGGACGGCGTTCTGCCCGGGCGGGAGTTTTCGCAGCTGGGGGACCATGACCTCGACGACGAAGGTCCCGCCGGGCGTCAGATGGGCCGCGACGTTGCGGAAGCAGTCGACCTGGGCGTCCTGGGTCGTCAGGTTCATGATCGTGTTGAAGACCAGGTAGGCCACCGAGAAGGCGCCGGGCACCCGGGCCGTCGCGAAGTCCCCGATCGTCACGCCGACGGCGTCTCCGCCGGGCTTGGTCCGCAGCCGGTCCGCCATCGCCCGGGACAGTTCGATGCCGTGCACCTCGACGCCCCGCGCCGCCAGCGGCAGCGCGATCCGGCCGGTGCCGACGCCCAGTTCCAGGGCCCGCCCGTCTCCGGCCAGCTCCGCCAGCACGTCCACGGCGGGCGCGACCGCCTCGGGGGCGAACATGGCCGCCGACGACTCGTCGTACGTCGCCGCGACGGACTCTCCGAACCAACCGTCGTCATCGATCACCGGGCGACGGTACTGCGGCCGCGGAGACGGGCGCGCGCGAATTTCCTCGCCGGTACAAATAAATGCAATCACGCTTGCTTGTTTATCCGGGCCCTGCCATCCTCACCCCATGGCAGACCCCACGCCCGTCATCGACGACCTGTGTGCGGAGAGCGAGGAACTCGACCTGCTCGTGGCCGAGTTGAGCGCCGAACAGTGGGCGCTCGCGACCCCCGCCCCCGGCTGGACCGTCGCCCACCAGATCGCGCACCTCGCCTGGACCGACCACTCCTCCCTGCTCGCCGTCACCGACCGGGAGGCCTTTTCCCGCGAGGTCGAGAAGGCGCTGGCCGCCCCCGGGGACTTCGTGGACGACGGCGCGGCGGAGGGCGCCCGCAAGCCGCCGGCGCGACTGCTCGCCTACTGGCGGGCCGGACGCGAGGATCTGGCCGAGGCCCTGCGGAAGGCTCCCGAGGGAGCCCGCTTCCCCTGGTACGGCCCGCCGATGTCCACCGCCTCCATGGCCACCGCCCGTCTCATGGAGACCTGGGCGCACGGACTGGACGTGGCGGACGCGCTGGGGGTGACCCGTGCGGCGACCGACCGGATCCGGCACATCGTCCGCCTCGGTGTCCGCACCCGTGACTTCGCCTTCGGGGTGCACGGACTGACCCCGCCCTTCGAGGAGTTCCGCATCGAACTGACCTCCCCCTCAGGCGAGTTGTGGACGTACGGACCCGACAACGCCGGCGACCGCGTCACCGGCCCCGCCCTCGACTTCTGCCTCCTGGCCACCCAGCGTGCCCACCGCGCCGACCTCGCCCTGCAGGCCGAGGGCGAGGACGCCGACCGCTGGCTCGACATAGCCCAGGCCTTCGCGGGCCCGCCCGGCGGGGGGCGCGCGGCGAAGGGGGC
>NZ_RSAJ01000652.1 GCF_003933965.1 Streptomyces sp. RP5T
GGTCGGGGGATGGACGTCACCGTGCAGTGGATACGCACCTCGTGGACGAAGCGGTCCCGGGGTGGCGAGGCCGCGACCATGAGGAACGCGGCTCCGGTGGGCTTCGCGTTGCCGTCGTCCGCGGTGGGGCGGGCCGGGGAGCCGTTCGTCCACGCGGTCCGGATGGACGAGCAGGACGAGTTCGTGCCGCACGGCCGGCAGGGTGACAGCCTCCGGGGGGTCGACGTCCAACTCCGTGAGGCGGACGGGCGGTTGCGGGTGCTGCCCAGGGTGCGGCCGATGTTCGGGGTGCCGCCCCGGCCGCGGCGGCGTCCGGGCGTGCGGCTGGAGTCCGGGCAGTGGGTGCGGTGGCGGCTCAACTACCGCTTCAGCAGCGCCGCCGGGCTGCGGGACTGGTCGTACTGGCTGGACACCTACAACATCGCCTACGGCCCGGTGGGCGCCGAGGTGTTCCTCGGGGCGCCGACCGTCGAGGTGGACGAGCAGGGGCCGGTCCGGTAGCGGCCGGCAGAACGGGCCCGATGTCCCGTCCGCCCGGCCGGACAAGCCGGTGCCCAGGGGATCCCTGCCCGTCCGGTCGGACAAGCAGGTGCCCAAGGGCTCCCTGAGAGCTGCCTGTGTGTTTCTCAGGAAAATCACAGACTGCCGAAAGGGTGCTCTCAGGGGGTCCCGACATGGTGTTCACCATGACCACGACCTCGCCCCAGGGGCGCACCGAACTGCTGAGGCCGGACGGGAGCCCCGTCCGCGTGCTTGTGGTGGACGACGAGCTGTCGATCACCGAACTGCTGTCCATGGCCCTGCGTTACGAGGGCTGGCAGATCCGCAGTGCCGGGGACGGCCAGGGTGCCGTGCAGACCGCGCGGGAGTTCCGGCCCGACGCCGTCGTCCTCGACATGATGCTTCCCGACATGGACGGACTGGCCGTCCTCGGGCGGCTTCGGCGTGAGCTGCCGGACGTGCCGGTGCTGTTCCTGACGGCGAAGGACGCGGTGGAGGACCGTATCGCCGGGCTCACCGCCGGTGGTGACGACTACGTGACCAAGCCGTTCAGCCTCGAAGAGGTCGTGGCCCGGCTGCGCGGACTCATCCGCCGCTCCGGCGCGGCCGACCGCCGCTCCGACTCCGTGCTGGTCGTCGGCGACCTCACCCTCGACGAGGACAGCCACGAGGTCTCGCGGGCCGGGGACAACATCCACCTCACCGCGACCGAGTTCGAACTGCTGCGGTTCCTGATGCGCAATCCCCGGCGGGTGCTGAGCAAGGCCCAGATCCTCGACCGGGTGTGGTCGTACGACTTCGGCGGCCAGGCCAACGTCGTCGAGCTGTACATCTCGTATCTGCGCAGGAAGATCGACGCGGGGCGGGAGCCGATGATCCACACCCGGCGCGGCGCCGGTTACCTGATCAAGCCCGCCGCCTCATGAGCGGGCGACGACGGCCGCGGGCGCAGAAGCGGGCAGGCAAGCAGCGCACGCTCAGGACGCGGCTCGTCGTCGCTTCCGTGGTGCTGATCGCCGTGGTCTGCTCGGTGATCGGCACGGTGACGACACTGGCGCTGCGGTCGCATCTGTACGAGCAGCTGGATGGCAAGCTGCGTGAGACGGCCGGGCGCGCGGTGGGCTTCGGCAGGGACAAGGCGCCGCAGCAGGACGATGCGCCGCAGCAGGGCAAGGAGCCGCTGAAGGACCCGCCCGTCTCGGAGACGGATATCCCGGCGAGTGCCAAGGCCTCGAACCTCATCAGCCAGGCCCCGACGCAGCCCGACACCATCGCCGCCTACGTGCAGAAGGGCAAGATCGTCAGTGCCGCCGTCGCCGAGCAGCAGAAGGACAGCAACGGCGACTTCAAGGGAATGACGGCCGCCAAGCTCAACGCGGCGCAGAAAGCGGCCCTGGCCACCGTGCCGCAGGACAAGAACGCCCACACCGTGGACATCCCGGGCCTCGGCGAGTACCGCGTCCAGTACGTCACGAGCAGGGACGGCGCCGACTCGTACTACATCGCCCTGCCCACCGACGACGTCAACAGCACCGTCAACACCCTGATCCTCGTGGAGATCAGCGTCACCGCCGCCGGTCTCGGCGCCGCCGTCATCGCCGGTTACGTCCTCGTCGGCCTCGCCACCCGCCCCCTGCGCAGGGTCGCCACCACCGCCACCCGGGTCTCCGAACTGCCGCTGCACACCGGCGAGGTGAACCTCAGCGAGCGGGTGCCCGAGTCGGAGTGCGACCCGCACACCGAGGTCGGCCAGGTCGGTTCCGCGCTGAACAGGATGCTGGACCACGTCCACGGCGCCCTGCACGCACGGCAGCAGAGCGAGATGCGGGTCCGGCAGTTCGTCGCGGACGCCAGTCACGAGCTCAGAACACCGCTGGCCTCCATCCGCGGCTACGCCGAGCTCACCCGGCGCGGCAGGGAACAGGTCGGCCCCGACACCCGGCACGCGCTGGGCCGTATCGAGTCCGAGGCGGGCCGGATGACGCTGCTCGTGGAGGACCTGCTGCTGCTCGCGCGCCTGGACGCCGGGCGGCCGCTGCAGTTCGAGCAGACCGACCTCGTCCCGCTGGTCGTGGACACCATCAGCGACGCCCGCGCGGCCGGCATGGACCACAACTGGCGCCTCGACCTGCCCGACGAACCCGCCCTCGTCTCCGGTGACGCAGCCCGCCTGCAACAGGTGCTCATCAACCTCCTCGGCAACGCCCGCAAACACACCCCGCCGGGTACGACGGTCACCGCGCGCGTGCAGCGTCGCGGACCGTGGATGTGCGTGGACGTCGAGGACAACGGCCAGGGCATCCCGTCCGACCTGCTCCCGCACGTCTTCGAACGGTTCGCGCGCGGCGACTCCGCGCGCTCCCGCGCCACCGGGTCCACCGGCCTCGGCCTCGCCATCGTGCAGGCCGTCGCGACCGCGCACGGCGGCGCGGTGACCGTGGACAGCGTTCCGGGGCGCACCGTGTTCACCGTGCACCTGCCCGCGGTCGGGCCCGTGGCCCCCCGTCCGGCGCCCGAAACGAACTGGCAATCGCACTCACAGGCACAGCACAGCGCCGCCATATGGGTGCAACAGGGGGCTTGAGCAGAGTCGTTCCCATGCGAACCGACTCTTCTCCCGGCACCCTGCCGGCGCGGGAGCACCTCCCGGCCGGCGACGCCGGTACGCCTGTCCTGGACGTAGTGATCCCCGTCTACAACGAGGAGAAGGACCTCCAGCCGTGTGTGCTGAGACTGCACGAGCACCTCAGGCGCACGTTCCCGTACGCGTTCCGCATCACCATCGCGGACAACGCGTCGACGGACACCACTCCCCTGGTGGCGCAGCGGCTGGAGGCGGAGATCCCGGAGGTCAGGGCCTTCCGGCTGGAGCAGAAGGGCCGCGGCCGGGCCCTGCGGACCGTCTGGTCCGCCTCGGACGCCCCCGTCCTCGCCTACATGGACGTGGACCTGTCCACCGACCTCAACGCCCTGCTGCCGCTGGTGGCCCCGCTGATCTCGGGCCACTCCGACCTGGCGATCGGCTCCCGGCTCGCCCGCAGTTCCCGGGTCGTGCGCGGCCCCAAGCGCGAGTTCATCAGCCGCGCCTACAACCTCATCCTGCGCGGCTCGCTCCAGGCCCGCTTCTCCGACGCCCAGTGCGGCTTCAAGGCCATCCGGCGTGACGTGGCGCAGGTCCTGCTGCCGCTCGTCGAGGACACCGGCTGGTTCTTCGACACCGAGATGCTGGTCATCGCCGAGCGGGCGGGCCTGCGTATCCACGAGGTGCCCGTCGACTGGGTCGACGACCCCGACTCCACCGTCCACATCGTGAAGACGGCCACCGAGGACCTCAAGGGGGTGTGGCGGGTGGGCAAGGCCCTGGCGAGCGGCTCGCTGCCGCTGGACCGGGTCACCCGGCCGTTCGGTGACGACCCGCGCGACCGCGAGATCCAGGACGTGCCGAAGGGGCTGGCCCGCCAGCTCGTCGGGTTCTGTGTCGTCGGGGGTCTGTCGACCCTGTTCTACCTCGTCCTCTACAGCGCCTTCCGGCAGTTCGGCGGTTCCCAGACCGCCAACGCGCTGGCCCTGCTGGTCTCCGCGGTCGCCAACACCGCCGCCAACCGGCGCCTGACCTTCGGGGTGCGCGGGCGGGGCGGTGCCGTCCGGCACCAGGCGCAGGGCCTGGTCGTCTTCGGGATCGGCCTCGCGCTGACCAGCGGCTCGCTGGCCGCGCTCAACGCGGCCAGCAGCGACCCGGCCCACTCCACCGAGTTGGCGGTGCTGATCGCCGCCAACCTCGCGGCGACCGTGCTGCGCTTCCTGCTCTTCAGGGCCTGGGTCTTCCCCGACCGCGGTGACGACCGTCCCCGGTCCACGGTGGCAGCCACCTTCACGGAGGACTGGCCC
>NZ_RSAJ01000653.1 GCF_003933965.1 Streptomyces sp. RP5T
AGAGCAGGAACGACGCGCAGCGTTCCCCGACTGGCTGCACACCTACAATCACCACCGCGGACACACCGCGCTCAAGGGCCAACCACCCGCCAGCCGCGTCCCCAACCTCACGGGGCAATACACCTAGCGCTCTCGCGCGGCTGGCCCTGGGCGGGCCGGATGATCCTGACGCGTCCGCGTGACCTGCCCCGGCGGTGCAGCGCGAAGGGGAGCCCCGAGTGCGTTCCGGATCACGCCGGCCCTGATGTTCTGTGGTCGGCTCGCCGCGGGGCGCTGGTGTCGGCGCGCGGTGGCTGTCGTTCGGCTTGGCGTGGCCGCGCGACTGGCCCTGAGCGGTAGATCGCCGGCGGCGCCGTCAGCGCGTCCCCGATCACGCAGTCCTGTTCGTCGGCGGCTGGTTCACGGCGGGGTACTGCTGCCGGTGCGCGGTGTGCTCGGGCTGTCGTACGACTTGGCGTGCCCGCGCGGCTGGCCCTGGGCAGGCGGACGAGCCTGGTGCGCCCGCGTGACCGCCCTTGGACGGACGGCCCCGAGTCCCGCCGTCCCTACTCGTCGTCCTCGTCGTCGTCCAGGCGGGCCAGCCACGTGGCCAGTCGTTCGACCGGGACCTCGAAGTCGGGGTTGAGGTCGACGAACGTCCGCAACTGCTCGGCGAGCCACTCGAAGGTGACTTCCTCCTCGCCGCGCCGCTTCTCCAGTTCCTCGATGCCACGGTCCGTGAAGTACATGCCGTCAAGGATAAGTGCGCCGAAACGGCCGGGCCGCACCCCTCGGAAGAGGGATGCGGCCCGGTGACGTGCTGCCCGCGTGAGCGGTTACGCCTCGAACACCTCACGCACCAGCTGCTCCTGCTCCGCCTGGTGCCGCTTCGCCGAACCCACCGCAGGGGACGACGAGTGCGGGCGGGAGATGCGGCGCAGGCGCTCCCCGTGGGGGACCTCCGCGCCGACCGCCAGGTCCAGGTGGTCGATCAGGTTGAGGGCGATGAACGGCCAGGCACCCTGGTTCGCCGGCTCCTCCTGGGCCCACAGGTACTTCTCGGCGTTCGGGTACTTGGCGATCTCCGCCTGGAGCTCGGTGCCCGGAAGCGGGTACAGGCGCTCGATGCGGATGATCGCCGTGTCCGTGATGCCGCGCTTCTGACGCTCGGCCTCCAGGTCGTAGTACAACTTGCCCGCCACGAAGACGACCTTGCGGACCGCGGCGGCGTCCACGGACGCGTCGCCGATGACCGGGCGGAACTGACCCGAGGTGAACTCCTCCGTCTTCGACGCGGCGGCCTTGAGGCGCAGCATCGACTTCGGGGTGAAGACCACCAGCGGCTTGTGGTGCGGGTTGTGCACCTGCCACCGCAGGAGGTGGAAGTAGTTCGACGGCAGGGTCGGCATCGCGACCGTCATGTTGTTCTGGGCGCAGAGCTGGAGGAAGCGCTCGACACGGGCCGAGGAGTGGTCCGGGCCCTGGCCCTCGTAGCCGTGGGGGAGGAGCAGGGTGACACCGGACGTCTGGCCCCACTTCTGCTCGGCCGCCGAGATGTACTCGTCGACGATCGTCTGCGCGCCGTTGACGAAGTCGCCGAACTGCGCCTCCCACAGCACGAGCGCGTCGGGACGGGCCAGCGAGTAGCCGTACTCGAAGCCCATGACCGCGTACTCGGACAGCAGCGAGTTGTAGACGTTGTAGCGCGCCTGCTCCTCGGCCAGGTACTGGAGCGGGGTGTGCTCCTCGCCCGTCTCGCGGTCGATGAGGACCGCGTGGCGCTGGCCGAAGGTGCCGCGCTGGGAGTCCTGGCCCGACAGCCGGACCGGGGTGCCCTCCAGGAGCAGCGAGCCCACCGCCAGCGTCTCGCCCATGCCCCAGTCGATCGTGCCGTCCTCGACCATCGCCGCCCGGCGCTGCAGCTGCGGCAGCAGACGCGGGTGGACGTTGAAGGTGTCGGGGATGTTGACCTGGGACTCGGCGATCCGCTTCACGACCTCCGCGGAGATCGCGGTGTTCACGGCGACCGGGAACTCGGCCTGCGGGTCGGAGACGGGACCCGCGGCCGACTGGGCCGTGACGGCCTCGCGGACCTCGGTGAAGACCTTCTCCAGCTGGCCCTGGTAGTCCTGCAGCGCCTGCTCGGCCTCTTCCAGGGTGATGTCGCCGCGACCGATGAGGGACTCGGTGTACAGCTTGCGCACCGAGCGCTTCTTGTCGATCAGGTCGTACATCAGCGGCTGGGTGAAGGCCGGGTTGTCCGACTCGTTGTGACCGCGGCGGCGGTAGCAGATGAGGTCGATCACCACGTCCTTGTTGAACGCCTGGCGGAACTCGAAGGCGAGCCGCGCGACGCGCACGACGGCCTCCGGGTCGTCGCCGTTCACGTGGAAGATCGGGGCCTCGATCATGCGGGCCACGTCGGTGGCGTACATGGAGGAGCGCGAGGACTCCGGTGCCGCCGTGAAGCCGACCTGGTTGTTGATGACGATGTGGACCGTGCCGCCGGTGCGGTAGCCCCGCAGCTGCGACATGTTCAGGGTCTCGGCCACCACGCCCTGGCCCGCGAAGGCCGCGTCGCCGTGCAGGGCGACCGGCAGGACGGTGAAGTCCGTGCCGCCCTTGTTGATGATGTCCTGCTTGGCGCGGGTGATGCCCTCGATGACCGGGTCGACCGTCTCCAGGTGGGAGGGGTTCGCGGCCAGCGAGACCTTGATCTGCTCGCCGTCGAGACCGGTGAAGGTGCCCTCGGCGCCCAGGTGGTACTTCACGTCGCCGGAGCCGTGCATCGACTTCGGGTCGAGGTTGCCCTCGAACTCGCGGAAGATCTGCGCGTACGACTTGCCGACGATGTTGGCGAGGACGTTCAGCCGGCCGCGGTGGGCCATGCCGATGACGACCTCGTCCAGGCGGGACTCGGCGGCCGAGTCCAGCA
Source organism: Streptomyces sp. RP5T (assembly GCF_003933965.1). GTDB lineage: Bacteria > Actinomycetota > Actinomycetes > Streptomycetales > Streptomycetaceae > Streptomyces. The sequence continues at coordinate 2,915 of NZ_RSAJ01000653.1, forward strand.
CCGCGTCCAGCAGCGGGATGACGGACTCGCCGCCCTCCAGGGAGAAGCGCTTCTGGCCGACGTACTTCGTCTGCAGGAAGGTCTCGAAGGCCTCCGCGGCGTTCAGCCGGCGCAGGATGCGCAGCTGCTCCTCGCGCTCCGGCTTGGTGTGCGGGCGCTCGATGCGGTCCTGGATCCACTTGCGCTGCTTGGGGTCCTGGATGTGCATGAACTCGATGCCGGTGGTGCGGCAGTACGAGTCGCGCAGCACGCCGAGGATGTCGCGCAGCTTCATGAGGGACTTGCCGGAGAAGCCGCCGACCGCGAACTCGCGCTCCAGGTCCCACAGGGTGAGGCCGTGCTCGGTGATGTCCAGGTCGGGGTGCTTGCGCTGGCGGTACTCCAGCGGGTCGGTGTCGGCCATCACGTGGCCGCGGACCCGGTAGGAGTGGATCAGCTCGAAGACCCGGGCGGCCTTGGTGACGTCGTCGTCGTGCGAGGCGTCGATGTCCTTGAGCCAGCGGACCGGCTCGTAGGGGATGCGCAGCGCTTCGAAGATCTCGTCGTAGAAGCTGTTCTCGCCGAGCAGGAGGTTCGCGACGATCCGCAGGAACTCGCCGGACGCGGCGCCCTGGATGACCCGGTGGTCGTAGGTCGACGTGAGCGTCATGACCTTCGAGATGCCGAGCTTGTTCAGGGTGTCCTGGGAGGTGCCCTGGAACTCCGCCGGGTAGTCCATGGAGCCGACGCCCATGATGACCGACTGGCCGGGCATCAGACGCGGGACCGAGTGGACCGTGCCGAGGCCGCCCGGGTTGGTCAGGGAGACCGTGACACCCGAGAAGTCGTCCATCGTCAGCTTGCCGTCGCGGGCGCGGCGGACGATGTCCTCGTAGGCCTGCCAGAACTCGAAGAAGTTCAGCGTCTCGGCCTTCTTGATGCCCGCGACGACCAGCTGGCGGTCGCCGTTGGGCTTCACCAGGTCGATGGCGAGGCCGAAGTTGACGTGCGGCGGCTTGACGAGGGTGGGCTTCCCGTCCTTCTCCGCGTAGTGCCAGTTCATCGACGGCATGGCCTTGATGGCCTGCACCATCGCGTACCCGATGAGGTGCGTGAAGGAGATCTTCCCGCCCCGGGCGCGCTTGAGGTGGTTGTTGATGACGATGCGGTTGTCGAAGAGCAGCTTCACCGGGACCGCGCGCACGGACGTGGCCGTGGGCAGCTCCAGCGAGGCGTTCATGTTCTTCGCGACCGCGGCGGCGGGGCCGCGCAGGGTCACCATCTCGGGGCCCTCCGCGGAGGCACCCCCGGCGGCCGGCTTCGCGGCGGGCTTCGCAGCGGCCGGCTTGGCGGCCGGAGCGACCTGCGCCGGAGCGGCCGGGGCGGCGGCCTTGGCCGGGGCCGGAGCCGCGGCGGCCGGCTGGGCTGCCGGAGCGGCGGCCGGAGCCGGCGCGGGAGCGGCGGCCGGGGCGGCGGCGGCCGG
>NZ_RSAJ01000654.1 GCF_003933965.1 Streptomyces sp. RP5T
GGCGGGTCGAGGTCAGCGGGGACGGCACGATCGCCAAGGCGCTGCGCACGGGGTGACATGATCGCCGAGCCGTCGGTGAGGGGTGGGGGATCGCCGAGGCCCTTCGCGCCGGGTCAGGCGATCGACATAGCCCTTCGCGCGGGGGTGAAACAGAAGAAAGCCCGCCGGAGCGGGCCTTCTTGAGCAGTCGTCAGGCGCCCGGGGGCACCCGGGAGGGCCGCCCCGAGCCGCGGGTCAGCGCGTACCCGCCGACCCCGGCCAGCGCGGCGAGGACACCGCCGATCGCGGTCCACACCCAGCGGTCCGACCACCAGCCGGAGGACCAGCCGTCCTCGGGCTCGATGGCGGACAGGACGGCGGAGGAGTCCTTCGAACCCTCGTCGTCCGCCTCGGACTTCACCGCGATGCCCGGCACCAGCGGCTCGGCCAGGGAGCCGTCCACCGCCGCCGAACCGCCGATGTCCTTGGAGTCGATCCGGACCTCCGTGCCGACCGGCAGACCCAGATCGGCCGTGGTGAGGCCGACGGCCGTCAGCCGGACGTAGTAGGTGCCCGGCAGCGGGTCGTTGGCCCACGCCTCCGACCAGGCGCGGACCGTGCGCAGGGTGCAGGCCAGCTCCACCGAGGCGGCACCCGCGGCGGCGGTGCGGGTCTGGGCGCCGTATTGGCAGGACTGGCGGCGGCGCAGCCCGTCGTACACGTCGATCTGCCAGGTCTGCGAGGCATGGGTCTCGGGCAGCTTCACCGTCGCCTTCACGGTGGGGCGCTGACCGGCGTCCGCGGGGAACGACCAGTACAGGTAGTCGCCCGTGGAGCCGCTCGCCGTGGCGGTCCGCCCCTGCTCGACCTCGGCGGCCGTACGGAAGGATGTGCCCGCCTGGGTGGGCGCGTCACCGTCCGCCGAGGCCGAATCCGTCGGCGTCGGCGAGGAGTCGGCCACCGCCGGTGCGGCGGCCAGCCCCAGCAACAGCAGGGAAGCGCTCAACGCGCGTGTGATCCTCATCAGTTGGTCCTCCAGACCGCGACCCGCCAGCGTGACAGCCAGCCCCACAGCAGACCGGCGACGAAACCGGCGAGGATCAGCACGCCGAGCAGCCACCAGCCGCGCCCGAGGCCGAAGGAGGCCACGTCGCTCGCGTGCGAGGGCCCGTCCACGACGTCGACGGTCAGCTCCAGGGGCAGACCCGGGGTGGTCTTGACCCCGGCGGCCGCCGAGAAGGAGCTGGTGACCTGGAGGCACACGGTCTCGGCCGGGGCGTCGTCATCGTCGCTCTCGGCCTTCGGGTACCTGAGCCCGGTGGAGATCACATCGGTACGGCCGTTGCCCGCACCCTCCCCGCGCACGATCTCCCGGCCGTGCACGGTCACCGCCCGCAGCAGCACCCCGTACGACGGGTTCACGGCGCGGTCGGCCCCCACGCTCACCGAGGCCCGCAGCTCCTGGCCCGGGTCGACGTCCACCCGGTACCAGCGCTGCTGGGTGAACTCCTCGCGGTCGGTGTAGAGCCCCGACTTCAGCGTGGGCGCCGCGGCGCAGCTGCCGGCCCCCTCGGTCGCCACCGGCGTCACCACCGGGTCGGCCGCCCGGTCCACCAACTGGTTGACCTTGTCGGTGAGTTCGTCGGCGTGCTCGACCGAGGTGTAGGTACCGCCGGTCGCCTCCGCGATGCAGCTCAGCTGCTGCCGCATCTTGGTGTTCGGGACCAGCCCGAGGGTGTCGATGGTCAGCCCGATGCCCTTGGCGGCGATCTCGCGGGCCACCTCGCACGGGTCGAGCGGGGCGCAGGTGTCCTCGCCGTCACTGATCAGCACGATCCGCTTGGAGGAGGCGCTGTCGGTGAAGTCTCCCGCGGACTTCAGCAGGGCGGGGCCTATCGGTGTCCAGCCGGTCGGCGAGAGGGTCGCCACCTGCGTCTTGGCCTCGGTGCGGTCCAGGGTGCTGACCGGGTAGAGCTGCGCGGTGTCCTTGCAGCCCGTCTTCTGGTTGTCGCCCGGGTAGTTGGCGCCGAGGGTCCGGATGCCGAGCTGGACCTCCTCGGGGGTCGCGTCCAGCACCTCGTTGAAGGCCCGCTTCGCCGCCGCCATCCGGGAGCCGCCGTCGATGTCCGCCGTCCGCATCGAGCCGCTCACGTCGAGGACGAGATCGACCTGCGGCGCGGTGCCGCCCGTGGGTTCACCGGCGGCCGCCGCCACCGGGAAGGCGATCCCGGCCGTCAGGGCGGCGAGCAGGGCGCCCACTCCCGCCGCCAGCCGTTTTCTTGTGATCATCGCCGGATCCTATTGATCAGGGCCGCCGGGCTCCAAAACGGGCAGGGAAAACGCCGCTCACAGAAGGGGGTTGGGCAGTTCGGTCCACTGGTCGCCCGCGGTCCCCGGCGAGAGCCGCATCAGCGTCAACGCCTTCGTCGGCAGCGGCTGTTCGAGCAGCGCCGCCAGGTCGGGAGTGCGCGGAAGATCCCGTACGGCCGTCTCCAGCGCCCCTCGCAGCGCCGGTGCCGAACCCGCCGTGGCGGCGAGGGCCCCGGCCACCAGGGAGCCGAACAGCTTGCGCCGCAGGGCCCGCACGTCGTCCGTGACGACCCGTCCGGACAGGGCCGGAACCGGGATGCCGTGCCGGGCCAGTCCGGCCGGGCTGACCCGGATGTCGGCGAGGTCGCGGTAGACCAGCCCGAGCGGAGCGCCCGACTCGGACAGGACGACGAGGAGGTTCTGGCCGTGGGCCTCCAGGGCGACGCCGAGCTCCAGGAGCCGCAGCCCGGCCGTGAGCGCCAGCCGGGTGAACTCGGCCAGCCAGGACGGGGATGCGGGCAGTCCGGTGGTCGCGAGGGCGGCCACGGGCAGGACCCGGTCGCCGTACACCTGGGGGGACTCGCGCAACACGGCGGCCAGTTCGGGGGTTCCGGCGGTCACCGCCCCCAGCGTGCGGGTGAACCGCAGCAGCCCGTCCATGCGTTCCGTCAGCGTCTCCGCGAACTCCGAGAGGATCGCCGACATGCCGATCGAGTAGACCGAGATGTCCCGCACCGAGGACGTCAGCCGTGCGCTGAGCGCCGTCTTCACATGCGGCCCGCCGCCGGTCAGGGCCAGGGTGCGCAGGGACATCAGCGGGTGGGCCGGGACCCCTTCCGGCAGGGGGCGCTTCAGCACGTGCTCCGCCTGCCAGGGATGCACGGGCAGCAACAGCCGCTCCCCGTCCCGCAGCTCGGCCGGCCACGCGCCCGTCACCAGGCACTCGCCGGCCGGCACGGGGACCGACCCCAGCCGGACCAGGGGCCGGTGCTCGGGCCCGTAGGCCAGTTGCTCGGCCACCGAGAAGCCGGGCCGGGCACGGCAGTTGGGGTGGTACGGGTGCCCGTCGACGATCCGCTGCTCCCACTCCCAGTCGTGCTCGGGCCACTCCTGCGAGCGGGGCGGCTGGCCTGCCCGGGACAGCGCCAACGACGCGACACTGTCGGCGAGTTCCGCCGCGAAGTCCGTCCCGTGCGGCACTGCGAGGCAGGTCATCAGGCGCGCCGGGTCGTCATGGGCGACCTCGTCGAGCCGTACGGCGGTGACCTGGGCGGCGGTGGCGAACGGATCCGGGTGCGGGCCGTGCAGCCGACGGCCGTCCGCGAGACGCAGGGTGAGCCCCTCCCGGCCGCCCTCCCGCGCCGTGATCCACGGCAGCGGCTCGTGCGTGAGCCCCCGCCACAGCCGGGACAGCACGGCCGCCCGGGCGCCGGGCAGCTCAGCCTCGTACCGCGCCACGAGGTCGGGGCGCAGGACGGCCAGCTCCTCGGCGAACTGGACCTCGGCGGCGCGGGGACGGTGCACGGGCGGACTCCTCGGGTACGACTGGTGGCACAGCGGGCCGGTGACGGCAGACATACTGATCGGCATCGCCCCAGATGAACCGTAGAGAACGAGTGAACCCCGTGGATCTCCTGCCCCCGCCGGCCGGCACCGCCGTCGCACACCGCGCCGACGCGTACGCGGCGGCGCCCCTGCTGAACTGCCTCCTGCGCGAGGTGGCCGAGCGGCTCCCGGAACCCGGCGAGCGCCCGGTGTACCGGCTGCCCGGCGGGCGGCTGCTCAGGGTGCGGGGCGAGCGGCGGCCCGCCGAGCCCGAGGTGCGCACGGCGACCGGCTGGCGCCGGGTCGGACACACCGAGCTCGTGAAGCTCGTCGCCGAGGAGCTGACCCGGCACACGGGCGTGTCCAACCACGAGCTGCCCGCCGAGATGATCGACAGCCGGGACGCGGTGGCCGCCCTGCTCACGGCACGGGACCGGGTGGCGGCGCCCGGTGACCCGTATCGGCGCTCCGAGCAGAGCCTCGTCACCGGCCATCCCCACCATCCCGCCCCCAAGG
>NZ_RSAJ01000655.1 GCF_003933965.1 Streptomyces sp. RP5T
CTCCAGGTCCAGCCTGCGCAGCAGGGTCCGCAGCATCTCGTCGTCGATGTAGCGCAGGTCCCGCAGCTTCACGAAGACCGCGCGCTCGGCGCCGATCATCTCCCGCGACAGCCTGCGGTAGGTGTCGTCGACGGTCTCGCCGGTGAGGGGGTTGGACTGGCCGAGACGTTCCCAGACGGCGTTGCGGCGACGCTCCAGGACCATGCGCAGGCGGTCGGCGAGCGGCGGCGGGAGGGCGTTGCGCTCGTCGGAGAGGAGTTCGTCCAGGCGGCGTTCGGCGGCCCGCGAGGCCTGTGCTTGGGCGTTGGCCTCGGCCAGGGTCTCGGCCTGCTGGTCGCGTCCGGGGAGCTTCAGCATGCGAATCAGCGGGGGCAGGGTGACGCCCTGGACGACGAGGGTGCCGATGACCGTCGTGAAGGTGAGGAAGAGGATCAGGTTGCGGCCCTCGAACGGCTCGCCGTCGTGCAGGTGCTCCGGGATCGAGAAGGCGATCGCCAGCGAGACCACGCCCCGCATTCCGGCCCAGGCGATGACGAACGGCCCCTTCCAGGTCGGGTTGTCCTCGCGCGCGCGGATCCGCGCGGACAGGATGCGCGGCAGGAAGGTCGCCGGGTAGACCCACACGAACCTCGACAGGACGACCACGAGGAAGACGGCGATCGCGTACCAGACGGCGGGGCCGCCCTCGTACTCCCCGAGCCCCTCCAGCACGACGGGCAGTTGCAGTCCGATGAGGGCGAAGACCGACGACTCAAGGACGAAGGCGACCATCTTCCAGACGGCGTCCTCCTGGAGGCGCGTCGCGAAGTCGACCTCCCACGCGCGGTGTCCGAGGAACAGGGCCACCACGACGACCGCGAGCACTCCGGAGGCGTGGAACTGCTCGGCCGCCGCGTAGGCGACGAACGGGATCAGCAGGGAGAGCGTGTTCTGGAGCAGCGGCTCCTTCAGGTGCGTGCGCAGCCAGTGGATCGGCACCATCAGCACCAGGCCGACCGCGACCCCGCCGACCGCCGCCAGCAGGAACTCGCCGATGCCGCCGGCCCAGGTGGCGCTCTCGCCGACGGCGGCCGCGAGCGCGACCCGGTAGGCGGTGATCGCGGTGGCGTCGTTCACCAGGGACTCGCCCTGGAGGATGGTCGTGATCCGGGAGGGCAGGCCCACGCGGCGTGCCACCGCCGTCGCCGCGACCGCGTCCGGCGGCGCCACCACCGCGCCCAGCACGAGTGCCCCGGTCAGCGAAAGCCCCGGCACGATTCGGTACGCCGCCCAGCCGACGACGAAGGTCGCGAAGAGCACGTATCCCACCGACAGCAGCGCCACGGGCCGCATCTGCGCCCTGAGGTCGAGATAGGAGCTGTCGGTGGCCGCGGAGTGCAGCAGCGGCGGCAGGATGAGGGGCAGGACCACGTCCGGGTCGAGCGTGTACTCGGGGACCCCGGGCAGGTACGAGATCAGCAGTCCCGCCGCCACCAGCAGCAGCGGCGCCGGGACAGGAGTGCGCCGGGCGGCCGCGGCGACGGCCGCGCTCCCCGCCACCAGCAACAGCAGTGGCATCACGTCCATGACCCTCGCCCGCCCTCGTTCATCGTCGTGCGCCCGCCCTCTTTTTCCGCGCGGCCGCCTGCGCGGCCGTCGTAACCTGGCAATCATGAAACAGTGCACGCACGCCGACGCGCTGCCGCACCCGGAGCCCGAGCCGCTCAGCGAGACGTGCCCGGAGTGCCTGAGGGACGGTACCCACCCCGTACAGCTGCGCCTGTGCCTGTCCTGCGGTCACGTCGGCTGCTGCGACTCCTCGCCGGGACAACACGCGACGAAGCACCACAAGGACTCCGACCACCCGATCATGCGGACCCACGAACCTGGCGAGAACTGGCGTTGGTGCTTCGTGGACCATGTCCTTGTGTGACCCTGGACCCCCGGGTTCCAGGACGGTTCGACCGTCTGACGTCTGGGTACGTCAACCCGGCGCGCGTTCTTCCCAATTGGAGCCGCAAACCCCCTAGACACGGAGCGTGTCCACAGGTTTACTGTGAGTGACGGCAAGGGGTTGGGGTCCCGGGGACAGGAAAGTCGAGAGCGCGGTAGCGTCACCGCTGAACCACACGTCGCGTTACTCCGGGGGGCGACCCTCGGCCCCCGTAAAGCTTGTACCACCTTGGAGGTGAGGGTGTCCCAGATCGCAGGCGAGCCCGCGACCCAGGACTTCGTGGAAGTCCGGCTGCCGGCCGCGGGTGCCTACCTGTCGGTGCTGCGGACGGCCACGGCCGGCCTCGCAGCCCGTTTGGACTTCACCCTCGACGAGATCGAGGACCTGCGCATCGCGGTGGACGAGGCCTGCGCGATCCTGCTCCAGCAGGCCGTGCCCGGCTCGGTGCTCAGCTGTGTCTTCCGACTCGTCGACGACTCGCTGGAGGTCACCGTCTCGGCCCCGACCACGGACGGTCACGCACCGTCACGAGACACTTTCGCCTGGACCGTTCTCTCGGCCCTCGCGGGCAAGGTCTCGTCGGCCGTGGACGAGGACAAGACCGTGTCGATCAGCCTCTACAAACAGCGCGGCGCGGGACCCGGGCCGGCGTGAGGAACGGGGACGGGCCGGTGCGGGACGAAGAGCGCGGCACACGACAGCTGCCGACCGAGGGCGGACACCGTCCTCCCTGCCCGAGCGGCGCCGACAGCCTGGGCGACGAAGGCCCCGGCGGTTCCCGTCGCATGGCGGACGGCATCGACGGCATCCCCGAGCAGGCCCGGCCGCATCCGGAGGAGGACGTCGTCGACACGACGGCGACCGGCCTCCTGGACGACGGGCAGCCTGAGCGGAAAGGTGCCGTGCAGGGTGCGCCTCCGGCAGGGCGGGCCGGGGTCATCCCGGTGCCGACGGAGGCGAGGGCTCGTGGAAGGGCGACGGGCGGGACGATGAGCGAGCACGAGCGAAACGCAGAGGACGGCCACGCGGGCGCGAACAACACGCCGGTCCCGCGGCACGACCCACAGGACCGCAGCGGGGCGCGCGCCCTGTTCGTCGAGCTGCGCGCGCTGAAGGACGGCAGCCCCGAGTACGCGGAGCTGCGCAATCAGCTGGTCCGGATGCACCTGCCGCTCGTCGAGCACCTCGCGCGTCGCTTCCGCAACCGCGGCGAGCCGCTGGACGACCTGACCCAGGTCGCCACCATCGGCCTGATCAAGTCGGTCGACCGCTTCGACCCGGACCGCGGCGTCGAGTTCTCGACGTACGCGACCCCCACGGTCGTCGGCGAGATCAAGCGCCACTTCCGCGACAAGGGCTGGGCGGTCCGCGTCCCGCGCAGGCTCCAGGAGCTGCGTCTCGCGCTCACCACGGCGACGGCGGAGCTCTCCCAGCTGCACGGCCGCTCCCCCACGGTTCACGAACTGGCCGAGAAGCTGGGCATCTCGGAGGAGGAGGTCCTGGAGGGCCTGGAGTCCGCCAACGCGTACTCCACGCTGTCCCTGGACGTCCCCGACACGGACGACGAGTCCCCGGCGGTGGCGGACACCCTCGGCGCGGAGGACGAGGCGCTGGAGGGCGTGGAGTACCGGGAGTCGCTGAAGCCGCTCCTGGAGGATCTCCCCCCTCGCGAGAAGCGAATCCTCCTCCTCCGCTTCTTCGGCAACATGACCCAGTCGCAGATCGCGCAGGAGGTGGGCATCTCCCAGATGCACGTCTCCCGCCTCCTGGCCCGCACCCTGGCCCAGCTCCGGGAGAAGCTGCTCGTGGAGGAGTAGACCTTCGGCCCCGTTCAGGCAGCCGCGAGTAGCCGACGCGTCGCGCCGACGCAGGCCCGGTGAGGTGGCGGCCCGCCTCGCCCCGGGGCCGGACGACGACCGTAGGGACAGAGCCCCGGCATCGGGACCAGGCCGAGCCCCGACACCCTGCCGTCCGAGACACGACCGTCGCTGGAGCCTGCCCCAGCGCCCGATGGTCCTACGGCTACCCCCGCCCTCCGGCCCTACGCCCACTACCCGCGCTCGGGGCCGGCGGCCCTCGCACTCCGCCGGAGCCGCGCCCGGTGCTCGGGCGAGACGCCTCCGGCTGAACCTGAAGTAACAGTTAGGGCGATGCGGCCACCCGCCACTCACCCGCGGCCCCTCGTCGCCACCGGCGCAGACCGGCAACCACCGGCTCCCTTCCGGAGCCCGGCGCCGGCTCTGCTACTGACCGTCCTGTGCCCGTCCCGGTCCCCTGATCCCGAGCGCCTGGGTCGTCGCGGGGTTGATCAGGAGGATCAGCGCGGCCACCGCGACGACCGCGAGGGCGATGCCCGCCGGGATCGCCACGCTGTCGGCCTGGAGGAGGTTGTAGGCGACGGGCAGGGCCATGATC
>NZ_RSAJ01000656.1 GCF_003933965.1 Streptomyces sp. RP5T
GCTGCCCGCCGTCATGGCCGATCCGCCGATCCGGCTGGCCCGCTTCGCCCCGCTGGTCGCCGAGGCGGCCGCCGAGCGGGACGCCGTGGCCCTGGAGATCCTCGACGAGGCGGCCGACCACCTGCTGACGGCCGTACGGGCCCTGGAGCCGCGCCCCGGCGAGCGGATCGTCGCCACCGGCGGCCTGCTCGGCCCCGACGGCCCGCTCACCAACCCGCTGTCCGAACGGCTCGGCGCCCACGGACTGAGCCTGGACTGGGTGGCCGACGGCCGCCCCGGCGCGGTCGCCCTCGCACGGCTGGCGCGCCCGTCATGAGCGACGCCGGGTACCGTGACCCCACCGCCCCCGTCGAGGCCCGCGTCCGCGATCTCCTGCCCCGGATGACCCTGCGCGAGAAGGCCGGCCAGCTCAACCAGCGGATGTACGGCTGGGACGCCTACCGCCGCACCCCGGACGGCGGCTTCGAGCTCACCGAGGCCCTGTACGCCGAGACCGACCGTTTCGAGGGACTCGGCGCCCTGTACGGTCTCCAGCGCGCCGACGCCTGGTCCGGCGTGGACCACGGCAACGGGCCGGGCGCGCGGGACGGCGCCGCCCTCGCCGAGCTGGTCCAGCGGCACGTCGTGGACCGGAGCCGGCTCGGCATCCCCGCGCTGTTCGTCGAGGAGGTCCCGCACGGCCTCATGGCCCTCGACGGCACCGTCCTCCCGGTCAACCTCTCCGTCGGCGCCACCTGGGACCCCGAGCTGTACGAGCGCGCCGCCGCCCACGCCGCCGCCGAACTGCGCGCCCGTGGCGGCCACGTGGCCCTCGTCTCGGCGCTGGACATCGTCCGCGACCCGCGCTGGGGCCGTACCGAGGAGTGCTTCGGCGAGGACCCGTACCTCGCCGGCCGGCTGACCGAGGCGCTGGTGCGGGGCATGCAGGGCGCCTGCCCCGACGGCCTGTTCGCCGCCGACAAGGCCCCCGTCGTGCTCAAGCACTTCGCGGGACAGGGCGCCACCGTCGGCGGCCGCAACTCCGCGGAGTCGGAGCTGGGCCTGCGCGAGCTGCACGAGATCCACCTCCCCGCCGCCCGCGCGGGCCTCAGGGCGGGCGCCGCCGCCGTCATGGCCGCCTACAACGAGGTCGACGGCATGCCCTGCTCCGGCAACCGAGCCCTGCTCACCGGCCTGTTGCGTAAGGAGTGGGGCTTCGACGGGCTGGTCATGGCGGACGGCCTCGCCGTCGACCGGCTGGCCCGGATCACCGGCGACAAGGTCACCGCGGGCGCGCTGGCCCTCGACTCCGGTGTCGATCTGAGCCTGTGGGACGAGGGCTTCACGCATCTGGAGGAGGCGGTCGAGCGCGGACTGGTGAGCGAGGGAACGCTCGACGCCGCCGTCGCCCGTGTCCTGCGCCTGAAGTTCCGGCTGGGACTGTTCGAGCGCCGGGACACGACGGCCCCCGCGCCGGCCGGTGGCGCGGAGCTCAGCAAGCAGCTCGCCCGGGCCGCCGTCACCCTCCTGCGCAACGACGGCGTCCTGCCCGTCGCCGGGAACGCCGTCCGGATCGCCGTGCTCGGGCCCCAAGCCGCCACCACCGCCCACCAGTCGGGCGACTACACCGCCCCGCAGCGCCCCGGCTCCGGCAGCAGCGTCCTCGACGCCCTGCGCCGGCTCGCCCCGCCCGGGCTCGACATCCGGCACGCCCCCGGCTGCGCCCTCACCGGCACGGACCTCTCCGGCATCCCGGCGGCGATCGCCGAGGCCGCCGCGTCCGACCTCGCCGTCCTGGTCCTCGGCGGCAGCAGCGCCCGGACGCCGGACACCGAGTTCGACGCCAACGGGGCCGCGCTCAGGGCGGTCTCCGAGATGACCTGCGGGGAGGGCGTGGACCTCGCCCAACTGCGCCTGGGGGCCGCGCAGTACGCCCTGCTGGACGCCGTCGTGGCGACGGGCACCCCGACCGCGGTCGTGCTGGTGCAGGGGCGCCCGCACGTCGTGCCGGACACCGGGTCCGCGCTGCTCACCGCCTGGTATCCCGGTCCCTGGGGCGGCGAAGCCATCGCAGAGGTCCTGCTGGGGCTCGCGGAACCGACAGGCCGGCTCCCGGTCTCCGTCCCGCGCTCGGCGGCCCAGCTCCCCGTCTACTACAACCACAAGGACACCGAGTACGGCGGATACGTCGACGAGAGCGCCGAGCCCGCGTACGGGTTCGGGCACGGGCTGTCGTACACGAGCTTCGCGTACGGCGAGCCCCGTCCGACGGGACGCACGGTCGAGGTCGAGGTCACCAACACCGGTGAGCGGCACGGGCGTTCGGTCGTCCAGGTGTACCTGCGCCGCCTGATCACCTCCACCTGGCCGCGCACCCTCGAACTGTGCGCCTTCGAGGGGGTCGGCCTCGCACCGGGCGAGTCCCGCACGGTCGTGGTACGACTCGGCGCCGACCAGCTGGCCGGCGCCGATGTCGCCGAGATCCGGGTCGCCGAGTCGGCACGGGCGGCCCTCACCGCCGTACCGCTGACCCTGGACCTCAGATCTTGACCGCTCCCGAGGACACACCCTTGTAGAACCAGCGCTGGGTGATCACGAACAGCACCAGCACCGGGATCACGGAGATCACCGAACCGGCCATGACCATCCGCTGGTCGTAGCCGAACGAGGAGCTCTGGAGGCGGGAAAGTCCCAGCGTCAGCGTCATGTTGCTCTCGGAGCGCAGCACGATCAGCGGCCACAGGAAGTCGTCCCAGGCGCTGATGAAGGTGTTGATGACGACCACCATGATCGCGCCCCACGCGGAGGGCAGATACAGGTACCGGAAGCGCTGCCACTCGTTCGCGCCGTCGAGCATCGCCGAGTCCTCGATCTCGCGCGGGACCGCGAGGAACGCGCCGCGCATCAGCAGGACGTTGATGGCGCCGACGAAGCCGGGCAGCCACACGCCGGCCAGGCTGTCGACCAGGCCCAGGTCGCGGATGCTGATGAACAGCGACACCATGATCGACTCGAAGGGGAACATCATCGAGGCGACCAGCACCACCCAGACCGCCTTGCGGCCCTTCCAGGCCGGCTTGGAGAGCATGTAGCCGGCCGTCGTGGAGAAGACCAGCTGGCTGGTGACCGACAGGGCGACCACGATCAGGCTGTTCTTGATGTACGACCACACCGGCACCTGGTCGAAGACGGTCCGGTAGGCGCGCAGGGTCGGGTGGTGCGGCAGCAGGGTGGCGTTCGCGCCGAAGACGTCCTCGCTGGTGCCCTTCAGGGAGGCGAGGAGTTGCCACAGCAGCGGGCCCACGGTGAGGCCGAGCACCAGCAGGAGCAGCAGATAGCGCACGACCAGTTCGCGCGGACGGCCGTAGTCCCGCCAACGCGGCATCAGGCGGCGGCCCTTGGTCTCGACGACGCTCGTCGTCATGACTCGTCCTCCTTGGTCAGACGCTGCGCCAGCAGGGTCAGGCCCAGCGTCAGCGCGAACAGGGCCACGCTGACGGCCGAGCCGTATCCCGCGTTGCCGGTGATCGGGTCCAGGCCGACGTCCCGGATGTAGAACGGCAGGGTGCGGTCGGCGCCGCCGGGGCCGCCGGTGGAGCTGCCGAGCATGTAGATCTCGGTGAACACCCTGAGCGAGCCGATGCCGGTGAGGGTGCCGACGAGCATCATGGCCTGCCGGACGCCGGGGACCGTGATGTGCCAGAAGCGGCGCACGGCACCGGCGCCGTCCATCTGCGCGGCCTCGTGCAGCTCCTTGGGCACGTTACCGAGGGCGGCCAGGTAGAAGACCATGTACCAGCCGAGGCCCTTCCACAGGGTCAGGCCCATCGCGGAGAGCAGGATCAGCCAGGAGTCGGAGAGGAAAGGGACGGCCGACCTGATCAGGTGGGCCTTCTCCAGCCAGGTGTTGACCAGACCGTCGTCGGCCAGCAGCCACTGCCAGCTCAGACCCACGACCACACTGGAGGCCAGCACCGGTGTGTAGAACGCCGACCGGAAGAACCCGATGCCGGGCAGGTTCTTCTCCACCAGGACGGCCAGCATCAGCGGCAGCAGCACCATCAGGGGGACGACGATCACCGCGTACAGGATGCTGTTCCGCGTGGCGAGCCAGAAGTCGTCGTCCTGGAGCATCCGCGTGTAGTTGTCGAGCCCGACGAATCCCGCGGCGCCGCCCAGCGGTTTGGCGTTGGTGAAGGACAGCAGGAGCGTGTTGAGGAACGGGAACACCCCGAAGACCACGGCGCACACGATCGCGGGGGCGGTCCACAGCCACGGCAGCCACCAACGGCGGTACATGGCCGCTCCGTTGGCCCCGGGGGCGGGACCCGGCAGCGCGGCCCTGGCG
>NZ_RSAJ01000657.1 GCF_003933965.1 Streptomyces sp. RP5T
GGCCACCCGGTCGTCGGGGGCCTGCACCAGCAGTTCGCCGGTGCGCCACACGGCGTAGTCGGCGGGGGCGCCGGGCACCAGGACGCCCGCGTCGTCCCGGCCGATCGCCCGCCAGCCGCCGCGGGTGTGCGCGGTGAAGGCGGCGCGCACGGAGACGCGGTGCCCGGGGGTGTGGTGGAAGGCGGCCGCGCGGACCGTGCCCCACGGGTCGAGGGGGGTGACGGGGCTGTCGGAGCCGAAGGCGAGCGGGACACCGGCGCGCAGGAGGGCCGCGAAGGGGTTCAGACGGCTCGCCCGCTCCCGGCCAAGCCGCCGGGCGTACATGCCGTCCTCGCCGCCCCACAGGGCGTCGAAGGCGGGCTGGACGGATGCGGTCAGCCCGAGCTCGGCGAAGGCGGCGATGGTCTCGGGGGTGAGCATCTCGACGTGCTCGACGCGGTGCCGGGCGGCGCGGACCCGGGCGAGGCCGAGCTTGTCCGCGGTCGCGCGGACGCCCTCGACCACGGCGGTCACGGCCGCGTCGCCGATGGCGTGGAAGCCGGCCTGCAGGCCCGCCTCGGTGCAGGCGACGACATGGGCGGCCACGGCCGCGGCGTCCAGGTAGGCGAGTCCGGTGTGCCCGGCGTCGGTGTACGGCTCGTGCAGGCACGCGGTGTGGGAGCCGAGAGCCCCGTCCACGAAGAGGTCGCCCGCGGCGCCGAGCGCACCGAGCTCACGCGCCTTGGCCACGCCTTCCTCGGCCTGCTCGGCCCAGTAGCCGACCACCCTCGGGCCCGCTTCCTCGTCCGCGAGGCGCAGCAGACCCGTGAAGTCGTCCTCGGAGGAGATCTCGGGGCCTGCGCATTCGTGAAGGGTTCCGATGCCGAGGGAGGCGGCGTGCGCGAGGGCGGCCCGCTGGGCCTCGGCGCGCTGGGCGGGCGTGACGGAACCGAGTGCGGTGGCGCGCACGGTGTGGTGGGCGTCGGCGGTCAGGGGGCCGTCCACGGGACCCAGGGACGTCATGTCGAGCAGTGCGGTCGTCGCGACCGCCGAGTGGACGTCGATACGGCTGAGATACAGCGGGCGGCCGCCGGTCGCCTCGTCGAGTTCCGCGCGCGTGGGCGGGCGGCCACCCGGCCAGCGGGAGGCGTCCCAGCCGTGGCCGAGCAGGACGCGGTCGCCGGGGCGGGCGGCCGCGAAGTCCCGCACGAGGCCCAGGGCCGCCTCCAGGGAGGGGGCCCCGGAGAGGTCGAGGCCGGTCAGGGCGAGGCCGGTGGCGGTCGTGTGCACATGTGCGTCGGTGAACGCGGGGGTGACCAGAGCGCCGTCCAGGTCCACGACCTCGTCGACACCGTCCGCGAAGGCGTCGGCGGCGCCTTCCGAACCGACCCAGGCCACCTGTCCGCGTTCGACGACCATGGCGGTGGCGAAGGGGTCGGCGGGGCTGTGGACCTCGCCGCGACGGAGGAGGACGGTGTTCGGTTCGCTCATGGGGGACAGTTTCGCAGGAGGCCGCACGCCGTGAGGGTGCGGGGCGCGTTGCCGGGTGCCCGTCCCGCGCGGCCCCTCGCCCTCCTCGGGAACACCGGGCGCCGTCGGTTCAGATGCGCGGCGGCCGCGCCTCGTAGGGAGTCGACAGCACCACCGTCGTACGGGTCGAGACGCCCGCCAGCGACCTCAGGCGGGCCAGCAGCTCCTCCAGCTCGTGCGGGGTCGCCACCCGCACCTTGAGGATGTAGTTCTCGTCGCCCGCCACGCTGTGGCACGCCTCGATCTCGGGGACGCCCTTCAGACGGTCCGCGATGTCGTCGGGGGCGCTGGGATCGAACGGTTTCACTGAGATGAAGGCGGTCATGGGCAGGCCCACCGCCTCGGGGTCGACCACCGCGGCGTACCCGCGGATGACACCGCGCTGCTCCAGCCGGCGCACCCGCTGGTGCACGGCCGAGGTGGACAGGCCCGTGGCCTTGCCCAGGTCCGTGTAACTCATCCGCCCGTCCTTGACGAGCAGCTGCACGATTTGTCGGTCCAGCTCCTCCATGGCGCTAGAACCTACAGTGCGCCTGATCTCCTCCGATACCTGAGCGCCCCAGGTCATGCCCGGTTCGTGATGTGACGGCGGAGTGCCTGTGCGGCGCCTGAGGGACAAAACGACCGCCAGGGGCATCTGCGAGAGGCATGTGACGAAGGCCACACCCCCGCGAGAACCTCCGTGATGTTCTCGTGATTACCGCCATGACGGGACGGGAAGTGCTTGCTGTGGTCGAGGCCGCAGTGCCTTCACGGCCCAGCCCGAGGGGGAGAACCCAATGCAGAGTCTTCAGCGCCCTGGTCGTACCGCGCCCAAGCGCCTCCAGGCGGTCGTCGCCTCCGAGCCGGAGGGCGTCGAACCCGACGCCCTGGACGACGAGTTCGACGCGTACGACACCTTCGAGATGTACCGGGTGATCTGCCCGGACTGCGCGCAGCCCATCGCCCTGCTCGCGGACGAGGAGGTGCTGCCGGAGCACGCGCTGTGCGCCTCGCCGTGGAATCCGTTCGGCCTCACGGTCTGCGCCGGTACGGGCCGCAAGGCCACCGAGGCCCGGTCGGCGGACGAGTCGGCTGAGCCCCAGGAGCAGGACACCGCCCTGCTGTTGACGCTCCCCCAGGGACTCGACTGGCGCACCCAGCCCTTCTCGCACGTCGGCGGCCCGGGCTCGCGCCCCATGCGCGTGCGGGTGATGCGCCGTCAGGCCGCCTGAGCCGCCTCGTTCATCCCCAGTAGCTGCCCTGCACCATGGCCCGCAGGCTGCCGTGGTGCAGGATCAGTGTGTCCGGGTCCGCCGGTACGGCCACTTCGCCGAAGTGCGCCTGGCGGTAGGCGACGCGCAGCATGACGATCGCGTGCCGCAGCGCGGCGTACAGCGTGAAGAAGTCCATGTCGTGCGGGGTGTGGCCGGTGAGTTCGGCGTACCGGGCCTCGATCCGGTCGCGCCTGAGGAAGGCGGGCAGTCCGGACCCGCCGAAGGCGACCGTCAGGTCCTGGAAGAAGCGGTGCAGGTAGACGGTCCAGCCGAGGTCGACCTCGCGCGGGGCCAGGGCCGCCATCTCCCAGTCCAGGACGGCGACGGGGTCGAAGCCGTCGTAGATCACGTTCCCTATGCGCGCGTCGCCCCAGTTGAGGACGGGCGGCCCGGGGTCGGACGGCCAGAGTTCCTCCAGCCGGTCGAAGGCGTGCTCGATGAGGGGTGAGCGGGCCAGTCCGTCGACCACCCAGTCGTAGTAGGCGCGTTGGGCGGTGACATGGCGGCGCAGGGCGTCGCCCTCGCCGGGCAGTGCCAGGAACTCGGCTTCTTCTAGCGGCACTTGGTCGTGCAGGCGGGCCAACAGCGCGATGGTGGCCGCTTCCAGGTGCTCCCGCTCGGCGTCGCTCGCGGCGTGCAGCCAGTTCCCCTCGTAGGTGTAGGGCATGACGTCCGGCGGCACGCGCCCGGGCACGCGCTCCATGACGAAGAAGGGCGCCCCGAGCGGTCCCGGGTCCTCCTCCAGCCACTGCACCTTCGGGACGGGCAGGTCCGTCCAGCGGACCACCGTGAGCATCGTGCGGTACTGGCGGGCCATGTCGTACACCGGGAAGACGGTGTACGCGGCGGGGTCCGCGGCGAGCCTCAACGCGCAGGACCGCAACGGTGGTTCGGGGTGTTCGATGTCGAAGAGCAGGGTCTCGCTGGACAGGCCGTTCGAGGCGGGCACCGTGACACCGACCGCCTTCGCACCGGGCAGGCGGACGCCCAGCCAGGCGGTGAGGCGGCGGGCGAGCTCCTCCGGGTCGCGGGTGGTGGTGCGCGGGCGGGGTGCCGTGGCCATGTCGTCAACTCCCTTGTGGAGCAGCGGGAAAGCTCCTACGGGGCCACCGAGTCGAAACCGGTGAAGCCGCTGGGGTCGTGCCGCCCGAACGAGCCGTGCTCGAAGATGCCGTGACCGGTCCGGCCGTCCAGCCGGAAGCGTGCCGCGTGGTCGGTGACACCGAAGGCGGCGAGCGGGTGCGGCTCGGTCAGGTCGTAGGTGCGGCGGTCGGTCCAGTCGCGGCCTCGCCAGGTGCCGTGCTGCCAGTCGTCGGCCGGTGGATAGCCGGCGCCGAGTGCGAGGGGTGAGGAGGTGAGGATCTCCATCTCCAGTTCGACGGGCTTGCGGACGTCACCGAGGTGGATCAGGGCGCGTTCGGGGTGGCGGGTGCCGGAGCGGTAGGTGATCTCGGCCTGGGGCCAGCCGAGTTGGCGGTCGCGGTGGCCCGGGCGGACGAGCGTCGCGTCGTTCAGGGAACGATGGCCGTCGGCGTCCTCCTGGACGATCACCATGAGGA
>NZ_RSAJ01000658.1 GCF_003933965.1 Streptomyces sp. RP5T
CACGTACTCTCTGCGGACCGTCAACGGGGTGAGGCAGAAGCCGCGCCGGCTGAGGGTCCAGGTGGTCCGGGAGCCCCGCACCCAGATCGTGCGGGTGGGCACGAAGCCGATGCCCGCCTCCGTGCACGGCGCGGACCACCTGAACTGGCAGGGCCTCGCGGTCTGCGAGTCCGGCGGCCGCCCGAACGCGGTGGACCCCTCCGGGACGTACGGCGGCCTCTACCAGTTCGACACGAGGACCTGGCAGGGCCTCGGCGGCTCCGGCCGCCCGCAGGACGCCCCGGCGGCGGAGCAGACGTTCCGGGCGAAGAAGCTGTACGTACGGCGGGGCGCGAGCCCGTGGCCGCACTGCGGGACACGTCTGCACGGGTGACCGGATGGCTTCCGGGAGCGCGGGGCCGTATCGGTGTGCGGCCCCCACCGGACCGCGGCCCGGACGCGACGGTCCGGCCCCGTACCCTGGTGCCCGTGAGCAGCCCCTCCCCAGACACCCTCCTCGGCCCCGCCGACATCCGCGAACTCGCCGCCGTGCTCGGCGTACGCCCCACCAAGCAGCGCGGCCAGAACTTCGTGATCGACGCGAACACGGTCCGCAAGATCGTGCGCACCGCCGGCGTCCGGGACGACGACGTGGTCGTGGAGGTGGGCCCCGGCCTCGGCTCGCTCACCCTCGCGCTCCTCGAAACCGCGGACCGCGTCACCGCCGTGGAGATCGACGACACCCTCGCCTCCGCACTGCCGGCGACGATCGCCGCCCGCATGCCCGCCCGCGCGGACCGTTTCGCCCTGGTCCACTCGGACGCGATGGAGGTCACCGAGCTCCCCGGCCCCGCGCCGACGGCCCTCGTCGCGAACCTCCCCTACAACGTCGCCGTGCCCGTGCTGCTGCACATGCTCGACACCTTCCCGAGCATCGAGCGCACCCTCGTCATGGTGCAGGCGGAGGTCGCCGACCGGCTCGCCGCCGCACCCGGTTCGAAGGTGTACGGCGTCCCGTCCGTGAAGGCCAACTGGTACGCCGAGGTCAAGCGGGCCGGGTCGATCGGCCGCAACGTCTTCTGGCCCGCCCCGAACGTCGACAGCGGGCTCGTCGCGCTGACCCGCAGGACCGAGCCGATCAGGACCACCGCGACCAAGCGCGAGGTGTTCGCCGTCGTCGACGCCGCCTTCGCCCAGCGCCGCAAGACCCTGCGGGCCGCGCTCGCCGGCTGGGCGGGGTCGGCCGCGGCCGCCGAGACCGCCCTCGTGGCCGCCGGGGTCTCGCCCCGGGCCCGCGGCGAGGCGCTCACCGTCGAGGAGTTCGCGCGGATCGCCGAGCACGCCCAGAACAAGGAGCCGGTCCAGCAGTGAGCGTCACCGTCCGCGTCCCCGCCAAGGTCAACGTCCAGCTCGCCGTCGGCGCTGCCCGCCCCGACGGCTTCCACGACCTCGCCAACGTCTTCCTCGCGGTCGGCCTCCACGACGAGGTGACCGTGACCCCCGCGGCCGAGCTCCGCGTCACCTGCGAGGGCCCCGACGCCGCCCAGGTCCCCCTGGACCGCACGAATCTCGCGGCCCGCGCGGCGATCGCCCTGGCCGGGCGCCGCGGTCTGGACCCCGCCGTCCACATCCACATCGCCAAGGACATCCCCGTCGCCGGCGGCATGGCGGGCGGCAGCGCGGACGGCGCCGGCGCGCTGATGGCCTGCGACGCGCTGTGGGACACGGGAGCCTCCCGCGAGGAACTCCTCGACATCTGCGCCGAGTTGGGCAGCGACGTGCCGTTCAGCCTGGTCGGCGGGGCCGCGCTCGGGACCGGACGCGGGGAGAAGCTGCGCACCCTCGACGTCGGCGGCACCTTCTCGTGGGTGTTCGCGATGGCGGGGCGCGGCCTTTCGACCCCGGCCGTCTTCCGGGAGTTCGACCGGCTCACTGCGGGCCTCGACGTCCCCGAGCCCGTCGCCTCCGAGGCCCTGCTCGACGCGCTGGCCGAGGGCGACCCGGAGGCGCTCGCCGCCGCCGTCTCCAACGACCTCCAGCCCGCCGCCCTCTCCCTCTTCCCGGAACTGGCCGACACCCTCGCGGCCGGCAGCGCCGCGGGCAGCCTCGCCGGGCTCGTCTCGGGGTCGGGGCCCACCACGGCCTTCCTCGCCCGCGACAGCGGGGCGGCGGCGAGGATCGCGGACGCGCTGCGCGACTCGGGCACCTGCCGGGCGGTGCGCACGGCCTCGGGGCCGGTGCCGGGTGCGACGGTGATCCGGGCGTAGCGGTCGGACTACCCTGGAGGGTCGATCGATCCCCCTGGGCAGGAGAGAAATGGCCGTCAATCTGGTCAATGTCGAGAACGTCAGCAAGGTGTACGGCACCCGTGCCCTGCTGGACGGTGTCTCGCTCGGCGTCTCCGAGGGCGATCGCATCGGCGTCGTGGGCCGCAACGGCGACGGCAAGACCACCCTGATCCGCATGCTCGCCAAGCTGGAGGACGCCGACACCGGACGCGTCACACACTCCGGCGGACTGCGCCTCGGGGTCCTCACACAGCACGACTCCCTCGACCCGGCCGCCACCGTCCGGCACGAGGTCATCCGGGACATGGCCGACCACGAGTGGGCGGGCAACGCCAAGATCCGCGACGTGCTGACCGGACTGTTCGGCGGACTCGACCTGCCCGGCTTCCCGCAGGGCCTCGACACCGTCATCGCGCCGCTCTCCGGTGGCGAGCGCCGCCGTATCGCCCTGGCCAAGCTGCTCATCGAGGAACAGGACCTGATCGTCCTCGACGAGCCCACCAACCACCTCGACGTCGAGGGCATCTCCTGGCTGGCCAAGCACCTGCGCGAGCGGCGCTCGGCGCTCGTGTGCGTCACCCACGACCGCTGGTTCCTCGACCAGGTCTGCACGCGCATGTGGGACGTGCAGAAGGGCGACGTCTACGAGTACGAGGGCGGGTACTCCGACTACGTCTTCGCGCGGGCCGAGCGTGAGCGGATCGCCGCCACCGAGGAGACCAAGCGGCAGAACCTCGTCCGCAAGGAGCTGGCCTGGCTCCGGCGCGGCGCCCCCGCGCGGACGTCCAAGCCGCGCTTCCGTGTCGAGGCCGCCAACGAGCTCATCAAGGACGTGCCGCCGCCCCGCGACAGCAGCGAGCTGATGAAGTTCGCCTCCTCGCGGCTCGGCAAGACCGTCTTCGAGCTGGAGGACGTGACCGTCCAGGCCGGGCCCAAGGTGCTGCTCAAGCACGTGACCTGGCAGCTCGGCCCCGGTGACCGCATCGGTCTGGTCGGGGTCAACGGCGCCGGCAAGACGTCTCTGCTGCGCGCCATGGCCGAGGCCGCGCGGACCGAGGGCGAGAAGCAGCCCGCGGGCGGGCGGGTCGTGGTCGGCAGGACCGTCAAGCTCGCCTATCTCTCGCAGGAGGTCGCCGAGCTCGATCCCGCGCTGCGGGTGCTGGAGGCCGTCCAGCAGGTGCGGGAGCGCGTCGACCTCGGCAAGGGGCGCGAGATGACCGCCGGGCAACTCTGCGAGACCTTTGGCTTCAACAAGGAGAAGCAGTGGACGCCGGTCGGGGACCTCTCCGGCGGTGAGCGTCGGCGTCTGCAGCTGCTGCGGCTGCTGATGGACGAGCCGAACGTCCTCTTCCTCGACGAGCCCACCAACGACCTCGACATCGAGACCCTGACCCAGCTGGAGGACGTCCTCGACGGCTGGCCCGGCTCGATGATCGTCATCTCCCACGACCGGTTCTTCGTCGAGCGCACGACCGACCGGGTCTTCGCGCTGCTGGGCGACGCCACCCTGCGGATGCTGCCGCGCGGCATCGACGAGTACCTGGAGCGCAGGCAGCGGATGGAGGAGGCGGCCGCCGCCTCGGCGCCGGTGGTGGACAAGCCGGTGGCCGAGAAGAGCTCCGCCGATCAGCGGGCCGCCAAGAAGGAGCTCCAGAAGATCGAACGGCAGCTCGACAAGATCTCCGAGCGGGAGACGAAGCTGCATGCCCTGATCGCCGACAACGCCACCGACTTCGCGAGGGTGGCCTCCCTCGATGCCGAACTGCGGGACCTCGCCGGGGAGCGGGAGGAGCTGGAGCTGCGGTGGCTGGAGCTGGCCGAGGACGCGTGAAGGTGCGGCACATCGTCCTCGAACGACAGGAAAGCCAGGAATTCAGCACTTCCGGGACACTTCTCACCGGTAGGGGAAGCGCAACGTCGAACTAGCGTGTAGCTTCCGGGGGCATGAAGGGCGGGGGTGCCGGGAGAGGGTGCCGGGAGGGTCCTCCGCCCGTGCGGATCAGTGGGCTTCACCGTGGGGCATTCACGCGGATCCATTGGGGGGACTGGGG
>NZ_RSAJ01000659.1 GCF_003933965.1 Streptomyces sp. RP5T
ACTTGGGCTTTCGCCCGGTGCGGCGAAGGGGGTCCCCCCGTCCGAGCCCTGCGCAGCAGGTTCGAGGATGGGGGCGCGTGCATGGCGTCGCGAGGCAGGCGGGACTTTCGCAACACGCCCTAGCCGACCGTGGGGGGTGGTTGCGGAGCGTGGGCGGTTGCGAGCCGGTGAGGCTTCTCGCGCCCACGCGGCGGAGCCGCACATCGATACAGCCCCGCGCCCCTGAAAAACCTCCACTCGCCCGAGTGACAGGGGGCCTCGCATCTCGTTGCCCCGACCTCGTAAGGTCTTCACCGTGCTGGAAGAGATGCGGATACGGTCGCTCGGAGTCATCGATGACGCCGTCGTCGAGTTGTCGCCCGGGTTCACCGCTGTCACCGGTGAGACGGGTGCGGGCAAGACCATGGTGGTCACCAGCCTGGGGCTGTTGCTCGGTGGACGGGCTGACGCGGCGCTCGTGCGGATCGGGGCCGAGAAGGCCGTCGTGGAGGGGCGGATCACGGTGTCCGCCGGCGACTCCGTCGTCGTACGGGCCGAGGAGGCCGGGGCCGAGCTCGACGACGGGGCGCTGTTGATCAGCCGTACCGTTTCGGCCGAAGGGCGGTCCCGGGCGCACCTGGGCGGGCGGTCGGTGCCCGTGGGCGTGCTCGCCGAGCTCGCCGACGAACTGGTCGCCGTCCATGGGCAGACCGATCAGCAGGGGCTGCTCAAGCTGAACCGGCAGCGGCAGGCGCTGGACCGGTACGCGGGTGACGCCGTGGCCGTGCCGCTCGCCAAGTACACCGAGGCGTACCGGCGGCTGCGGGCGGTCTCCGTCGAGTTGGACGAGATCGTCACCCGCGCGCGTGAGCGGGCCCAGGAAGCCGACATGCTGCGGTTCGGGCTCGACGAGATCGCGGGCGTGGAGCCGCGGGCCGGTGAGGACGTCGAGCTGGCGGAGGAGGCGGAGCGGCTCGGCCACGCCGAGGCGCTGTCGTCCGCGGCCACCGCCGCCCACGCCGCCCTCGCCGGGAACCCCGAGGATCCCGAGGGCATCGACGCCGCGACGCTCGTGGCGGGCGCCCAGCGGGCCCTGGAGGCCGTACGGTCGCACGACCCGGCCCTGGCCGCGCTCACCGACCGGATCGGGGAGATCGGGATCCTGCTCGGCGACGTGGCCGGCGAGCTCGCGGGGTACGCCGACGACCTGGACGCCGACCCGCTGCGGCTGTCGGCCGTCGAGGAGCGGCGGGCCGCGCTCACCGCGCTGACCCGCAAGTACGGCGAGGACGTGGCGGCCGTGCTCGCGTGGGCCGAACAGAGTGCCGCGCGCCTCACCGAACTGGACGGCGACGATGAGCGGATCGACGAGCTGACCGCCGAGCGGGACGCGCTCAGGTCCGAACTGGGCGGGCTGGCGCAGGCCCTGTCGGACGCGCGAACCGAGGCCGCGGAGAGGTTTGCGGCGGCGGTGACGGCAGAGCTGGCCTCACTCGCGATGCCCCACGCGCGCGTGTCCTTCGACATCCGGCAGACCGAGGACCCGAACGGCGTGGAGGTCGGCGGGCGCGCGGTCGCGTACGGGCCGGCCGGTGTCGACGAGGTCGAGCTGCTGCTCGCCCCGCACCCGGGTGCGCCGCCGCGGCCCATCGCCAAGGGCGCGTCCGGCGGTGAGCTCTCGCGCGTGATGCTGGCCGTCGAGGTCGTCTTCGCGGGGACCGACCCCGTGCCGACGTACCTCTTCGACGAGGTCGACGCCGGTGTCGGCGGCAAGGCGGCGGTCGAGATCGGGCGGCGCCTCGCGCGGCTCGCGAAGACCGCGCAGGTCGTCGTGGTGACCCACCTGCCGCAGGTCGCGGCCTTCGCCGACCGGCAGCTGCTGGTCGAGAAGACGAACGACGGCTCCGTGACCCGGTCCGGTGTGAAGGTGCTGGAGGGCGAGGAGCGGGTCCGGGAGCTGTCCCGGATGCTCGCCGGCCAGGAGGACTCGGAGACGGCCCGGGCGCACGCGGAGGAGCTGCTGGCCACGGCTCGGGCGGACGCGTGAGGGGTGCGTCGCCGGCGCTGACCGCCGTCCTGACGCGCGCCGGTACGGCTCTCCTTCGCGCGAAGGCGCCGGGCGGGCGGAAGCGGTGGGAGCGGACGAACTACGCCGGGCGGACGGTCGAGTTGTACGCCGGGCCCGCGAGTGCGCTGGCCGCTTCGGTCGGGGCTTGGCGGGTCCGGCCCGCTGCCGGGGTGGTGGTCGTCGTCGCCGGGCTCTGCGGGGCGTACGACGACCTCGCCGGGGATCATCGGCGGGGTTTCCGGGCACACCTGGGTGCGCTGCGGGACGGTGAAGTCACCAGCGGGGCCGTCAAGTTGTTCGGGATCTCGGCGGCGGGTCTGGTCGCGGGGGCGCTGATGAAGGAGCGGGCCCTCGACAAGGTGCTCGCGAGTGTGGTGATCGCCGGGACCGCGCACTTCGTCAACCTGGTCGACGTACGGCCCGGCCGGGCGGCCGGTGCGGTGCTGGCCCTCGGTGTGCCGGGGATGGTGCGGTCGTCGGAGCTGGCCGGCGTGGCCGTGGGCGCGGCGGCGGCTGTGTTGCCGGACGACCTCTCTGAGCGCGTGATGATCGGGGATGTGGGGGCGCATGCACTGGGGGCGGCCTTGGGAGCGGCTGTCGTCGCAGGGAACGCAAGGGCGGGGCTTCTTGTGCATGCGGCCGCCGTTGTCGCTGCGGCTGTCCGCGGGGATCAGGTGAGTCGTGTGTCGGCCGCGGGCCGGTGGGGCTTCTCGCGCAGTTCCCCGCGCCCCTTCACATCCGACACCTTCAGGCCGGTGGAAGGGTCACGTCACTCTTGTGGGTGACGCCGAATCGCCGCACACGCCCTTCCCCCGTTCTCCGCATGCACGGAACACCCGTACGTCCTGGCATCCTTGGCAGAGAACCCATCACGCGTAGGAAGCGCGCGGTACACCCCTCCGCTCGACACCTTCTGTACGTTTCCTCGTGACCGTCCGACCCGAACCAGGAGCCCGGCCACGTGACCCCCGTGAGCAGCCACTCACCGCACGGCCAGTCGCCGCTGCGCACCGTGCAGGTGCTGGGCGGAGGCAACGCCGGCAGCAGCGCGCATGTGCGCTCCCTGACCTCGGGGCTTGTCGCGCGGGGCGTGCGGGTCACGGTGTGCGCCCCCGCCGAGGCGGATCGCGCCTACGACTTCTCCGGGGCCGGTGCCGAACACGTGCACGTGCCGCGCAGCAGCGATCCGACCTCCGTGGCGGTGCTCCGGGCGGCCTGCGCGGACGCCGATCTGGTGCACGCGCACGGGCTGCACGCCTCGTTCCGCGCGGTGCTGGCGCTCAGCGGGCGCCGGACCCCGCTCGTCGTCACCTGGCACGACCGGGCGTTCGCCGAGGGGGCGCGAGCCCATTTCGTGCGCCTTCTGGAACGCCGGGTCGTCAAGGCGGCTTCCGTGGTGCTCGGGTCCACCTCGGCACTCGTGGACCGCGCCCGCAGGACCGGTGCCCGGGACGCGCGCCTGGCCGCCGTCGCCCTGCCCGGCCCGCGCGCGGTGGTCGAGCAGGAGGACCCCGACCGGCTGCGGCCCAAGGTGCGGGCCGAACTCGGGGCCATCGGACGTCCGTTGCTGATGGCCGTCGGCGCCCTGGAGCGGCACAAGGGCTACGAGACTCTGCTCGACGCCACCCGCGCGTGGCGCTTTCTCGACCCCGTGCCGCTGGTTGTCGTCGCGGGGGAGGGGCCGCTGCGGCCGGTCCTGCAGAGCCGTATCGAGGCGGAGGGGCTGCCGGTTCGGCTGCTCGGGCGGCGCGACGACGTCTCCGACCTGCTCGCCGCCGCCGATCTCGCCCTCCTGCCCAGCCGTTGGGAAGCGCGCTCGGTGCTCGCCCAGGAGGCCTTCCACGCGCGCGTGCCGCTCGTCGCGACCGAGGTCGGCGGAATCCCCGAACTCGTCGGCGACGCGGCCGAACTCGTCCCGTACGGCGACCCGGCGGCGCTCGCCGGGGCCGTCGTACGGCTGCTCGGTGATCCCGAGCGCCGGGAGCTGCTGACGGAGCGCGCGCTGCGGCAGGCGGCGACCTGGCCGACCGAGGACGAGACGGTCGCTCAAGTGCTCAGCGTCTATGACGAGTTGACGCAGCCCCGGCCGCTGATCTGAGGGCCCGGACGCACTAGGTGTTCTGTCCTGGGAGGTTGTGGACGGGTGAGCCAGGTCTCGGTTGAGGGATCTTGAACGGGTGAGGGCCTTCCGGTTCGGTGTGGATTGCGACGTCTACACCGACCAGAAAGGCCCTCGTGGTCCACCGTAATGCAC
>NZ_RSAJ01000065.1 GCF_003933965.1 Streptomyces sp. RP5T
GGTCCGGGGGGCGGATTACTCCCCGGGGAGTATCAGGACGGCGTCCGGGCCGCCGCCAGGAGTCGGGTGACGTCGTCCGCGCAGATCGTCAGGGCGGTGCCGACCGTCGTCAGGGCGTCCCGTTCCGCCGGGGTGTAGGGGCCGTCCGCAAGGGCGATGCGGGCCGCCTGGAGCAGGATCGACTCGCGGCCGGGCGGGGCGAGGTGCGGGGCGAGCGGGTCGAGGGCCTCGTGGAGCTCTATGGCGAGACCGGCTCCGCAGGGACGGTCGTGGACCCGGCCGGTGTCCTCGGCGAGGGCCTCGACGAGGGTTTCGAGCTGGTCCTCGGTGCAGTCGTCGAAGCCCGCCGTGCGGACCGTGGCGGCCGCGGTCTCCAGCGCGGTGCGCGAGCAGGTGCCGCCCGCCGCGAGGACCGCGAGCGCGACCGTGTGGACGGCGTCCCGGAGCATCGCCGAGAAGCGGGTCGTGGTGGGGTGGTCGAGGACGTCCACGCCGAAGTGGCGCCGGCAGGCCGCGCACTCCACCACCGGTGCGGTGTCGCCGCGCGGCAGGACCGGCACGCCCAGCACCACGACCCGGCGGCGGCCGCTCAACCGCTGGTAGTTGCGGTCGCCCCCGCAGCCGGGGCAGAAGAACTCGCCGTCGCCGACGGTCGTCCACGCGGTACGGGTGCCCAGGAGGCGCGCAGGCCTGGCAGCACGGCCGTTTCGTCCCCGTCCTGGCAGCACGTCACACCTCCGCGTAACCCCGCGGCAACATCGCCGCGCTTGCGTGATGTTAGCCACATGAGCGTGGCGTCGTCAGCACCTCGAACGAGACCTGCTCGTGACCTCCACGGACCGATGGCCGATATACGACGGGGCCTTGATCACCGTATACAGCGATCAAGGCCCCAAAACCCCCGGTCAGAGGGATTATCGAGCGGCTCGGTTGACGGCCGAGACGACCGCCTTCAGCGATGCACGCGTCGTGTTCGCGTCGATGCCGATTCCCCACAGAACCTTGCCGTCGATCGCGCATTCGATGTAGGAGGCGGCCTGTGCGGAGGCGCCCTCGCTCATCGTGTGCTCCTGGTAGTCCAGCAGCCGGGCGTCGATGCCGACCTTGGCCAGCGCGTCGAAGAAGGCCGAGATCGGACCGTTGCCGGTACCCGTCAGGACGGTGTCGACGCCGTCGACCGTGGCCTCCACCTTCAGGGTGTCCACGCCGTCCGTGTCGGTGGTCGACTGGCCGTTCTTGACCTGGATGCGGCCCCACGGGTTCTCGGGGTTCGGCAGGTACTCGTCCTGGAAGACCGCCCAGATGTCCGAGCCGGTGACCTCGCCGCCCTCGGCGTCGGTCTTGGCCTGGATCAGCTTGGAGAACTCGATCTGCATCCGGCGCGGCAGGTCCAGCTTGTGGTCGTTCTTCAGGACGTAGGCGATACCGCCCTTGCCGGACTGCGAGTTGACGCGGATGACGGCCTCGTAGGAGCGGCCGACGTCCTTGGGGTCGATCGGCAGGTACGGGACCGCCCACTCGATGTCGTCGACGGTGACGCCCTTGGCGGCCGCGTCGGCCTCCATGGCGTCGAAGCCCTTCTTGATGGCGTCCTGGTGGGAGCCGGAGAAGGACGTGTAGACCAGGTCGCCCACGTACGGGTGGCGCGGGTGGACCTCCATCTGGTTGCAGTACTCCCACGTGCGACGGATCTCGTCGATGTCGGAGAAGTCGATCTGCGGGTCGACGCCCTGCGAGAACAGGTTCATGCCCAGGGTGACCAGGTCGACGTTGCCGGTGCGCTCGCCCTGTCCGAACAGACAGCCCTCGACGCGGTCGGCGCCGGCCATCAGCGCCAGTTCGGCGGCGGCGACGGCGGTGCCGCGGTCGTTGTGCGGGTGGATCGAGATGCACACGTACTCGCGGCGGGAGAGGTTGCGGTGCATCCACTCGAAGCGGTCCGCGTGCGTGGAGGGGGTCGAACGCTCCACCGTGGCGGGCAGGTTGAGGATGATCTCGCGGCCCGGACCCGGCTGGTAGACGTCCATCACCGCCTCGCAGACCTCCAGCGCGAAGTCCAGCTCGGTGTCGGTGAAGATCTCCGGCGAGTACTGGTAGCCGAACTCCGTCTCCGGGCCCAGCAGCTTCTCCGCGTACTCCATCACCAGGCGCGTGCCGTCGACGGCGATCTGCTTGATGTCGTCCTTGGAGCCCCGGAAGACGACCCGGCGGAAGACCGGCGCGGTGGCGTTGTACAGGTGGACGGTGGCCCGCTTGGCGCCCTTCAGGGACTCCACGGTCCGCTCGATCAGGTCCTCGCGGGCCTGGGTCAGTACGGAGATCGTGACGTCGTCCGGGATCGCGCCCGGCTCCTCGACGATGGAGCGCACGAAGTCGAAGTCCGTCTGGCCCGAGGCCGGGAAGCCGACCTCGATCTCCTTGTAGCCCATCTTGACCAGCTGGTCGAACATCCGGCGCTTGCGCTCGGGCGACATCGGGTCGATCAGGGCCTGGTTGCCGTCGCGCAGGTCGGTGGAGAGCCAGCGGGGGGCGACGGTGATCCGGTTGTTCGGCCAGGTGCGGTCCGGGATGTCGACCTGCTCGTACTGGCCGTACTTGTGGATCGGCATGGTGGTGGGCTGCTGGCGGTTCGCCATGATTGCGGGGCTCCTAGAGGTGTCCGGAAAGGACGGCCGACACGCAACGCGAAGCTCCGCGGGGAGGGAGTCGACCTGGACTACAGGCCCTCGCCGCGGCAGCTAAGAAGAAGCAGCCCGAAACGCATGATGCGAAGCATGCTAGCCGAGCCGGTTCCGGTGCGGGGCGCCGTATCAGTATGCGGGACCCGAAAGATAAAAGGGACAAAAAGTGCGCCATACCACTTCGTCACGGAGCGTGCGCTTCGCTGTCCGCATATTTCACCAATCATGGTTGCGGGTAGTGACACGGTCATGACTCAGTGCAAGGGTGCCGGGCATGACGACCAACGGGGGCTTCGAGCCCGTCTTCTGCACCGTCGTACCGCCGCACGTCCTCGACAGGCTGGCCCGGAACGACGACCCCGCACTCTCCGGTCCCGCGCGCCAGACCCTGATGCGCGACAGCGAGCTGCGCGGCCGCCGCCGCGTGACGACCGAGTTCGGCCTCGCGGCCGCGCCGGCGGCGAAGGCACCGTCGGACCAGCCGCTGCGGACCATCTACGACGCCGGGCACAGCAGCGACCTGCCGGGCGCGAAGGTCCGCGCCGAGGGCTCCGAGCCCGGCCAGGACGCCACCGTCAACCGCGCCTACGCCGGCCTCGGGGCCACCTTCGAGCTCTATCTGCGGGCCTACGCGCGCCACTCCATCGACGGCGACGGCCTCCCGCTCGACGCGACCGTCCACTTCGACGAGAACTACAACAACGCCTTCTGGAACGGCGAGCAGATGGTGTTCGGCGACGGTGACGGCGAGATCTTCCTCGACTTCACCATCCCGATCGACGTCATCGGCCACGAGCTGACCCACGGCGTCACCCAGCACACAGCCAACCTCACCTACTACGGCCAGCCCGGAGCCCTGAACGAGTCGATGTCGGACGTCTTCGGCTCGCTCATCAAGCAGTACACGCTCGGCCAGACCGCCGCCGAGGCCGACTGGCTGATCGGCGCGGGCCTGCTCGCACCCAGCGTCTCCGGCAAGGCGCTGCGCTCAATGAAGGAGCCCGGCAGCGCGTACGACGACGACGTGCTCGGCAAGGACCCGCAGCCGGCGACCATGGACGACTACGTCCGCACCGGCCGCGACAACGGCGGCGTGCACATCAACTCCGGCATCCCGAACCACGCGTTCTACCTGGTGGCGACCGCCCTCGGCGGCCACGCCTGGGAGCGCGCGGGCCAGATCTGGTACGACGTCCTGACCGGCGGCGAGCTGAGCGAGCGCGCCCTGTTCAACGACTTCGCGGGGCTCACCGTCAAGGCCGCGCGCGAGCGCTTCGGCGACGGCGGCGAGGAGCTCCAGGCCGTCTCCAAGGCCTGGGAGCAGGTCGGGGTGCGGATCCTGTGAGTCCGTACTAGACAGGGACCCATGCGTATTCAGGTGAGGCGCACGGGCGGGTTCGCGGGCATCGAGCGGCACAAGGAGGTCGACACCTCGGGGCTGCCCGATGCCCACGAATGGCGGTCCCTGGCCGAGAAGGCCGTCGCCGCCGCCCGGACCACCCCGCCCATCGGGGTTCCGGACGGCTTCAGCTACGAGATCACGGTGGACGGCACAACGGTGTACGCGGCCGATCCCCGACTGACGGAGGAACAACGCAGACTGATTTCGAAAGTGCTCAAAGAGGGCGCGTAACTCGTAGTTCCCGCCTGCCCGTTGACTTCCCTACCCGTCGGTAAGGATGATCCGGCGCATGGCGACTGAAGAGCATCCGATCCCGCGGTTCCCGGCCGGCTTCCAGTGGGGCGTCTCGACCTCGGCCCACCAGATCGAGGGCGCGGCGGACGAGCGCGAGCGGTCCGTGTGGGACACCTTCACGGCCGAGCCGGGCCGGGTGAAGGACGGCTCGACGGCGGCGGTGGCCTGCGACCACTACCACCGCTACCGCGAGGACGTCTCCCTGCTGGCCGGCCTGGGCGTGGACGCGTACCGCTTCTCGGTCTCCTGGCCGCGGGTGCGCTCCGAAAAGGGCCTCGACTTCTACGACCGTCTCGTGGACGAACTGGTCGCGGCGGGCGTCCGTCCGGTCCCGACGCTCTTCCACTGGGACCTGCCGGTGGCGTTCCAGGACAAGGGCGGCTGGCTGGAGCGGGACACCGCCTCCCGGTTCGCCGAGTACGTCTCCGTGGTCGCCGACCGTCTCGGCGACCGCGTCGAGAAGTGGATCACCATCAACGAGCCGGCCGAGCACACCCTGTTCGGTCACGCCCTCGGCGCCCACGCCCCCGGCAAGCAGCTCATGTTCGACGCGCTGCCCGCCGCCCACCACCAGCTCCTGGGCCACGGCCTGGCCGTCCAGGCCCTGCGCGCGGCCGGTGCCACGGACATCGGGATCGCCAACTCGCACGGCCCGACCTGGCCGGCCTCCCCGGAGCAGGCGGACGTGGAGGCCGCCGACTTCTACGACCTGCTGCTGAACCGGCTGTTCGCCGAACCGGTGCTGCTGGGCACCTACCCCTCGGGGCTGGGCGAGCTGATGCCCGGAGACGTGGCGGCCGACCTCAAGGTCATCTCCGAACCGCTCGACTTCTACGGCGTCAACTACTACTCCCCCACCCGCGTGGGCGCCCCGCAGGGCGAGGACATCGAGTTCGGCGGCCTCACGATCCCGGCCGAACTCCCCTTCTCCGTGCGGGAGATCGAGAACGTCCCGGTGACGGACTTCGGCTGGCCGGTGGTCCCCGAGGGCCTGACCGAACTCCTCACCGGCCTGCGCGAGCGCTACGGCGACCGCCTCCCGCCCGTCGTCATCACCGAGAACGGCTGCTCCTACGAGGGCCTCGACGACCAGAACCGGATCGCCTACCTGGACGGCCATGTCCGCGCCCTGCACCGGGCGGTCGAGGCGGGGGTGGACGTGCGCGGGTACTTCGTGTGGTCGCTGATGGACAACTTCGAGTGGGCGGAGGGGTACGCGCGCAGGTTCGGCCTGGTGCACGTGGACTTCGAGACCCTCACGAGGACCCCCAAGGCGTCCTACGCCTGGTATCGCGACCTCCTCGGGGCCCAGAGGTGAGCTCGGCTCTTGCCGAGCCCGTCGACCGGGTCGGCAGGGGCTGGACGGCGTCCCTGTCGCTCGCCAACGTGGCGATCTGGGTGGGCTGGTACGGCCCGCTGCAGATCCTGCTGGCCCGGCAGGCGGAGGACTTCGCGCCCGGCACCGGCATGTCGAAGGAGACGCTGCTGGCCTGGGTGACCGGGGTGGGCGCGGTGGTGTCCCTGGCCGCGAACCCGTTCTTCGGCGCGCTCTCGGACCGCACCACGGCCCGCTGGGGCCGCCGCAGCCCGTGGATCGTGGCCGGTGCGGCGGGCGGGGCGCTGTCCCTGCTGGTGCTCGCGGGCGCGCACGGCCTGTGGCTCATGGCCTTCGGCTGGTGCCTGGTCCAGCTGACCCTGAACGCGGCCTTCGCGGCGGTCACCGCCGCCGTGCCGGACCAGGTGCCCCGGCTCCAGCGGGGCGCGGTGGGCGGCTGGATCGGGGCGGCGCAGATCCTGGGCGCGGTCGTCGGCACGGGCCTCGCGACGGCGGCGGGCGGGATCGCGGCGGGCTATGCGGCGTGCGCGGTGTTCACGCTGGCGGGCGTACTGCCGTACGTGCTCCGGCACCGGGATCTCAGGCTGGGGTCCGCGGACCGGCCCGCGCGGTCCTGGCGGTCGTTCGCGCGCGGCTTCTGGGTGAGTCCGCGCCGGCATCCGGACTTCGCCTGGGCCTGGCTGACCCGTTTCCTGATCAACCTCAGCAACGCGCTGGTGATCCTCTACCTCCTCTACTACCTGCGCGACCGCCTCCACCACGACGACCCCGAGCAGGGCGTGCTGATCCTCACCGCGGTGGACAGCGTGGCCCTGCTGGCCACGGTCGTGGTGGGGGGCGTCTGGTCGGACCGCGTAGGCCGCCGCAAGCCGTTCGTGCGCTGGTCGGGGGTGCTGATGGCGGTGGCCACGGGGATGCTGGCCGTCTGGCAGACCTGGCCGGGCGCGATCGTGGTGGCCGCGCTGCTGGGGGTCGGGCTCGGGGTGTTCATGTCGGTCGACTTCGCCCTGATGACCGACGTCCTCCCGAAGGCCCTGGACCGCGGCAAGGACCTGGGCGTCATCAACATCGCCAACTCACTGCCCCAGGTGGCGGCCCCCGCGGTCGCCGCCCCGATCGTGACGCACCTGGGGGGTTACCGGGTGCTGTACGGGGTGGCGGCGGCGGTCGGTCTTGCGGGGGCGGTACTGGTCGGCCGTGTAAGAGGGGTCGACTAGCCTGCGCTTTCCAGGGACGACCAGCGGTATTCGGCTGTGCCCGAAACGCGTGGCGTGGGCCGAGGGGCGCCGCTGACCATGGGGGTGCCGCAGGAGCGACGGCTCCTGCCCCACCTCCACGGGAGAGACATGAAGAAGCACCCTTCCCCGCACAGGACCGCGAGCAGGCTCCGCCTCGCCGCGGTCGCGTCCAGCGCCGTACTCCTCGCGGGCACGGCGCTGGCCGGAAGCGCCCAGGCCGCGCCCGAGGGGAAACCCGCCGCGGAGAGGGGGATCAAGGCCTGCGGCTACTACGAGACGCAGACAGACGCGTACTACGGACACTGCGGCACCACCTGGGTCAAGATCCAGGTCGACATCGACTGGTGGCCGACCGACATCAAGAGGTGCGTCCCGCCGGGCGAGACCCATCTCGGCACGACCGACGAGATCGACAACGCCTGGGCCATCGAGGGCACCTGCGGCTAGGGCGTGTTGCGAAAGTCCCGTCGTTCGCCCGAAGGGCGGGCCTCGCGGCGTCAGGTGCGTGCTCTCGGCGTGCCGGGCGGAAGCCCTCGTACTGGATGTACTTGGGCTTTCGCCCGGTGCGGCGAAGGGGGTCCCCCCGTCCGAGCCCTGCGCAGCAGGTTCGAGGATGGGGGCGCGTGCATGGCGTCGCGAGGCAGGCGGGACTTTCGCAACACGCCCTAGCCCCGGGAAGAGCCTCCCGTCTGGCCCGTCCCCGTCGACGGGTTGGACGGTGGCGCCGGACGGCGTCCGCGTGGGCGCGACCGGCCCGCTTCTCAGAGCGCCCCCGCCTCCCGCGCGGCATAGACGGACGGATACACCGGCCGGTACCCCAGCTCCCGGCGAATCCGCTCCGTGGACATGATCATCAGCCACGGATCCGGATCGGCCCGCTCGTACAACTCCGCCGGAATCTCCGCCCCGTTGAGCTGATGCAGCTCCACCGCCGTCACCGGCGCGTCGTCGGCGATGTTGTAGATGCGCCCCGAGATCCCCGGCGCGTGCAGGATCCGCAGCAAGCCCTGGGCCACATCCGCGTGGTGCCCCATGTGCAGCCGCTGGGCCGACGCCCAGTTCTTCGCCCACATCAGGGACTGCGCGAGATGCGGGTCCCCTTCGCCGTAGACGAAGGGAAGCCGGGCGACGCGCACATCCAGCCCCTCCAGCGCGAGCAGCGACCGCTCGGCCGCCGCCTTGGACTCCGGGTACGCGCCCCACATCGACCCGCCCGGCCGGCTCTCGTCGTCCTCGGTGACCGGGCGCCCCCGTCCGGTGCCGTACACCAGGCCGGTGCTGACCTGCACGAACCGCCGGACGCCGGCGGCCGCCGCGGCCCGGCCCAGTTCCACGGCCGCGTCCCGGTTGACGGCCCGCGCCTCCTCGTCCGGCACTCCCCGGAAGGCCGCGGCGACGTTCACCACCGCGTCGGCCCCGGCGACGGCCTTGCCGAGCGCCTCGGTGTCCCGCAGATCTCCTACGACGACCTCGGCGCCGAGTTCCGCGAAGGGCTCGCCGCGTGCGGCGTCCCGGACGAGGACCCGGACCTGCTCCCCGGGCCGGGCCTGGGCCAGCAGCCTCGGCACGAAGCGCCGCCCGACCTGTCCCGTCGTCCCTGTCACCAATGTCAGCATGTGCTGCTCCTCTCGTCCCGACCAGCGTGGGACGGCGGCGCGGGCACCGGGAGAGACCTCTCGATCAGGGGATCGGCAGTCCCTGGATAAGCCGGACGGGGTGCCGCACGCTGGAGGGGTGAACCGAGCCGAACTCGCCGACTTCCTGCGCCGCGGCCGCGCCCGGCTGAACCCGTCCGACGTGGGCCTGACACCGGGCGTCCGGCGCCGGACGCCCGGGCTGCGCCGGGAGGAGGTGGCCCAGCTGGCGGGGATGTCGGTGGACTACTACACACGGCTGGAGCAGTCCCGGGGGCCGCGTCCGTCCCGGCAGATACTGACCGCGCTGGGCCGCGCGCTGCGCCTGACCGAGGTGGAGCAGGACCATCTGTTCCACCTGGTGGGCGAGGAACCGCCGCGCCGCGAGACGGTGTCGGCGCATGTCCGCCCGGGGCTGCTGCTGATCCTGGACCGGCTGCACGACACCCCGGCGCAAGTGATCAACGACCACGGCGAGGTGCTGGCGCAGAACGCGATGGCGAAGGCGCTGGTCGGCGACGTGATGTCGCGTCCGCGGCGAGAGCGCAACCTGACCCGGCGCTTCTTCCTGAACCCGGCCTCGCGCACGCTGTTCCCCGAGGAGGACCTCGCGGACCACGCGCGCACCCAGGTAGCCACCTTGCGCGCGGTGACCGCGGCCCGCCCCGACGATCCGGAACCGGCCGCGCTGGTCGCCGAACTCCGTTCCGCCAGCGAGGAGTTCGCGCGGCTGTGGGACGAACACGAGGTGTCCGAGCGGCGCAAGGCGACCAAACGCTTCGTCCACCCCGTGGTGGGCCTGCTGGAACTCGACTGCGAGGTCATGGTCAGCCACGAGCACCACCACCGCCTGGTCGTCCACACGGCCCGCCCGGGGACGGAGGCGTACGAGCGCCTGGAACTGCTCAGGGTGGTGGGCCTGCAGGACCTGTCCCCGCGGGCAACGACCCCCTAGAACCCCAGCTTCCGCAACTGCCGTGGATCCCGCTGCCAGTCCTTCGCGACCTTCACGTGGAGGTCCAGGAAGACCGGAGTCCCCAGCAGCGCCTCGATCTGCTTGCGGCTCTTGATGCCGACCTCCTTCAGGCGCTTGCCCTTGGGGCCGATGATGATGCCCTTCTGGCTGGGGCGCTCGATGTAGACGAAGGCGTGGATGTCGAGGAGGGGCTTGTCGGCGGGGCGGTCCTCGCGGGGCAGCATCTCCTCGACGACCACCGCGATGGAGTGCGGGAGCTCGTCACGCACACCCTCCAGCGCGGCCTCGCGGATCAGCTCGGCGATCATGACCTGCTCGGGCTCGTCGGTGAGGTCGCCCTCGGGGTAGAGCGCCGGGCCCTCGGGGAGCATCGGGATCAGCAGGTCCGCCAGCAGGTCGACCTGCTTGTTCGCGGTCGCCGACACCGGGACGATCTCCGCCCACTCGATGCCCAGCTCCTTGCCGAGCTGGTCGACGGCGATGAGCTGCTCGGCCAGCGTCTTGGAGTCGACGAGGTCGGTCTTGGTGATGATCGCGACCTTCGGGGACTTCTTGATCCCCGCGAGCTCCTTCGCGATGAAACGGTCGCCGGGACCCAGCTTCTCGTTCGCCGGCAGACAGAACCCGATCACGTCGACCTCGGCCCACGTGGTGCGCACGACGTCGTTGAGGCGCTCACCGAGCAGCGTGCGCGGTTTGTGCAGCCCGGGAGTGTCGACCAGGATCAGCTGGGCGTCGGGCCGGTGCACGATCCCCCGTACCGTGTGCCGCGTGGTCTGCGGCTGGTTCGCGGTGATAGCCACCTTCTGGCCGACCAGAGCGTTCGTGAGGGTGGACTTGCCCGCGTTGGGGCGGCCCACGAAGCAGGCGAAGCCGGCGCGGTGGGGTGCCTGCGACGAGGCCGACTGCTCGGATGACTGACTGCGAACGCTCATGCGCCCCATTCTCCCTGATCCACAGAGCCCCGCCGCACAGGCGCCCGAGCACCGCCCGGAGCGTGAGCTCCCGGAAACCCCACCGCAATGAAACACGGCGGAAACACTTCTGTGCACCACCGGAAACGCACGCCGGTGAATCTCTGACGAGCCCCCACCTGGTTGGAGACCTCCATGTCCCTCGCCGCACAAGGCATCGACACCGGCGACACCGCCTGGCTGCTCGCCGCCACCGCCCTCGTCCTGCTGATGACCCCGGGGCTCGCCCTGTTCTACGGCGGCATGGTCCGCACGAAGAGCGTCCTCAACATGCTGATGATGAGCTTCGTGTCGATCGCCCTGGTCACGGTGGTGTGGCTGGCGGCCGGTTACTCCCTCGCCTTCGGCGACGACATCGGCGGCGGACTGATCGGCGGCCTCCACCACGCGGGCATGGCCGGTCTCGGCCCCGGCAGCGTCCACAGCACCGTGCCCACCCTCCTGTTCGCCACCTTCCAGCTCACCTTCGCGATCATCACGGCCGCGCTGGTCAGCGGCGCGATCGCGGACCGGACGAAGTTCGGGGCCTGGCTGGTGTTCGTCCCGGTCTGGGCCCTGCTCGTATACGTTCCCGTCGCCCACTGGGTGTGGGGCCCCGGCGGCTGGGTCCTCGACAAGCTCGGCGCGCTCGACTTCGCGGGCGGTCTGCCCGTCGAGATCACCTCCGGCGCCTCCGGTATGGCCCTCGCGCTCGTCCTCGGCCCGCGGCTGGGCTTCAAGAAGGACGCCATGCGCCCGCACAACCTCCCCATGGTCGTCCTGGGCGCGGGCCTGCTCTGGTTCGGCTGGTTCGGCTTCAACGCGGGCTCGGCCCTCGGCGCCAACGGCCTGGCCGCCGCGGCCTTCCTCAACACCCTGGCCGCCGGCTGCACCGGACTGCTCGGCTGGCTCTTCGTCGAGCAGAAGCGCGACGGCCACCCGACCACGCTCGGCGCCGCGTCCGGCGCGGTCGCGGGCCTGGTCGCGATCACCCCGTCCTGCGGCTCGGTCTCCCTCCTCGGCGCGCTCGTCGTCGGCCTCGCCGCCGGTGTCGTCTGCTCCTACGCGGTGGGCTGGAAGTTCAGGCTGAACTACGACGACTCGCTGGACGTCGTCGGCGTCCACCTGGTCGGCGGGGTCATCGGCACGCTCCTGATCGGCGTGTTCGCGGTGCGGGAGATGACCGGCGGCACGGAGGGGCTGCTGTACGGCGGCGGGCTCGCCCAGCTCGGCAAGCAGCTGGTGGCCGTGGCCGCCGTGGGGGCGTACGCCTTCCTCGTGACGTACGGCATCGGCAAGCTGATCGACAGGGTGATGGGCTTCCGGGCCGACGAGGAGCACGAGCACACCGGCCTGGACCTTACGGTGCACGCCGAGACGGCATACGATCACGGCGTCCTGGGCCACGGTGCCCCGGTCAGCGCGTCCGCCGTCCCCTCCGCCCAGAAGGTCAAGACCCAGGCATGAAGCTCATCACCGCGATCGTCAAGCCGTACCGCCTCGACGAGGTCAAGACCGCGCTCCAGGAGATCGGCGTGCACGGCCTGACCGTGACCGAGGCCAGCGGCTACGGCCGTCAGCGCGGCCACACCGAGGTGTACCGGGGCGCCGAGTACCAGGTCG
Source organism: Streptomyces sp. RP5T (assembly GCF_003933965.1). GTDB lineage: Bacteria > Actinomycetota > Actinomycetes > Streptomycetales > Streptomycetaceae > Streptomyces. The sequence continues at coordinate 12,138 of NZ_RSAJ01000065.1, forward strand.
ACCTGGTGCCCAAGGTCCGCATCGAGGTCGTCGTGGACGACGCCGACGCGGACACGGTCATCGAGGCGATCGTCAAGGCCGCCCACACGGGCAAGATCGGCGACGGCAAGGTGTGGGCCCTGCCGGTGGAGACGGTCGTACGGGTGCGGACGGGCGAGCGGGGACCGGACGCCCTCTAGAAAGGCGACCCGAGGAGCGCCCGCCCTAGGGGCGCGGGGAACTGCGCGACAAGCCCCCACCGGCCCGCAGCCGCAGACGAACCCACATTCCGCCTGCCGCACCACCCGCCACGAACAACACCACCGCCACCAACCACGGCAGAGCGAAGAACCCCGCGCTCGCGGACTCCCGCGTGTCCTTCGCGCTCGCCGTCAACTCGACGTTCCCCCAGTCGAGTTGCGGCGCCCCGTCCCAGGGCTCACGCAGCCGCACCCGCTGTCCCGGCAGCAACTCCCCCGGGATCCTGGTGAGTTCGCGGGCGAGCAGGGTGCGCCCGAACAGCCCGGTCGCCCGCAGCTCCACCTTCGGGTCCAGCGTGACGTTGCCGGTGTTGCGCAGGGTGTACGAGATCGTCGCACCGCTGTCCCCGAGCCCCGGTACCAGCGGCTGGTGGTGGCTGACGCGGACGTCCTCGACGGTGAGCGCCGGCACGGTCGGTCCGCCCACGCGCAGGTAGATCCGCGCGGCGACGGCCCGCTGCACCCCGAGCGCCACGGCCCCGTCACCCTTGTCGACCCGTTCGTCCAGCGCCACCAGCGCGCCGGGATGGTCCCCCGGTTCGGCGCCCTCGGGCACCGACAGCGTGAAGGGCACGGTGACCCTGCCGTGCGGGGGGACGGTCACCCGGGACCTCGCGGGCTTCGCCCAGGCCCCCACCCCGCGCTGGCGCTCCGCGACCGTGCGCACGGCGAAACCGCCGTCGCGGGCGGTGTTGTAGGCGTCGGCGGCGTAGAGCCGGAAGGTGAGCGGCTCACCGGTCTTGTTGCTGACGACCACCTTGTCGTCGATGCTCTGCCCGGGGTCGGCGGAGAGGTAGAAGTAGGGCCGCGCGGCGACCTGGGAGGCGGCGGGGTACACGGACCAGCTGCCGTTGTCGGCGGCGTACGCGGGCGCGGCGGCCGTGACCAGGAACAGGCTCAGGAGCAGGACGTACAGCTTGCGCATGGGTGCGGACCCCCACGGGTGCGAGAGGGACGGACGGGCGGGTGCGGGCGCCCGTACGGTCAGCTGAGCGTGAGGGTGAGAACCCCGGAGTACGTGCCGACGGGCGTGAACGCCGGGACGTTCAGGGAGAGTCCGGCGTCCACGGTGAACTCACCGCCGGTGAGCGCGGAGTTCGGCGTGGAGGCGAGGGTCGCTCCCGAGGATCCGACCGCACCGGCGGAACCGGCCTGGCAGGTGCTCGGGCTGCCCGCCTTGGTGGCGCAGACCGGGCTCCAGCTCAGCGCGCCGGCACCGATCTTGGCGCCGGGTCCGGTGAAGTCGGTGACCTTGCCGGTGAGGGACCAGCCGGCGGGCCCGCCGCGGAAGTCCTTGACCGTCACCTGGTTCAGGTTGCCGGTCGAGGCCCCGCCCTGGCCGTAGTCGACCGCCGAGAGGCTGACGGTGTCCCCGGCCTGGGACATGGACAGCGTGCCGGCCTTCACCGTGGTGGTGACCTTCTGACTGCCGGCGGGTACGGGCGTGTCGTCGATGACGACGTACGCCTTGGGTCCGGCCCCCTTGGCGTCGCTCCACGCGCTGCCCTCGTACGCCACGACACCGGTCGTGCTCTTGTCGTTGACGACGAGCGCCCCGCTGAAGCCGCCCGAGGAGTTGGCGGTGACGGTGGCGGTGTCCGCGGTCTGGGCGCCGCCCGCCCGCCCGGCCAGGGTGACCGTGGCGCCCGGGGTGAACTTGCTGCCGGTGACCGTGACGCTGTCGCCGGGCTTCCCGGAGGCCGAACCCAGCGCGATGTCCCGCTCGTTGACCGGGTTCGCGTCCGTCGCGGTGACCGTCTCGGAGACCGGGGCGGGCGGGGTGATCACCGTGCAGGGCGTGTCCAGTTCGAGGATGTAGCTGGTGTGGATGTTGTAGTCGCCGGGCGAGAGGGTGATCGCGCCGGGTGAGGTGACCTTGAAGGTGCCGGTCATGGAGAACGACGGGAAGGCGCCGTTGCCCGGCACCGGGTCGTTCTTCTTGGGCCCCGCGACCGTGACGGCACCGGTCTGGGCACCGCCGAGGGCGACCTTTCCGGTCGGCGTCATGATGTCGGCCGGCAGGGCGATGGCCGTGGGGTTGCTGGCGGCGGGCTTGACCACCGTGTAGGTCACGGTGACGGTGTCGCCCACCTTGGGGCTGGCGTTGTCCACGGCGATCCTGGCCGTCGTGGTGCCGTCGATCGGCGGGATGCCCGCGACCGCGGGCGGGATGCAGTGCGTGGCGAAGTCCACGTCGGTGGCGGCACCTGCCGGACAGGCCAGTGCGCCGCCCGCGGTGACCGCGAGCGCGGTCGCCCCGAGAAAGGACACCAGACGGCGTCTTCGAGTCTTCGAACCCATGGATGTGCCCCCTGTCTTCTGCGCTCGTTGGGGGCATTGATGTGTGGATCGCGTGAGAAGTCAATGGAGCCGCCGCAGAAATCTGACGATTCATCAGTTTCCGCGGCGGCCAAGGGATCTGCTCAGTCGAAGACGAACGGCCCCGGGGCCTGCGGACCGGTCGCCGTGCAGGTCACGGTGATCCCGAAGACGACGATCTGGAGCGAACCGCCGTACGACTCCAGACTGTCGCCGGAGTTCACGGTGCCGCTGAGCGGGCCGACGGTGACGGGGTCGCCGGCGGCGATGGCCGGGTTCTCCGTACCGCTGAAGGTGGTGGTGCCGCCGTTCGCGTTCACGAAGGTGAGGGTCGAGGTGATCGAGTCCTCGGAGAGCGCGAGCGGTGCGCTGATCGCCGAGGTGACGGTGACCGTGGCCGCGGTGCCGTCCTGGGTGGCGGTGAGGGTCGCCTCGCCGCTGCCGAACATGCCGCAGTCGGCGTTGATGGTCGCGGTGTCCGGGGTGACAGCGAGGGCGGCGGGTGCGAACGCGAGCCCGGTGGCCGCGAGCGCGCCGACCACCAGTGCCGCACCGGTACTGATGCGTGTGCCGTTCATGGGATCCGGTTCCCTTCCCGTGGTGGGGACTGCCATGTGGGGATGGACGGGGGGTGCGTCCCGACGGACGGCCGGCCTTCACGGGGCGTGGTGCGGGACGCCGCGCGAGCTGAAATCTGACGGTCCGTCGGAACTTCCGGTTCCATTGATGCGTGAGGGACGGGGAACGGCAAGCCGGAAATCCGGCCAAGTGTTACCGGCGGTATCAGCCGGCGGTCACGGTGTCGCGCACGGTGCCGTCGACCCCCGCCACCAGCACCGGCGTCCGCGGCCCGCCCAGATCCCGGACGGCGGCGAGGTCCTGGGCGGAGGCCGATTCCGCCTCCGTCACCACGGCCGCCGCCTCCAGGGACTTCGCCCCGGACGCCACCGCCATCGCCACCGCCGTCTGCAGCGCGCTCAGCTTCAGCGACGCCAGCTCGACCGTCCCGGCCACATACGTCCGCCCGGTCTCGTCCCGCACGGCCGCCCCCTCGGGCACCCCGTTGCGGGCCCGCGCCGAACGGGCCAGCGTGACGATCTTGCGGTCCTCGGGGTCAAGCGCACTGTTGTCGGTCATGACAGGAGCATACGAAGTGCGCCCCCACCGTTCGCCCCCAAGGGGCCCCGGGCCGCGGACACGCTCAGGGACGGTCCAGGCGGAGCCGCTCGGCCCGCGGCAGACCGGCCACCACCAGGTCGTACGAGTCCTCGACGAGCTCCCGGATCATCCGGTCCGGGAGCTCACCGTCGACGGTCACCGTGTTCCAGTGGCGCTTGTTCATGTGCCACCCCGGCACGATCAGCCCGGGGTGGTCGGCGCGCAGCCGGATCGCGTCCTCGGGGTCGCACTTGAGGTTGACCGTCAGGGGCCGCGCGTCCAGGTTCGTCAGGGCGAACAGCTTGCCGAGCACCTTGAAGACCGAGGTCTCCGGGTTGAACGGGAAGTCCTCCACCACCGCGTTGAAGGACAGACAGAGGGCGCGCAGCTCCTGAGGGCTCACTCGGACACCTTCTCCTTCTCCTCGGCGGCGCCGACGTCCCCCACCGGCTCCACCAGGACCGTCACGATCTTGTTCCGGCGCCCGGCGGCGGCCTCCGCGGTCAGGCGCAGTTCCCGCCCGTCCGGAAGCCCGACGACCGCCGACGCGCCGGCGATGGGCACCCGGCCCAGCGCCTTCGCCAGCAGCCCGCCGACGGTCTCCACATCCTCGTCGTCGTACTCGTCGAGCCCGTACAGCTCGCCGAGGTCGGTGATGTCGAGGCGGGCGGTGACCCGGTGGCGGTCGTCACCGAGGTCCTCGACCGGCGGCAGTTCACGGTCGTACTCGTCGGTGATCTCACCGACGATCTCCTCCAGGATGTCCTCGATGGTGACGATGCCGGCCGTGCCGCCGTACTCGTCGATGGCCACGGCGACGTGGTTGCGGTCCTGCTGCATCTCGCGCAGCAGGTCACCGGCGTTCTTGGTGTCGGGCACGAAGACGGCGGGCCGCATGGCCGTGGACACCAGTTCGCTCTCCGCCTCCCGGTTGATGTGCGTCTTGCGGACCAGGTCCTTCAGGTACACGATCCCCACGATGTCGTCCTCGCTCTCCCCGGACACGGGGATGCGCGAGAAGCCCGAACGCAGCGCGAGCGTCAGCGCCTGCCGGATCGTCTTGTAGCGCTCGATCACGACCAGGTCGGTGCGCGGCACCATGACCTCCCGCACCAGCGTGTCGCCCAGTTCGAAGACCGAGTGCACCATCCGGCGCTCCTCGTCCTCGATCAGCGACTCCTTCTCGGCCAGGTCGACCAGCGCCCGCAGCTCCGCCTCGGAGGCGAACGGGCCCCGGCGGAAGCCCTTGCCGGGCGTGAGGGCGTTGCCGATGAGAATCAGCAACGACGGGATCGGGCCCATGATCCGGGCCAGCGGGAGCAGGACGTACGCCGCCGCGGTCGCCGTGTTGAGCGGGTGCTGGCGCCCGATGGTGCGCGGGGAGACGCCGACGGCGACGTACGACACGAGCACCATGACCCCGATCGCGACCAGCAGGGCGCGGGTCGTGCCGGGGAACTCCTGGAGGCAGGCGTAGGTGACCAGGGCGGCCGCCGCCATCTCGCAGGCGACGCGCACCAGCAGCGCCACGTTGAGGTAACGGGTCGGGTCGGCGGCGATCTGCGCGAGCTTGGCGCCGCCCCGCCGCCCGTTCCGTACGGCTTCCTCGGCGCGGAAGCTGGAGACGCGCGCGAGGCCCGCCTCCGCGCAGGCGGCGAGCCAGGCGACGACGACCAGGGCGATCGCGCCGGAGACGAGGGGCAGGCTCATGAGACGGTCGGCGCGGGGGACGGACCGGTGAGCCCCTTCTCCTGCCGCCATCCGTCCACGATGGCCGCCTGGAGGCCGAACATCTCGGCCTTCTCGTCCGGCTCCTCGTGGTCGTAGCCGAGCAGGTGCAGCACGCCGTGGACGGTGAGGAGCTGGAGCTCCTCGTCCATGGAGTGCTGCGTCTCGGCCTCCTCGCCCTGCTTCTTGGCGACCTCGGGGCAGAGCACGATGTCGCCGAGGAGGCCCTGCGGGGGCTCGTCGTCGTCCTTGCTGGGCGGCCTGAGCTCGTCCATCGGGAAGGACATGACGTCGGTGGGCCCCGGCAGGTCCATCCACTGGATGTGCAGCTGCTCCATGGCATCTTCGTCCACGACGATCACCGAGAGCTCGGAGAGCGGGTGGATGCGCATCCGCGCGAGCGCGTAGCGGGCGATGTCGAGGATCGCCTGCTCGTCGACCTCGGTTCCGGACTCGTTGTTGACGTCGATCGACATGGTGCTGGCTTGTCTACTTCCGCTTGTTCCGGCCGCCCTTGTGGGTGCCGTTCTCCGTACCGTTCTCGGTGTCGTACTTCTCGTACGCGTCGACGATACGGCCGACCAGCTTGTGCCGTACGACGTCCTGGGAGGACAGCCGGGAGAAGTGCACGTCCTCCACACCCTCCAGGATGTCCTGCACCTGCCGCAGCCCGGACTTGGTCCCGTTGGGCAGGTCGACCTGCGTCACGTCACCGGTGATGACGATCTTCGAGTCGAAGCCGAGACGGGTCAGGAACATCTTCATCTGCTCGGGCGAGGTGTTCTGGGCCTCGTCGAGGATGATGAAGGCGTCATTCAAAGTTCTGCCCCTCATGTACGCCAGCGGCGCCACCTCGATCGTCCCCGATGCCATCAGCTTCGGGATCGAGTCGGGGTCCAGCATGTCGTGCAGGGCGTCGTACAGCGGGCGCAGGTACGGGTCGATCTTCTCGTAGAGGGTGCCGGGCAGGAAGCCGAGGCGCTCTCCCGCCTCCACCGCGGGGCGGGTCAGGATGATGCGGTTGACCTGCTTGGACTGGAGGGCCTGGACCGCCTTGGCCATGGCCAGGTAGGTCTTGCCGGTGCCCGCCGGGCCGATGCCGAAGACGATCGTGTGCTTGTCGATCGCGTCGACGTACCGCTTCTGGTTGAGGGTCTTGGGGCGGATGGTGCGGCCGCGCGAGGACAGGATGTTCTGTGTGAGCACCTCGGCCGGGGTCTCCTGGCCGTCGCTCGTCCCGTTCTCGCTCGCTCGCAGCATGGCGATCGAGCGTTCCACTGCGTCCTCCGTCATCGGCTGTCCGGTGCGGAGCACCAGCATCATCTCGTCGAACAGGCGCTGGACGAGGGCGACGTCCGCCGCCGCGCCGGTCGCGCTGATCTCATTGCCCCGGACATGGATGTCGGCCGCCGGGAAGGCCTTCTCGATCACGCGCAGGAGCGAGTCGCCGGACCCCAGGACCGAGACCATGGGGTGCTGGGCGGGGACGGTGAACTGTGCTCTCGCCTGCCCCTGCGCGGGGCTGTGACCTGTGGGTGTCTGAGTCATGGGCCGGCGCTTAAGGCCTGCGGTTCCTCCTCGTCACGGCCGCGCAACTGGAGGCGGCCTCGCGGTTTCCAGGGTACGACGGTGCACCGACAACGCCGTAGGACTTTTCGAGGACGGGGCGCCCTCGGTGCAGCGGTGAGCCCTGCATGCTCCCCCCGGGCCCCGGGCAGAATGCGCTCGCTGCCACGTGTGTTCGAGGATCTCGACAGCGGCGGTGGCCGTGGAGCCCGTACGGAGAAAGCAGGAATCACGTGCTGTTGCGTCTGCCCACCTCCCTGCCCGAGGCCCAGCAGTGCCTGTCCGACGGGGCGACCCCCGTCGGCGGCGCCACGCTCGTGTGGGCCGCCTGGCAACGCGACGGTTTCCCCGAGCAGGCCGTGTCGCTGCGCGAGGTGCCGGAGGCGAACGTCCTCGGGGCCGGGGAGCTCGGGGCGGCGGTCCTGCTGCACCGGATCGACGCACGCGTGCCGGAGGTGCTGCACCGGGCCGCGGCCGGCATCGGCACCGGAGCCGTGCGCCGCACCGCCACGGTCGGCGGGAACATCGTCGGCAGCACCCTGCGCTGTCTGCTGCCCGCCGCCCTCGTCCTGGGCGCCCGCGCCCGGGTGCTGGCGGCGGAGGGGCCGTTCGAGGCCGACCTCGGCGAAGTGCTCGCCAAGAAGCCGCTGCTGCTGAGCCTGTACTGGGACGCCCCGCTGGTCAGCGGCTACCGCAAGGTGGCCGAGGCCCCGGGCGGCCCGCCGCCCCTGGTCGTCGCCACGGCCGTGCACACGGCGGCCGGCCGCCCCGTCCTGCGGGTGGCCGTCCGTGACGGCTACGACTTCCTGGCCGAGAGCGTGCCCTGCGACGCGGGCCCGGACGCCGTGCTCGACGGCCTGGGCGCGACGGCGGTCGGGGCGCTGCCCGCCGAGGCCCGCGAGGTGGTCCGGGAGCAGGTGGTGGCGGTTCTGGAGCGGGCGGCGGAGCGCTGAGGTCAGCTGGACCTGCCGAAGCCGATCGTCGGCACCGCTCGCCGCAGGGGCCAGCCCTGGCTCGTCTCCTCCGGGACCAGGTCCGCCAGGAAGGCGTACCGGCGCAGTGCGGTGGGGTCCTGGGAGGCGACGGACTGGACCCTGCGCCACCAGGCGCCGATCTCGGCCCAGCTGGGCGCGGAGAGGGAGCCGCCGAACTCCTGGACGGAGAGCGCGGCGGTCAGGCCGGCGAAGGCCAGCCGGTCGGCGAGCGGCCAGCCGGCGAGGGTGCCGGTGACGAAGCCGGCCACGAAGACGTCCCCGGCGCCGGTCGGGTCGAGTGCCTCGACCTCGATGGCGGGGACCTCGGCGGACTCCCCGGTGCGCCGGTCCACGGCGTAGGCGCCCTCCGCGCCGAGGGTGACCACGGCGAGCGGCACGTGCTCGGTGAGGGCGTGGGCGGCCTCGCGGGGGCAGGAGGCGCCGGTGTAGCGCATCGCCTCCTCGGCGTTCGGCAGGAAGGCCTCGCAGTGTGCGAGGTCGGCGAGGCCCGCGAGGTCCCAGGCGCCGGTCTCGTCCCAGCCGACGTCGGCGAAGATGCGGGTGCCCTTGTCCGCCGCCTGGGCGATCCAGGGGGCGCGCTTGCCCGGTTCCAGGGAGGCCACGGCCGCACGCGCGCGTGGGGGGCAGTCGGGCGCGGGCTCCTCGGGGGGCGGTTCGTGGCCGTGGGAGACCATGGTGCGCTCGCCCTCGTAGGCCATCGACACGGTGACCGGTGAGTGCCAGCCGGGCACCCTGCGCGAGGGGGAGAGGTCGATGCCCTCGCCCTGCTCCAGGGCGTCCCAGCAGTACTCGCCGTAGTGGTCGTCGCCGAAGGCCGCGGCCAGCGAGGTGCGCAGCCCGAGCCGGGCCAGGGCGGTGGCCATGTTGGCCACGCCGCCGGGACTCGACCCCATGCCGCGGGCCCAGGACTCGGTGCCGCGCACCGGGGCGGAGCCGAGCCCGGTGAAGATGATGTCGAGGAAGACGGTGCCGGTGAGATAGACGTCCCAGGGCGGATCGCCGGGTGTGCGCAGGGCGGCGAGGGGGTCGACCCGGGCCTGGCCCTGCCCGGTCCCTCCGAAGTGCGACGATCCCTTTCCGGTGGACGCGTCGGACGCGATCACGGTGGCTCCCTGGACGTGGTGCGGATCAGGCCAGTCTGCACCACGCCGGAGACAACCGGCCGCCGCTCGCCCGCGACCCGCCAGACGCTCCAGGCACGCCGGGCTCCCCGCGGGGAGAGGCAGGGGCGGGAAGGGTCCCGCCTACCAGCGAGGCACGGCCGGCGTCACCCACCCCGGCTCGGCCACCCGCATGGCCGCCGCGTCGTCCCGCTCCCGCAGCGCCCCGTCGTCTTCCAGCCACCGCCGGTGCAGGAACTCCACCTTCTCCCGGTCGAGTTCCACGCCGAGCCCGGGCGTGTCCGAGACCCGTACCGCGCCCTCCTCGAAGACCAGCCGCTCGGTGAGCACGTCCTCCGACTGCCACGGATAGTGGGAGTCACAGGCGTGGTGGAGATTCGGCACGGTGGACGCCACCTGCGTCATCGCGGCCAGCGAGATGCCGAGGTGCGTGTTGGAGTGCATGGACACCCCCACCGCGAACGTCCGGCAGATCGCGGCGAGTTGCTGGGTGTTCCGCAGCCCGCCCCAGTAGTGGTGGTCGGAGAGCACCACCTGGACGGCGTCCCGGGCGAACGCCTCCTTGATCTCCGCGAAGGTCGTCACGCACATGTTGGTGGCCAGCGGGACGTCGGTCCCGGCGGACACCTCGGCCATGGCCGCGGTCCCCAGCGCCGGGTCCTCCAGATACTCCAGCACGTCCCCGAGCTCGCGGGCCACCCGCAGTGAAGTGGGCACGCTCCAGGCCCCGTTGGGATCAAGTCGCAGGGGGTGTCCGGGGAACGCCTCGGCGAGGGCCCGGACCGCCGCGATCTCCTCGTCGGGCGGAAAGACCCCGCCCTTGAGCTTGAAGGACGTGAAGCCGTAGCGCTGTGTGAACAGCCGGGCCTGTTCCACGACGCCGGCGGGGTCGAGGGCGGCCCCCCAGTCGTCCTTCTCGGCGGCGACGCCCTCGGGGTGGGCGGCCCACTTGTAGAAGAGATACGCGCTGTACTCGACCGCGTCCCGCACCTTGCCCCCGAGCAGCGCGTGCACGGGCAGCCCGAGCGCCTTGCCCAGCGCGTCCAGACACGCCACCTCGAACCCGGAGACGACGGACAGCCGCAGCTTGTCGGCGGTCTGCACGCCCCGCAGACCGCCGACGTCGACCTGCCCGGAGACCCGGGAGGAGTCGACGGCCACCTGGTCCGCGAGCGTGAACAGCCCGTTCGCGTCGCTGACCCGGCGTCCGGTCAGCTTGGCCGCGAACGGGCGGGCCAGCTCCAGGTACTTGGTGTCCCCGTACGTCTCACCGACCCCCACGATCCCGTCCGCGGTCTCGACCTCGACGATCAGCCGGGGCGTGTACGGCTGGTGCACGCCCTGCGTGTTCAGCAGCGGCGGGTCGGCGACCAGGATCGGTGTCAGGCGGACGTCGGTGATCGTGAGGTTCACAGCGCGGCTCCTACGAGGTCGAGTCCGGTGCTCAGCAGCAGGCGCAGGTCCGCCAGGTCGGCGTCGGACGGATCGGTGAGCGGGGCGCGTACGGGTCCGACCGGGCGCCCGCGCAGTCGTGCCGCCGCCTTCACAAGTGACACGGCGTACCCGGGCACCCGGTCCCGGAGTTCGACGAGCGGAACGTAGAAGTCGCGCAGCAGCTTCTCGACCGTGCCGTCGCCCTCCGCGCCGTCGCGCAGGGCGCCGAAGAAGGCGCATGCGATCTCGGGGGCGAAGGCGTGGACGGCCGAGGAGTAGGCGGGGACGCCGACGGTGGCGTAGGCGCGGGCCTGGATCTCGGCGGTGGAGGCGCCGTTGAAGAACAGGAAGTCCCCGGGGGCGGCGAGGGTGAGGCGCTGGAGCCGGTCGAGGTCGCTGTGTCCGTCCTTGAGCCCGATGACGCCGGGGATCGCGGTGACCCGCCGGAACGCGTCCGCCCCGAAGGCGACCTGGCCGCGCTGGTAGGCGATGAGCGGCAGCCGGGTGCGGGCCGCGATCTGCTCCAGCTGGGCGACCAGGCCGTCCTGCGGGGCGGCGACCAGGTAGTGCGGGAGGACCAGCAGCGCGTCGGCCCCCGCCTCCTCGGCGATCCGGGCGAAGCGGACGGCCTGCGCCCAGCCGTAGCCGATCCCGGCGACGACGGGCACGCGCCCGCCGGCCTCCTCGACGGCGATGGTGACGACCTGCCGGTACTCGTCCTCGTCCAGCGAGAAGAACTCGCCGGTGCCGCAGGCCGGGAAGACCGCGCCCGGCTGCCATTCCAGCTGCGCGGCCAGGTGGGCGCGGAAGCCGTCCGGGTCGAGGGTGCCGTCGTCGTGGAAGCTCGTGAGCGGGAAGGACAGCACGCCGCGTGCCATGCCGTCCCGCAGTCGTCGGGCCGTGTCCGGGTCGGGGGTCACCCTCGTCATCTCCCTATGTAGACGCAATCTACGTATGAAGATGGAGATTAGGTAGGCGAACCCCGTCCGTCAATGGGTCGGCCCCGGCTTTGCCGCGCCGATTACCATCGGCGCATGTCAGAGACAGGGGTCGAGCGCCCGGAGACCGGCGGTGTCCGTGAGGTCAAGTCGGCGGCCCGCACGGTCGAGCTCCTCGAACTGCTGGCCGCGCGCGGCGACCGCCCGGCCCGGCTCCAGGAGCTCGCGGACGAACTGGGCGTGCCGCGCAGTTCGATGTACGCGTTGCTCCAGACCCTGATCTCGCGCGGCTGGGTCCGCACCGACATCACCGGTTCGCTCTACGGCATCGGCATCCACGCCCTGCTCGCCGGCACCAGCTATCTGGACTCCGACCCGCGTGTGCGGGTCGTACGGCCGTATCTCGACGAGGCGTCCGAGGCGCTGGGCGAGACGATCCACATGGGGCGGCTCGACGGCCGGGACGTCGCTTATCTGGCGACGCGCGAGTCGCACGAGTACCTGCGGACCATCAGCAGGGTCGGCCGCCGGCTGCCCGCGCACGTCGGCGCGCTGGGCAAGGCGCTGCTGGCGGAGTGGCCCGACGAGCGGCTCCCCGAGGGGCCGTACGAGGCGCTCACCCCCAACTCGCACACCAGCCGCGAGGCCCTGCTGGCCGATCTCGCCGAGGTGCGCGCCCGCGGCTACTCGGTCGACCGCGAGGAGGGTGTCCTCGGCATCGTCGGCTTCGGCTTCGCGCTGCGCTACGACTCCCCCGCCCAGGACGCCGTCAGCTGCTCGGTCCCGGTCGCCCGGCTGACGCCGGAGCACGAGCGGCAGATCGTCGCGGTGATGCGCGAGATCAGGAACAGGATCGAGGCGACGGCACCGGGTGCGGGAGGCGCCCCCAGCTGGCGTTAGGGACGACCGTGAAGGGCGCACTTTTACCCGCCTTCCCCCGCCCCAAACAGAACGTGATCCACATCACGCCACCCGGTCTTCTTCCGCAACCGCGTGCTTGATACAAATTCTTCGCGCGTTCCTGTCCGTCGACGGCCTGCGCCCAATCCCCTTTTGAGCCGCTTCTTTTCGCATGCCCTGGGAACGCCCGTGTTCGCCCGTCGCTCCACCCTGCCCTGGCCCCTCATTGCCCTTTTCACGGCCGGGTACCTCGCCCCCTACCT
>NZ_RSAJ01000660.1 GCF_003933965.1 Streptomyces sp. RP5T
GCGTAGATCCCGGCGAGCAGGAACGGCGTGAGGAACCACGGCAGTTGCTGCGCCGCACATGCCGCACCCAGACAGGCGGCCTGGACCACCCCGGCGTACCCCAGCCGCCCGCCCCGGCCGATCCGGGGCCAGCGCACCACCACCGGCACCAGCAGGGCCAGCGCCAGGATCGCCGGGTAGCCGAGCCGGCCGTACATGGGAATCATCGAGAAGCCCAGACACGCCATGGTCGCCGCCGACCGCCACGGCGTCGGCAGCAGCCACCACAGCACGACCGTGCCGACCAGCAACGCGCCCGTGCTCACCGCCATGGCCGGCACGCCGCCGTGCCCGAGCCACAGCAGGGGAGCGGTCAGCAGCGGAGCGAGCGGGGGGTAGCCGTACGTGTAGTCGTAGCCGCCCGTGACGGTCGGGGTGAGTGCGATGCCGCGGCCGCCGAAGAGCCACGGCCAGGGACGGCCGTAGATCCCGTGCCCGGCGACCAGGTCGCGGGCCGCCTGGGCGGTCAGGACGGACTCGTCAGTGCCGCGGTGGATCAGGACGAACGCGCACAGGGCGAGCGTCAGGCCGGTCACCAGCACGCACAGGTCCACGCGCGCGAGGGACCGCCGGCCGCGCACCACCAGAGCGAGGACCCCGCAGACGAGGATCGAGGCGTAACAGACCGAGATGACCGCGGCCACGGCGGGCCGGCGGACGGCCGCCTCGGTCCACACCTCGCGGGTGCCGATGAACAGGCTGATGTCCGCGAGCAGCGTCAGGGCGCGATGCCATTGCGCGGGGGCCTCCGGGGCGGCGGACACCCCCGGCCGGCCGGGCGCCGACAGCCGAGTATCTGTCAAGAGCACGGCATCGGACGCTAATCGGACCTGGTGAACGGCCCCGTGCGGCACGCCAAGAGTCCGGTGTGAGACGGGTAAGACCCATTCGTCCGTGGCCGGCGCGGTGTGATGTGACCGCCGAGACGGTCGCGGACCGTGTCGTTGTTGGGCCGAACGGGTGACTTGGCGTAAGAATTGGTTGGTGCAGGCATTGAAGGCGAGTCGGAGCGGGGGGAGCCGGTGAACAGGTACGACGTCACCGATGAACAGTGGGAGGGGCTCGCCCAGGTCGTTCCGTTGCGAGGACGGGACGCGTGGCCGTCCTCGGTCGACCACCGCTCCATGGCGGAGGCCGAGACCGAGGCCCGGCGCCGCTTCGTGGTCCTGCGGATCAACGTCTTCGCGGACGCCCGCGAGGTCGCCGAGACCCTGATGGCGGGCATCCCCGTCCTGCTCGACCTCACCAGCGCGGAGACGGAGGTCGCCAAGCGGGTCCTCGACTTCAGCACGGGCGTCGTCTTCGGGCTGGCCAGCGGGATGCATCGGGTGGACCGGAACGTGTTCCTGCTCACCCCGGCCGGGACCGAGGTGACGGGCCTGATGGAGAGCGCGGGGATGCCGGGGGTCTGAGCTGCGGGGAGGTTAGCCCGTTCGTGGGAAGGCCGCCGCGGAGGAACGGTTCGTCCGATGGCGGAGTCCTACGGTCCGGATATGCGCGTGTCCCCCACATCCTCCGTCGTGCCGGCCCAGTCGGCTCCTCCGCCGGCGGAGCGGTCGCCGGACGGTGAGCGCCCCGGCCGGCCCTGTCTCACCGAGCTCAGACTCTCCGCCTACGCCGTGCACCGGCGGGCCGCACTGCCGCTCGGGCCGCTGACCCTGTTCACCGGCCCCAGCGGGAGCGGCAAGACCAGCGCGCTCCGGGCGTACGAGGCGCTCGCCCGGCTCGGTGGCGGCGCGAGCCTCGGCGAGGTGTTCGCCCGGCCCGCCTCCTGCGTCCCCGACCGGGCCCGCCCCGACGCACAGCGCCGCCGGGGCTTCCGCATCGGCTGCACGGCCGACGGACCCGAGGGGCCGGTCCGGCTCGACGTCGCCGTCCAGGCCGAACCCGAACTGCGCATCGTGGGCGAGCGGTTGACGTCCGGCGGGCTCGTCCTGCTGGAGACCGCCCTGCGCGACCCCTCCCGCCGGACCGTGCAGGCCGCCTGGCACACCGCCGGGAGCGCCCCGGTCACCCGCGCCCCGCTCCCCGACGACCTGCTCGGCACCCCCCTGCTGCCGCTGCGTGTGGCCGGGCGCACGGACGGGCAGCGGCGCGTCCTCGCCGCCGCCGAGCAGATGGTCGTCGCCCTGCGCTGCGTCTTCCGCTGCGACCCGCGGCCCGGACACATGCGCCTGCCCGTCCCGACCGGTTCCGGACGGCTGCTCGGCGGCTGCGACAACCTCGCCGACGTCCTGTGGCGCACCCGCGCGGAGTGCGTCCGGCGGCACGCGCAACTCGTCGCCGCGGTGCACGCCGGATGCGCGGGCCCGGTGGCCGACGTCCTCGCCGAAGCCCTGCCCGGCGGGACGGTCCGGGCCCTGCTCGACCGCGGGGACGGCGCCCGGACGGAGCTCGGGCGGCTGGGCGACGGCGAGTTGCGGTATCTCGCCCTCGCGCTGGTCCTGCTCACCGGGCCCGGGGTGCTGGAGGTCGACCCGGCCGGCGAGGTGCCCGCGGCGATGCAGACGCTCACCGTGCTCGCCGACAACCTCGACCGGAACCTGGACCCGCGCCAGCGGACCGAACTGCTGCGGCTGGCCGTGCGGATGTGCGAGCGCGGACACATCCGGCTCGTCGGCGCGGTGAGCGACGCCTCGTGGGCCACGGGGACGGACGGGGTCACGGTGGTACACCTGGAGCCGTGACAGAACCTCTCGACGTGGCGAGACTGCAGCGCCGGCTGGCCGACTTCGCGGCGGCGCGCGACTGGCAGCCGTACCACACCCCCAAGAACCTCGTCGCCGCGCTCAGTGTGGAGGCCTCCGAACTGGTCGAGATCTTCCAGTGGTTGACCCCGGAGGAGTCGGAGCGGGTCATGGCGGACCCCGGCACCGCGCACCGCGTCAGGGACGAGATCGCCGACGTGCTCGCCTATCTGCTCCAGCTGTGCGAGGTGCTCGGCGTCGATCCGCTGGCCGCGCTGGACGCGAAGATCGACCGCAACGAGCGGCGGTTTCCCGCACCCTGAGGACGGATTCAGTCCACTTTCACTCTCCGTGAGCAAAAGTCGGTCCGAAACCGATTTGTTGTCCACAGATTTCCGCCTACCTCTGGTTTTTCGTTCCGAGCGAGCTCACTCTGGGTAGTGGACAAGGGAGTTCGGGCGGACGTGCGCGGGGTACGTCGCGACAGACGGGGGCAGCCGATGGACGCGGTGCGGCTCATCGTGACGAGCAGGCGTGCCCTGGCCGGGGGCGGCGAGGCGCCTCAGGTCATGGCGGAGGTGTGGCAGGCGCAGGCCCTGGCCCAGGCGATAGGGAGCCGCCTCGCGGTCGCCGGTCCGCCGGAACTGCGGGGCGAGGCACTGGGGTTGACCGAGCTGGCGGGCCGGGGCTGCGGGGTCCTGGAGCGTCCCGAGATCGCCCTGGCGGAGTTGCGGGCCGCGCAGCTCACCGAGCTCGGCGACGCCCGCCAGGCTCTCCTCTACCTCGGCGGTCTCCTCGGCGAGGTGGGGATAGCCCTGGTCGGCCTGGCCTGCGCGGCCGACGACGAGACGACGTACTGGCAGTGCATGGAGGCGATCGACGCGGCGGACGAGTCGCGGGACCGGGTCCTGCAGATGCTGCGAAGACTCGCGGACCGGGCGGAGGAGTTGCCGGAGGCGGGCTGAGCCCTCCGACCGCGGCCCTGTGGGAGGCGGCAGGGGCGCGGGGAACTGCGCGACCGGCCCCCACCGGCGCGCGCTGCGAGAGCGGTCCTCGGCTGCCCCCGCCCTGGTAGGAGGCGGTCACTGCTGGGCGGGCGTCCACTGTCCCCGCTCAGGGGCGCGGGGAACTGCGCGACCGGTCCCCACCGGCGCGCGCTGCGAGAGCGGTCCTCAGCCGCCCCGTCCCGGTAGGAGGCGGTCACTGCTGGGCGTGCGTCGACTGTCCCCGCTCAGGGGCGCGGGGAACTGCGCGACCGGTCCCCACCGGCGCGCGCTGCGAGAGCGGTCCTCGGCTGCCCCCGCCCTGGTAGGAGGCGGTCACTGCTGGGCGTGCGTCGACTGTCCCCGCTCAGGGGCGCGGGGAACTGCGCGACCGGTCCCCACCGGCGCGCGCTGCGAGAGCGGTCCTCGGCTGCCCCCGCCCTGGTAGGAGGCGGTCACTGCTGGGCGTGCGTCGACTGTCCCCGCTCAGGGGCGCGGGGAACTGCGCGACCGGTCCCCACCGGCGCGCGCTGCGAGAGCGGTCCTCGGCTGCCCCCGCCCTGGTAGGAG
>NZ_RSAJ01000661.1 GCF_003933965.1 Streptomyces sp. RP5T
GATGCACACGTACAACCGCAGCGGTGTCCAGATCGAGCAGTGCAGCGGCTGCCGCGGGATCTTTCTCGACTACGGCGAGCTGGAGGCGCTGACCCGGCTGGAGGGCCAGTACGGCGGCGGCCCCGTCGTTCCCCCGCCCCCGGCCGCCCCGCAGTACCCGGCCGCGCCCGGCGCACCGGCCTGGGGCGCCCCGCAGCACGGCGGCGGCCACTACGGCGGCCACGGCGGTCATCACGGCGGCCACCACCGCAACCGCGGTTTCGGCCACATGCTGTTCTCCAGCTGACGGAGCGAACGCGGAAGCCCCCGGCCGCAGGGCCGGGGGCTTCGGTGTGTGCGCGATACTGGGATTGAACCAGTGACCTCTTCCGTGTCAGGGAAGCGCTCTCCCGCTGAGCTAATCGCGCGGGAACCACGATCAGGATCGTGTGTACTGCGTGCGCGATACTGGGATTGAACCAGTGACCTCTTCCGTGTCAGGGAAGCGCTCTCCCGCTGAGCTAATCGCGCGGGTCAGACCTTCGATGATCTTCCGAAGATCCAGTGGACGATACTGGGATTGAACCAGTGACCTCTTCCGTGTCAGGGAAGCGCTCTCCCGCTGAGCTAATCGTCCTTGGAGGTGGAGACGGGATTTGAACCCGTGTAGACGGCTTTGCAGGCCGTTGCCTCGCCTCTCGGCCACTCCACCAGGAGTGCAGGGGCTCGGGAAGATCCCCTGATTCCATCGAGCGGACGACGAGGCTCGAACTCGCGACCTCAACCTTGGCAAGGTTGCGCTCTACCAACTGAGCTACGTCCGCTTGTCGTTTCGTTCCGCTCTCGCGGCCCGGCGACGAGTTGAACTCTAGCGGATTCCGGGGCCAGTACAAAAACGCGTTTGCGCAGCGTGCTGCGGTGCGCATGTCGACGTCCGTGGTCAGGGCGGCCGCAAGGACATGGCCAGGTCACCCGCAGGACACCCGCCATAGACTCGACGACGTGCTCGACCTCGCTCCTCTCGCCCGTTTCGGCGACCGCCTCGCCACCGGCCTCCTCGACGTCACCAGCGACCCCGCCGCGCTGGACTCCACCGGCTTCTGGGCCGTCGCCGCGGACTTCGAGGGCGGTGTGACCTGCGCGCGCTTCGCCGACGTACGCCACGAGCCGGTGCCCGCGCCGGTGCCGGGGGCCTGGCGGGGACCGGCGGCCGGTGACTGGACGTCGTCCCTGGACCGCGAGGCGTACACCGAGGGCGTACGGCGGATCCGCGCTCACATCGCCAGGGGCGAGGTCTACCAGGCCAACCTCTGCCGTGTCCTGACCGCGCCCCTGGAACCCGGCGCCGACGTGGACGCGCTCACCGCGCTGCTGGCGCGCGGCAACCCGGCGCCGTACGCAGGAACGATCCGGCTGCCGGGACACGGGGTGGAGATCGCCACCGCGTCCCCCGAACTGTTCCTGCGCAGGGCGGGCCGGGTCGTGGAGTCGGGGCCGATCAAGGGGACCGGGCGCACCGAGGCCGACCTGCTGGCCAAGGACTACGCCGAGAACGTGATGATCGTCGACCTGGTGCGCAACGACCTGGGCCGGGTGTGCGCCACGGGCAGCGTCACCGTTCCCGACCTGTGCGCCGTGGAGAAGCACCCCGGTCTCGTCCACCTCGTGTCGACCGTGCGGGGCGAACTGCGCGAGGGCGCGGGGTGGGCCGAGCTGTTCGGCGCCGCCTTCCCGCCCGGCTCGGTCACCGGCGCGCCCAAGTCCAGCGCTCTGCGGATCATCGACGCCCTGGAGACCGCGCCCCGGGGGCCGTACTGCGGCGGGATCGGCTGGGTCGACGCCGACCGGGGGACCGGAGAGCTGGCCGTCGGCATCCGCACCTTCTGGATCGACCGCGCCGAGGGCGTGCTGCGCTTCGGCACCGGGGCCGGCATCACCTGGGGGTCCGACCCCGAGGGGGAGTGGCGGGAGACCGAGCTGAAGGCGTCCCGGCTGCTCGCGGTAGCGTCGGGAACGTACGAGGTGAGCGGAGAGGGACTACAGACGTGAAGATCTGGCTCGACGGCGGGCTGCAGGACAACGAGACGGCCCGCGTCTCGGTCTTCGACCACGGGCTGACCGTGGGCGACGGCATTTTCGAGACCGTGAAGGCGGTGGACGGCCGTCCCTTCGCCCTCACCCGGCATCTCGACCGGCTGACGCTGTCCGCACGGGGCCTCGGGCTGCCCGACCCCGATCACGACGAGGTCCGCCGCGCCTGCGCCGCCGTACTGGAGGCGAACCCGATGCCGCTCGGGCGGCTGCGCATCACCTACACCGGCGGCCACGGCCCCCTCGGGTCGGACCGGGGCGAGCACGGTCCGACCCTGGTGGTCGCCCTCGGCGAGTCCGCCCCGCGGCCCGACTCCACGGCCGTGATCACCGTCCCGTGGACCCGCAACGAGCGGGGCGCTCTCACCGGGCTGAAGACCACCTCGTACGCCGAGAACGTCGTCGCGCTGGCACGCGCGCGTGAGGACGGTGCCTCGGAGGCGCTGTTCGCCAACACGGTCGGCCAGTTGTGCGAGGGCACCGGGTCCAACGTCTTCGTCGTCCTCGACGGCGAGATCCACACCCCGCCGCTCGCCTCCGGCTGCCTCGCGGGCATCACGCGCGCGTTGACCGTCGAGTGGACCGGGGCCAGGGAGACCGTCCTGCCGCTGGACGTCCTGGAGCGGGCCGACGAGATCTTCCTCACCTCCACCCTGCGGGACGTCCAGGGCGTCCACCGCGTCGACGCACGCGAACTGCCGGGCGCGCCCGGCCCGGTGACCGCCAAGGCCATGCGTGTCTTCCAGGAGCGGGCCGGGGACGACCTCGATCCGTGAAGCCGCCGATATTGGGCTGCACCGGCGCGCGGCAGCGGGTAGAACTCCGGTGATGACCACCACCCTGCGGCCGACCGAGCCGCTCCAGCGCGGGGCCGACGGGGCGCTGTCCCGCCACTACACGGTGTGCGTGAACAGCCGTCCCGTCGGGGCGATACACCTGGCGACCCATCCGTCCTTCGGGCCGGCCGTCGCCCAGATCCGGGACCTGCGGATCGACGAGCCGGACCGCAGGCGCGGCCGGGGCACGGTCGCCGCGCTCGCCGCCGAGGAGGTGGCGCGGGGCTGGGGCTGCGGGCAGCTGGAGATCAGGGTCCCGGCCGACGCCGAGCCCGCACTGCGGCTCGCCACCATGCTCGGATACGTCCACCGCAACCGCGGCATGGAGAAGCGGCTCGGCGCCACCGCGCCCGCCCTGCCCGCGGGCAGCAGGGGCAGGCCCATGACGCAGGCCGAGTTCGGGCAGTGGGCGGAGCGCGCCGTCGCGGAGTACACCCGGGACTGGAGCGAGCGAGGGGTGCCCGAGGCGCTGGCGCGGGCGAGGTCGGAGGCCGACAACAAGCAGCTGATGGAGCGCGGCCTCGCGACGGGCAGCGCGGTGTTCAGCGTGCTGGAGCACGACGGCGTCCGGGTCGGGATCCTGTGGCTGGAGTTCGTCGGGGACAAGGCCTTCGTCTACGACGTCGAGACCGAGGAGGCCTTCCGCGGCCGCGGGCACGGCCGGTCCCTGATGCTGCTGGCCGAGGCCCGGACGATCGACTCCGGCCGACGGGTCCTGGGCCTCAACGTCTTCGCGGGCAACACACCGGCCGAGCGGCTGTACGAGTCACTCGGATACGTGACGGTGGGTTACTCGATGTACAAGAGCCTGCTCTGAGGCCGGCTCACTCGTGCCCGGCGAGCAGCCGGTCGGCGATCTCCTCGATCCGCTCGCGCAGCCCCTCCTGGGACTTGCCGCCGTCCAGGCGCTCGCCGTCGATGACGTACGTCGGTGTCCCGCTCACGCCGATCGCCTTGCCCTCGGCCTGGTCGGCGTCCACGATCAGGATGTGCCGGCCGTCGATCAGCGCGGTGTCGAACTCCTCGGCGTCGAGGCCCAGTTCGCGGGCCAGCTCGACCAGGAACGGCTCCCCCGCGCGGCCCAGCTCCTCGACACGCCCCAGGAGCGCCTCGACGTACTCCCAGCCGCTGCCCTGCTCCAGGGCCTCCTCGGCGGCCTGCGCGGCGGCGAAGGCGTGCTTGTTCTTCTCCAGCGGGAAGTGCCGCAGCCGCAGCTCCAGACGGTCGCCGTAACGGGCACGCAGGGCCCGGACGTCGTCCAGCGCGTCACGGCAGTCCGGGCACTGCAGGTCGCACCAGACCTCGAGGACGGGTGCGGCGGAACGGGCGGGGGAGGGGTCGCTCATGGGCCCAGTCTCCCAGCTCCCGCC
>NZ_RSAJ01000662.1 GCF_003933965.1 Streptomyces sp. RP5T
GGCCAGCACCCGGTGCGCGTAGGCGTCCAGGAGGCGGCGGGTCAGGCGGGGGGAGACGACGGCGTCGCCGGTGGCGACCGCGTGGATGCCGGCGACGAGCTCCTCGGGGCGGGCGTCCTTGAGCAGGAAGCCGCCGGCGCCGGCCCGCAGCCCTTCGTAGGCGTACTCGTCGAGGTCGAAGGTGGTCACGATGAGGACGCGGGTGCGGCCGCCCGCGGCGACGATCCGGCGGGTGGCCTCGATGCCGTCCATGCCCGGCATGCGGATGTCCATGAGGACCACGTCGGGCCGGAGTTCGGCGGTCATGCGGACGGCCTCGGCGCCGTGCGCGGCCTCACCGACCGGGGTCAGGCCGGGGGTGCCCTCCAGCAGCATGCGCACGCCCATGCGCTGCAGGGGCTGGTCGTCGGCGATGAGGACGGTCGTCATGGCTGATGATCTCCCGGGGGTACGTCGAGCACGACGTCGACGAGCCAGCCGTGCCCGGTGGCACGCGGGCCGAGGGTGACGGTCCCGCCGTACATGGCGGCCCGCTGCCGGATGCCCACGAGACCGTGCCCGGCGACACCGGAGCGCTCCCCGGCCGTGGGTACGCCGGTGTCGGCGACCTCGACGCGCACGGTACCGGCGTCCCTGGTGAGGGTGACGTCGGCCGTGGCGTCCGGGCCGGCGTGCTTGAGGGTGTTGGTGAGGGCTTCCTGGACGATCCGGTACACGGTGAGCTGGATACCGCTGCCGAGGGCGTGGAGGTCGCCCGTGGTGCGGTAGGTCACGGGCAGCCCCGCCGCGCGCACCCGGGACAGCAGCGGATCCAGGTCGTGGATGCCGGGCTGCGGACCGAGCGGCCGTACGTCCTCCTCGTGCCCCCGCTCCTCGCGCAGCACGCCGAGGACGCGGCGGAGTTCGCTCATCGCCTGGCGGCCGGTGTCGGCGAGGATGCGCAGGGGCTCGGCCGAGGTCTCCTCACGGCGGGCGGCGAGGGTGGCGGCGCCGTCGGCGAGGCTGACCATGACGGAGAGGTTGTGGCCGACGATGTCGTGCATCTCGCGGGCGATGCGGGCGCGTTCGGCGGCGGTGGTGAGCCGCACGCGCTGGTCGTGCTCGACCTCCAGGCGGGCGGCCCGGTCCTCCAGGGCGGCCAGGTAGAGGCGGCGGATCCGCAGCGTAAGACCGATGGCGACGGCCGCCGTCGCCGTGCCCAACAGGAAGAACAGGCCCAGGAACGGGTGCTCGATGGGGGCCAGGAGCCAGACCGCGAGGGTCATCTCGGCCGCGGTGACGGCGGCGGCCCAGCCCAGTGTGCGCAGCGAGCCGTGCAGGGCGAGGCTGTAGAGGGCGATGAGGGCGGCCATACCGGTCTGCGGCCACACCCCCAGCGACCACTGGGCCAGCAGCACCGCGGAGATCACGCAGTACGTGAGGGCCGGGGCCCTGCGGCGCCACCAGAGCGGTACGGCGAGTGCGACGGCGAAGGCGAGCAGCACCGGGGCCGGCAGATCGCCGCGGTCCATGGTGTCCCCGAACGGGCCGTGGCTGTTGGAGGAGAACAGGTCGGGGAGGCTGGACAGGGCGACGACGAGGACGACCGCGGTGTCGAGCACCCATGGGTGCCGCCGGTCCAGCCGCCGCCGGGCGCTGCGACCGCGCAGCATCCGGCCCAGCAGCGGATGCGCCCAGGCGTCGGCCAGCCCGGGGGACGGCACGGTGGCCGTCCCCCGGGGCGCGGTCGCGGCGGTCGTTCCCCGGGACGGGGTCGCTGGGGTCGTTCCCCGGGGCGTGGTCGCGGAGGCCCGTCTCATGATCCGCAATGGTCTCCCACCGCCGCTCAGGCGTCGCTCCTGCGGAGCCGCCAGGCGGCCGCGGCGAGCGTGAGGGCCACCCAGCCGGCGAAGACGGCGAGCCCCGCCCCGGGGGAGAGGGCGCCGGAGGACTCGTGCAGGGCGTACATCGCCGAGCCCGCGTTGCTGGGGAAGTAGGGGTTGATGTCGTCGTAGAGCGAGTCGGGCAGCAGGGAGGCCAGACCCGGGAGGATGAGCAGGACGCCGACCAGGACCGCGATCGCCCCGGCGCTGGAGCGCAGCAGCATCCCCAGGGCCACGCCCGCGACGGCGACCAGGGCGAGGTAGAGACCGGCACCGGCCAGGGACCGCAGCACACCGTCGTCGCCCAGGGACAGTGCGATCTTCTCGCCGTCCAGGCCCAGGGTGCCCAGCCCGAACGCGGTCAGGGCGCCGATCGTGGTGAGGACCAGGGCGATGGGGCCGATCACGGCGGCCTTGGACCACAGCACGGGCAGCCGGCGCGGGACGGCGGTGAGCGTGGAGCGGATCATGCCGGTGGTGTACTCGCCGGCCGACGACAGGACGCCGAGCACGCCGACGGCCAGCGACGCGAAGGTCACCCCGAGCAGGGCGAGGCTGACCGCGTTCTGCTCGCCGGAGCGGGGTCCGGGCGGTCCGTCCTGGCCGACCGCGTCGGGGCTGTAGGTGGCGGAGGCGATCGCGCCGAGGGCGATCAGCAGGACCACGGCGACGCCGAGGGTGATCCAACTGGAGCGCAGCGACCAGAACTTGGCCCACTCCGCGCGCAGCACCCGCGGGCCGGTGACCTTGTAGGTCGTGGCGTCGGCCGTGGCGGGGGAGAGGTCGGTGACGGTCATCAGGCTGCCTTTCGCGTCTCGGCGGGATGGCTCTGGTACTCGACGACGTCCCTGGTCAGGTCCATGAACGCGGCCTCCAACGAGACGGCCTGCGGGGTGAGTTCGTACAACGCCACCCCGTGCTCGGCCGCGATCCGCCCGATCTCCCGGGCAGTGCGGCCCATGACCATGAGTTCCTCGGCGGACGAGGAGGAGATCGTCACGTCCGGGCCCGCCAGCAGCGAGCGCAGCCTGGTGGCCTCGGCGGTGGCGACCTTCACGCCCCCGCCGCTCGCCTCCCGGGTGAAGTCGTCGACGGTGGTGTCCGCGAGGAGCCGGCCGCGGCCGATGATCACCAGGTGGTCGGCGATCAGCGCGGTCTCGCTCATCAGGTGCGAGGACAGCATCACCGCCCGGCCCTCGTCGGCCAGGGAGCGCAGCAGGTTGCGCACCCACAGCACGCCCTCGGGGTCGAGGCCGTTGACCGGCTCGTCGAGCATGACGATCGCGGGGTCGCCGAGCAGGGCCGCCGCGATGCCGAGCCGCTGGCCCATGCCGAGCGAGAAGGCCCCGACCCGCTTGCCGGCCACGCTGGTCAGACCGGCCAGCTCGATGACCTCGTCGACGCGGCGGCGCGGGATGCCGTGGGTGTACGCGAGCGCCATCAGGTGGTTGAAGGCGCTGCGGCCGGGGTGGACGGACTTGGCCTCCAGCAGGGTGCCGATCTCGTGCAGCGGTGCGGGGTGCTTCGCGTACGAGGTTCCGTTGACGGTGACCGAGCCCCTGGTGGGGGCGTCCAGGCCGACGACCATGCGCATGGTGGTGGACTTGCCGGCGCCGTTGGGGCCGAGGAACCCGGTGACCTCGCCGGGTTTGACGGTGAAGCTCAGCTCGTCGACGACGGTCTTGTCGCCGTACCGTTTCGTCAGTTCACGCGCTTCGATCATGGGTGTGGCCTTCCACCTCGTGCTCGGCCGGGCCTGCGCCGCGACCTGTGCTGTCGACGTTAGAAGCGCGAGGGGCCCGAACCCTGGAACCACGGGGGACACTTCGCCGACCGGGTGGTACCGCGGTGCCATCCGGTGCCGATCAGGGGTACGTCTCAGGTATGACGGCGGGGCCGAGTTCCGGGGGCTGCCGACCTCGGCCTCCCAGGCCGCACGGCGACTGCCGAGTCGTACGCAGACCGCGCCTGCCATGCACGCGTGCCGGGCGGCGCACGCTCGTGCAGGCCGTGGCCGACCCGGCGCCCGCCTCCAGCCGGGAGGGTGGGTCAGGGAGCCCCGGCTCCCAGCGAACGCTCCGTCACCCGGCCCAGGTGGCGGTGGAACACCTCCCGCGTGTCCGGCGTCAACGTGCGCAGCGCCACCAGCGCCGTGATCACCACGTCGCACAGCTCGCCCTGCACGTCCTCCCAGGTGTGGCTGACGCCCTTGCGGGGGTTCTGGCCGATCGCCCCGATGACCGCCTCGGAGACCTCGCCGACCTCCTCGGAGAGCTTCAGCATGCGCAGCAGGAGCCCTTCGCGGCCCGCCACCGGCTGATCCGACTCCAGCCAGGTCCACAGCGCGTCGACGGACTTCCAGAGGTCGGGGGAGGGGACGACATCATCACTCATACGGTGCAGCCT
>NZ_RSAJ01000663.1 GCF_003933965.1 Streptomyces sp. RP5T
GCCGGGCCCGGAGCCGGCCCGAAGACGCCGAAGACGACGACGCGAGGCAAGGATTCGTGAACTTCACGCGCTGGAGCGCCCGCCTCCCCGGAACGCAGCGCCGCGCCGCAGCGCGGACCGACGACCTGGTCACCGAGGACCGCCTGAGCGAGGGTGCCGTCCCGGCGGCCCGCGCCGAACAACTGACCGTGCCGGTCCCCGCCGTCGACGAGCTCCCGGTCCGCGAGGTCCTCGACCGTGTCCCCGCCCTCGTCGCCCTCGTGCACGGCCCCGACCACCGCCTCGCCTACGTCAACGACGCCTATGTGGTCGCCTTCGGCCTGCGCCCCACGGGCGAACCGGCCCGCGAAGCCCTCCCGGAGCTACACGAGATCGGCCTCCTGCCCCTCCTCGACCAGGTCCTGCGCAGCGGCAAGCCGCGCACGGTCAAGTCCCGCAAGGCCTCCGACGGCCGCTCCTACACCTTCACCTGCACGCCCGTGACGCAAGCGGACGGCGGCGACAGCGGTGTCCTCGTCTTCGCGACCGACGTCACCGACCACGCCGAGGCGGCCGAGCGCCTCAGAGCCAGCGAACGCCGCCAGCGCGAGACCGCCGTCACCCTCCAGCGCAGCCTGCTCCCGCAGGAACTGGAGGAACCCGACGACCTGCGCATCGCCGCCACCTACCACCCCGGCGGCACGGAGGCCGCGGTCGGCGGCGACTGGTACGACGTCATCACCCTCGGCGGCGGCCGCACCGCCCTGGTCATCGGCGACGTCATGGGCCGCGGGGTCCGCGCGGCCGCGGTCATGGGCCAACTCCGCACGGCGGTCCGGGCCTACGCCCGCCTGGACCTCCCGCCGCACGAGATCCTCCAGCTCCTGGACGGCCTCGCCATGGAGATCGACGCCAACCAGATCGCCACCTGCGTGTACGCCATCCACGACCCGAACGAGGGCAAGCTGGTCTACGCCTCTGCGGGCCACCTGCCCATCCTGGTCCGCGACGAGAGCGGCGTCGTGCTGCGTGCCGACGAACCCACCGGCCCGCCGCTCGGCACCGGCGGCTGGATGCACGCCTCCGGCTCCATCCCGCTCGGCCCCGGCTCCACGGCCGTCCTCTACACGGACGGCCTGGTCGAACGCCGTAACGAGGACCTGGACGAGGGCATCGCGGCCCTCGAACGCGCCCTGGCCGGCGCTACCGGCACCCCCCAGGTGATCTGCGACCGCCTGGTCCGCTCGGCCGGCGTCACCGCCGAGCACGACGACGACGTGGCCGTCATGGTCCTCCAGCACCCGGCCCGCACGGGCCCCGACAGCGAGCTCTTCCGCAACGCCGCGCTGGAACTGCTGGGCGGCGTCGAGGCCGCTCCACGCGCGCGTGCGTTCGCCTCCGGCGTGCTGACCAGTTGGCGGTTCCCGGTGGAGCTGCACGACCTGGGAGTCCTGGCGGTGAGCGAGCTCGTCGCCAACTCACTGCAGCACGGCATCCCACCCATGCGCCTGCGTCTGCGCCGCACCGACCGGCGGCTGATCGTCGAGGTGACGGACGGGGACGACCACCTGCCCCGGCGCCGCAGGGCGGAGCCGGGCGACGAGTCCGGCCGCGGGATCGCCATAGTGGCGACGATCGCGTCGAACTGGGGGTCGCGGCGCACGCCGGGGGGCGGCAAGGCGGTCTGGTGCGAGTTCGTGCTACCGAAGGGGTAGCGCCGCAGGGCTGCCTGGTGGATGCCGGGCGCGGGTACGTCGTGGCTGGTCGCACGGTTCCCCGCGCCCCTGGGTGGGTTGCGGTCAGGCGGCGATCGACGCGGACTGTGCCCCGCCCTGGGCCACCACCCTGCTCTTCCGCAGCGACGGCTGGTTCTGCACCGGCGTCAGCTGCTTGCCCAGTCGCAGCGCGAGGTACGTGATGCCCAGCGAGAACAGCAGGAACGTCACGATGTACGGCGCGTGCAGGGACGCCCCCAGCGGGCCGCCCACCGCCGGGCCGACCGCCAGGGCGAGCTGCTTCACCAGGGCGAAGGCCGAGTTGTACTGCCCCGCCATCCCCTCCGGCGCCAGATCGGCCACCAGCGGAGCCACGGTCGGCGACAGCATCGCCTCACCCAGCCCGAAGAGCGCGTACGTCGACACGAACGCGGCCGTGGCCATCTCCTGGCTGCCGTGCCCGAGGCCCGCGTAGCCCGCGGTCAGCCACGCCACGGCCCAGATGAGCCCGACCAGGGCGATCACCCGGGACCGCTTCCGCCGCTCGACGAACCTCAGGACGGCGAACTGCGCTACGACGATCATCGCCGTGTTGGCGGCCAGGGCCGTCCCCAGAGCGGAGGTGGAGATACCGGCGGCCTCGACGCCGTACGCGCTCAGACCGGACTCGAACTGTCCGTAGCAGGCGAAGAACAGCACGAATCCCAGGACGCACAGCTGCACCATGGCGCGGTTCCCGAGCAGCTGCCTCCAGCTGCCCCGGGCGGACTGGGCGGGGGCGCCCACGATGCGCGGGGCGTGCGGCAGCCGCAGGGTCGTCATCACGACCACCAGCAGCAGGAACATCGCCGCCTCGATCGCGAACAGCAGAGTGAAGGACGCCGCGCTCGTCGTGTCCACGAGATGCCCGCCGATGAGACCGCCGACGCCCAGTCCGAGGTTCTGCAGGAAGAACTGGGTGGCGAAGGCCCGGGACCGCGTCTCCGAGGTCGAGCAGTCCACGATCATCGTCGCCAGCGCCGGCTGCATCACGGCCTGACCGGCCCCGAGCGCGGCCGCGGACAGCAGCACGGTGGACGCGTGACCCGCGAGCCCGAGGCTCAGCGATCCGACGGCGGCCGTGACCAGGGCGGTGAGCAACACCGGCAGCGGGCCCTGCCGGACGATGGCCCGCCCGGCGAACGGCAGCACGATCAGTGCCGCCACGGCGAAGACGGCGAGGACGAGCCCCGCCGTCATGGCCCCAAGGCCCCGCACCTGCGCCACGTAGACGTACAGATACGGGACGGTGAAACCGAGCCCGAACGCGCTGAGCGCGTTGCCCACGTGGATCCGACGCATCGCTGCGCCCCTTGCCCTGGTCACGTTCACCTCTCTCACTAGTTAGGAGTGAAGACTTCAAAGCTAAAGTTCGAAGTTGAAGAGTACATACTGAAGGACTTCAAGGCAAAGGAGACGCGTGCCATACTGCGGCCATGGCCGAGACCCCTGGCATCCCCGAGCCGACGCTCGACGAGCAGATCGCCGCTTACCAGCGCGAGTTCCAGGACCTCGATCCCCAGGTCGAGCAGATCGTCTCGGCGCTCTCCCGCCTGAACCGCCGCATGAACGTCGCCTACGGCCGCCAGACCTCCGAGCTCGGCATCAGCAACGCGGAGTGGGAGGTGCTCAAGGCCCTCGTCCTCTCCGGCGCCCCCTACCGGATGGGCCCCAGCGACCTCGCTAAGCGCCTCGGCCTCACGCCGGCCGCGATGACCCACCGGATCGACCGCATGCTCGCCGAGGGACTGGTGACCCGGGAGCGGGACGAGTCCAACCGTGTACGCGTGATCGTGGAGCTGACCGCCGAAGGCCGCGAGAAGTGGCTGGAGGCGATGCGCCTCGCCACGGTCTTCGAGGAGGACCTGCTCCAGGACCTGTCCACGGAGGAGCGCAACGCCCTCGGGGACGTCCTCACCCGGCTGCTGCGCAGGGTGGAGCACGCACAGCCGGACGCCGGCGGGCGGCTCAGCGACCTCGACTGAAAAGATCTTGACAGAGGGTGCTTGACACCCACCTGTCGGATCCGTAGAGTTCTTCGGGTTGCCACGGGGCCGTAACGGTTCTTCGGCAGCACCTCCGCCGCGACAGCGGCCACTCAAACCATCAGAACGATCTCCCAGCCGGGATGAATTCGGCGTGCCCGAATTCAATTCGATTTGGGTGCGGCTCCACGATTTGGGACCGCAGCGAGAGTCCGCTAAGGTTTGAGACGTCGGAACGGCCCAACGGCCGGGAAGGCAAACCCCGCTGACTGGGAATCAGGCCCGAAAGGATCTGATAGAGTCGGAACCGCCGGAAAGGGAAACGCGAGAGCGGGAACCTGGAAAGCATCGAGGAAATCGGAACCGGAAACGGTCTGATAGAGTCGGAAACGCAAGACCGAAGGGAAGCGCCCGGAGGAAAGCCCGAGAGGGTGAGTACAAAGGAAGCGTCCGTTCCTTGAGAACTCAACAGCGTGCCAAAAATCAACGCCAGATATGTTGATACCCCGTCTCCAGCATCAGCTGGGACGAGGTTCCTTT
>NZ_RSAJ01000664.1 GCF_003933965.1 Streptomyces sp. RP5T
CGTGAGCACAGCGCGGCCCATCGACAGGCGCCCCACAGGAGACGGCCAGTGACCACGAACCCCACCCTCACCGACCTCGCCCAGAAGGCGACCGCGGCCCGCTCCCGCCCGGGCTACGGCCACGACGCCCTGATCACCTGCGACCGGCTCGTGCGCATCTTCACCACCGACGGCGTGGAGGCCCAGGCGCTCCAGGGCCTCGACCTGCTAGTCCGGGAGGGCGAACTCCTCGCCCTCGTGGGCGCGTCCGGCAGCGGCAAGTCCACCCTGATGAACATCCTCGCCGGGCTGGACACCCCCACCGCCGGTGCCGCGAGGGTGGCGGGCCACGACCTGCTGACCATGACCGCGAAGGACCGCCTGGCCTACCGCCGGTCGACGGTCGGTTTCGTGTGGCAGCAGACCTCCCGCAACCTCCTGCCCTACCTCACCGCCGCCCAGAACATCACCCTGCCCATCCAGCTCTCCGGCTCCCGGAAACCCCGCCACGCCCACACCGAACGCGCCCTGGAACTCCTGGAGTTGCTGGAGGTGGCCGACTGCCGCGACCGCCGCCCGCACCAGATGTCCGGCGGCCAGCAGCAACGCGTGGCGATAGCGGTGGCGTTGGCGAACAACCCCGCGGTCCTCCTCGCCGACGAACCCACCGGCGAACTCGACTCCCACACCGCGGAACAGATCTTCGCCGCGTTCCGCACCGCCAACGAACAGCTCGGCACGACCATCGTCATCGTCACCCACGACCCGGCGGTGGCGGGAGAGGTGCGCCGGGCGGTGGCGATCAGGGACGGCCGTACGTCCACGGAGGTCCTGCGCCGCAGCGAGGTGGACGCGACGACGGGCCACGAGACCCTGGTGGCCAGGGAGTACGCGATGCTCGACCGCGCGGGCCGGCTCCAACTGCCGAAGGAGTACACCGACGCGCTGGGCATGCGGGACAGGGTCGCACTGGAACTGGAGCTGGACCACATCGGTGTGTGGCCGGACGACAGCGACCGGGACTGACGGCCGGTCAGCGCACGCTGACGCCCAGGGCCCCGAGTCCCCCCTGCCGTACGGCGATCGAGCCGTACGGGGTGCGCAGCCGCAGCCAGGCCCCCGACGCGAAGAGCGCGGCCGCGCCGCCGGGCCGCAGGAAGCCGAGCGACTGGGCCGCGTGCACGGCCCGCACCGGCAGCCGGGTCTCCCCCACGGTCCGGGACCAGATCTCCCGCCCGATCCGGTCGAGTTCGGCCCGGGTACGCGCCTCGGGACCCAACTCCTCGGTACGGGCGCGGAATTCGGCGACCCCGGCGTGGATGAGCGCCCGCAGCTCCACCGGCTCGGGCAGCCCGGTCACCGTCTGCCAGCCACCGCGCGGCGGCAGCACTCCGGCCCACGGCGGCCCGGTCACCGCCCCCGGCACGACAGCCGTACCGGCGCTCTCGTCGACGGACTCCAGGAGCTCCCCGGCGGACACGGTCACGTCGAGCGTGACGTCGAGCCCGTTCTCGTACGGCTTGGCGAGGCGGACCGCCCGGATCGCCAGCACCTCGAAGGACGGCGGGCGCCCGAAGACGGCGAGCGCGGTGCCGGTGCCCTGGAGCCGTACGGCGGCCGAGCGGTCGTAGTGGAGCAGCCGGGAGAGGAAGGCGGCGAGGTCGGCCGCCTCCGACTCGTCGGCGAGATGGAGCACCGTCATGCGGCGACGGCCTCGTCCTCGTCGTCGTCCCGGTACCCCTCCAGGAACTCCCGCTCCTCGGCGGTGATCCGGCGCGGCCGCTGTGCCTCGAAATCGAACGGCACGACCACCGTCGAGGCCCGTACGTAGACCAGGTCGTCGTCCTTCACCTCGTAGGTGATGGTGAAGGACGCCGCCCTGATCTGCGAGACCCACAGCTCGATGTCGACCGGGTGGTGCCGGTGGACGAGCTGCCGCTTGTAGTCGATCTCGTGGCGCGCCACCACGGACCCCTGCTTGAAGTCCTTCTCCGGGCGGAACAGGAAGTCGATACGGGCTTCCTCCAGGTAGCGGAGGAAGACCACGTTGTTGACGTGGCCGTACGCGTCCATGTCCGCCCAGCGCAGCGGGCAGCGGTAGAGGTGCCGCAAGATCGATCAGCCCCGGGTCAGCTTCTTGTAGGTGGCACGGTGCGGACGGGCCGCGTCCGGGCCGAGCCGCTCGATCTTGTTCTTCTCGTAGGACTCGAAGTTGCCCTCGAACCAGAACCACTTGGACTCGCCCTCGTAGGCGAGGATGTGGGTGGCGACCCGGTCCAGGAACCAGCGGTCGTGGGAGACGACCACGGCCGCGCCCGGGAACTCCAGCAGCGCGTTCTCCAGGGAGCCGAGGGTCTCGACGTCGAGGTCGTTGGTCGGCTCGTCGAGGAGCAGGAGGTTGCCGCCCTGCTTGAGGGTGAGCGCGAGGTTCAGGCGGTTGCGCTCACCGCCGGAGAGGACGCCGGCCGGCTTCTGCTGGTCGGGTCCCTTGAAGCCGAAGGCCGAGACATAGGCCCGGCTCGGCATCTCGACCTGGCCGACGTTGATGTAGTCGAGCTCGTCGGAGACGACCGCCCACAGCGTCTTCTTCGGGTCGATGTTGGCGCGGCTCTGGTCGACGTAGGAGATCTTGACGGTCTCGCCGACCTTGATGGTGCCGGAGTCCGGCTCCTCCAGGCCCTGGATCATCTTGAACAGGGTGGTCTTGCCGGCGCCGTTGGGGCCGATGACCCCCACGATGCCGTTGCGCGGCAGCGAGAAGCTCAGGTCGTCGATCAGGACCTTGTCGCCGAAGCCCTTGCTGAGGTTGTTGACCTCGACGACGACGCTGCCGAGCCGCGGACCCGGCGGGATCTGGATCTCCTCGAAGTCCAGCTTCCGCATCTTGTCGGCCTCGGCGGCCATCTCCTCGTAGCGGGCGAGGCGGGCCTTGGACTTGGCCTGACGCCCCTTGGCGTTGGACCGCACCCACTCCAGCTCTTCCTTGAGCCGCTTGGCGCGCTTGGCGTCCTTCGCGCCCTCGACCTTGAGACGGGTCTGCTTGGTCTCCAGGTACTTGGAGTAGTTGCCCTCGTAGCCGTGCAGGCGGCCGCGGTCGACCTCGCAGATCCAGCCGGCCACGTTGTCCAGGAAGTACCGGTCGTGGGTGACGGCCACGATGGTGCCCTCGTACTTGGCGAGGTGCTGCTCCAGCCAGTTCACCGACTCGGCGTCGAGGTGGTTGGTGGGCTCGTCGAGAAGCAGCAGGTCAGGAGCTTCCAGCAGCAGCTTGCACAGGGCCACGCGGCGCCGCTCACCACCGGAGAGGGTGGTGACGGGCCAGTCCCCGGGCGGGCACCCGAGCGCGTCCATGGCCTGCTCCAGCTGCGCGTCGAGGTCCCACGCGTTGGCGTGGTCGAGCTCCTCCTGCAGCTTGCCCATCTCGTCGAGCAGCGCGTCGGAGTAGTCCGTGGCCATCAGCTCGGCGATCTCGTTGAACCGGTCGAGCTTGCCCTTGACCTCGGAGACGCCCTCCTGGACGTTCTCCAGGACGGTCTTCTCCTCGTTCAGCGGCGGCTCCTGCAGCAGGATCCCCACGGTGTAACCCGGCGACAGGAAGGCGTCGCCGTTCGACGGCTGCTCCAGCCCCGCCATGATCTTCAGAATGGTCGACTTACCGGCACCGTTCGGGCCGACCACACCGATCTTCGCGCCAGGCAGGAAGTTCAGCGAGACGTCGTCAAGGATGACCTTGTCGCCGATTGCCTTGCGCGTCTTGCGCATGGTGTAGATGTACTCAGCCAAGAGAAACCGTCCGGCAGCTTGAAATCTGGCAGTGGGCAGATACACCCCATCTTGCCTGAGGTCCAGCGTTGGGTGGTAACCCGTATGGTCGGGGGCCCTCTGAACCGGCGTTCAGCGCGAGCCCTGCACCTCAACCGTCGCTGCCGGTCACCGCCGGTCCCTGGGGCTTCGCCGTCGTCGGCGGTCGAGCAAGGGTGCTGCACGGCGCGTGCACGTGCTTCCAGCCCGCACACCCCGGCGAGCACCTTCACGTAGGCGGCTCGCACGAACGGTGGTCCCTCGCGGTCTGGCGCTCGGACACGGCCCGCGGACCGGTGCTCGTACGGTCCGATCCGCTGTCCCGGTCCACCCGGACCCCGGAAACCCGTACTCCCCGCGCTGCCCGCACCCGCCCGGCGGCCCCTTGCCGTGCGACGTGCACCTGTGGGTGGACGCCGGCGGCCGACGTTGCTGGCCCAGGCCGACGTCCTGGTGAGCCGCGTGACCCTGTCC
>NZ_RSAJ01000665.1 GCF_003933965.1 Streptomyces sp. RP5T
TTTCGGGTGCGGGTGCGGGTGCGTGGGGGCTGGTCGCGCAGTTCCCCGCGCCCCCGGACAGGTGGGTGCAGCTCGACGTGTCTTCGCTGCACCCATTCCGGCCGTCGACCCGTTGTCAGTGCTCACCCGCACAATGGACCCGGAGCATCGAGCACAACGAAAGGGCGGCGTGACCCATGACCGTATGGGACGACCTGGTCGGTCAGGAGAGGGTGAGCGAGCAGCTCGCGGCCGCCGCTCGGGACGCCGACGCCCTGGTCACCGCCGTCGCCACCGGCGCCCCGCCGCCCGAGGCATCGAAGATGACGCACGCCTGGCTGTTCACGGGCCCCCCGGGCGCGGGCCGGAACCAGGCGGCGAGGGCCTTCGCCGCCGCGTTGCAGTGCGTCAGCCCGGACCGGGCCCTCGGAGGAGCGCCCGGCTGCGGGTTCTGCGACGGATGCCATACGGCGCTCATCGGCACCCACGCCGACGTCAGCTCCGTGGCCGCCGTCGGCACCCAGATCCTCGCCGACGACATGCGTGACACCGTCAGGAAGTCCTTCACCTCCCCGGCCAACGGCCGCTGGCAGATCATCCTCGTCGAGGACGCCGAGCGGCTGAACGAGAAGTCGGCCAACGCCGTCCTCAAGGCCGTGGAGGAGCCAGCCTCCCGCACGGTCTGGCTGCTGTGCGCGCCGTCCATCGAGGACGTCCTGCCGACGATCCGCTCCCGCTGCCGTCACCTCAACCTGAGCACGCCGGCCGTGGAGGCCGTCGCCGACATGCTCGTGCGCCGCGAGGGCGTCGAGCCGGCCGCGGCGATGGCCGCCGCCCGCGCCACCCAGGGCCATGTCGAGCGGGCCCGCCGTCTCGCCACCGACCCGGCCGCCCGCGAGCGCCGTGCCGCCGTGCTCAAGCTGCCCCTGCGGATCGACGACATCGGCGGCTGTCTCAGGGCGGCGCAGGAACTCGTCGACGCGGCGGCCGACGACGCCAAGCAGCTCGCCGAGGAGATGGACGGCAAGGAGACCGAGGAGCTGAAGGCGGCGATGGGCGCCTCCCAGGGCGGCCGCATGCCCCGCGGCACAGCGGGCGTGATGAAGGACCTGGAGGACCGGCAGAAGCGCCGCCGCACCCGAACCCAGCGCGACAGCCTCGACCTGGCCCTGACCGATCTGACCGCGTTCTACCGGGACGTCCTCGCCCTCCAGCTCGGCTCCCGGGTGGCGATCGCCAACGCGGACGCCGAGGACGCCCTGGAGCGGCTGGCCCGCGGCAGCTCCCCGGAGACCACGCTCCGCCGGATCGAGGCGATCGGCGCGTGCCGCGAGGCCCTCGACCGCAATGTGGCTCCGCTGCTCGCCGTGGAGGCCATGACGATGGCGCTCAGGGCGGGCTGAGGTCCGTGACCGACGGGTGATCATGCGTTTGACCGGGTCACTCGTACGGGCCGGATCGTTCACGCAGAGCATGCGGCCCAGCGCGGAGGGTTACGCTCGCCCGATGCACACCAGGCGCAATCTCCGCCGCACCGGCCGCACGCTCCCCCTCCGTCGGCCACTTCGCCAGGCACGGGCACAGGGGGCGGCACCGGCCCGCACGGCCCGCACGGGCGGCGTCCTCCTCGCCGTCGCCGCCCTGCTCGTCTCCGCCTGCTCCGCGGGCGCCTCGACGACCTCGGCCACCTCGACCGCCGACGTGGCCCTCGGCGCGCTGCCGAGGTCGACACCGGCCGCCCTCGCGTCGTACTACGGACAGAAGCCGCGCTGGCGCGACTGCGGGGTCCCCGGTTTCCAGTGCGCCACGCTGCGGGCCCCGCTCGACTACGACCGGCCGGCCGGCGGGGACGTCCGGCTCGCCGTCACCCGCAAGAAGGCCACCGGGCCCGGCAGTCGTCTCGGCTCGCTGTTCGTGAACCCGGGCGGACCGGGCGGCTCGGCGGTCGGCTACGTCCAGGGGTACGCCGGGATCGGCTACCCGGCCGAGGTGCGGGCCCGGTACGACATGGTCGCGGTGGACCCGCGCGGAGTCGCCCGCAGCGAGCCCGTGAAATGCCTCGACGGGCGGGACATGGACTCGTACACGCAGACGGACAGCACCCCCGACGACGCCCGCGAGGTCACCCGACTCGTCGACGCCTACCGGAAGTTCGCGGAGAAGTGCGGCGCGCGCTCGGCGAAGCTGCTGCGACACGTGTCGACCGTCGAGGCGGCCCGGGACATGGACATCGTGCGGGCGGCCCTGGGCGACGCGAGGCTGAACTACGTGGGGGCGTCGTACGGGACGTTCCTCGGGGCGACGTACGCGGGACTGTTCCCCGGCCGCTCGGGGCGGCTGGTGCTGGACGGCGCGATGGACCCCTCGCTGCCCGCGCGCCGGGTGAACCTCGACCAGACGGCGGGCTTCGAGACGGCGTTCCGGTCGTTCGCGAAGGACTGCGTGCAGCAGCCGGACTGCCCGCTCGGCGGGAAGGGCACCCCGAGCGCGGAGGTCGGCCGGAACCTCAAGGCCTTCTTCCGCAAGCTCGACGCCCACCCGATCCCCACCGGCGACGCGGACGGCCGCACCCTCGGCGAGGCCCTCGCCACGACCGGGGTGATCGCGGCGATGTACGACGAGAGCTCCTGGGCGCAGCTGCGCGAGGCGCTGACGTCGGCGATGAAGAAGCGGGACGGCGCCGGTCTCCTGGTCCTCGCCGACAGCTACTACGAGCGGGACGGCGACGGCCGCTACAGCAACCTGATGTCCGCCAACGCGGCGGTCAACTGCCTCGACCTCCCGCCCGCCTACGACCGCCCGGAGCAGGTCGAGAGGGCCGTCCCGGCGTTCGAGAAGGCGTCCCCCGTCTTCGGCGCGGGCCTCGCCTGGGCCTCACTCAGCTGCGCGTACTGGCCGGTCGGGGCCACGGGTGAACCGCACCGCATCGAGGCGCGCGGCGCCCGGCCCATCGTCGTGGTCGGCACCACCCGCGACCCCGCCACCCCCTACCGCTGGGCCCGCGGCCTGGCCACCCAGCTCACCTCGGCGCGCCTGCTCACCTACGAGGGCGACGGCCACACCGCCTACGGCCGCGGCAGTGCCTGCATCGACTCCGCGATCAACGCCTACCTGCTCCGCGGCACCCCTCCCGCGGCCGGAAAGCGCTGCTCCTAGCCTGGTCACCGGAGCGTCCGGAGGTGCCCCGAGGGCTGGTGCGGAGCACCCCCGGAAACTGTGTAGACTTACCGACGTTGCTGATCGCACCATGGTGCGGACGGCGCGCCGCCTTAGCTCAGATGGCCAGAGCAACGCACTCGTAATGCGTAGGTCTCGGGTTCGAATCCCGAAGGCGGCTCTATGGTGAACCGCAGGTCAAGCACATGACCTGCGGTTTTTCCTTTTTCTTGACCTTGGAGACGTCGATTTGGAGCACCCGTTGACCTACGCATTCCGTGCGTAGGTTGTGAGGTCTCCACGCTCGGTGAATCTGACGATGGGTAGGCCGTTGACCTGCACGTTTGTGTAGATGGGTGTCGGTTTCGGACCAGGGCTCAGTAAGCAGGGGAGGCCGAGGGGAGGCCATCGGTGCGGCGGAGGCGGCTGTGGGGCAGCCGCAGCGAGCGGAGAGAACGAAGGAATCGCGAGCGCTGCGGTCTCGAACACGTTGGTGACGTGGGCGGTTCGTTGTCGAGAAGTGCCAATCTGGGCCACCGCGGCATTCTGCTGTCGTAGGAGGACTGCGTTGGTGGGCACGCGGGCTGATGGGTACGCACGTGCGCTGCACCGAGATCCGCCCGTACCCAACTCAACTGGGGCTGTCGATGGTGCTACTGCGTTGGCGACCGTTGCGGCCGGGGCACCAACCCCTCCCCGCCCAGCAGCGGAACTGCTTGGGCTGAACTCTCGACACCGCCGATCAGCGCGTGATCACGTGGCGCTGAGGGGGAGATGGCTCTTCGTCAGGCGTTCTCGTCGTGGATCCGCGCTCCCAGGTCCTCCGCCCACTCCAGCGCCCATGCCTTGAGCTCTTCGATCTGCCGGGACGTGAGTCCGTATGCGGCGTAGTCCTCATCCTCGTACCAGTCGGCGCCGGTGAGCCGGTCGCGAAGGTCTTCGAGACTGAACTCGTCGTGGGCGCGGCGGCGGCCGAGGGATTCGAGGTCGGCGGTGGAGCGGTGGCGGGAAGCCGCCTGAACATCAATGAGGTCGCGGACGGTGCCACGGTCGGCGAGGGCACGGACCTTGGTGCCGATCACGTCGTCGAGGGAGAGGACGGGGCCGTAGGGGGT
>NZ_RSAJ01000666.1 GCF_003933965.1 Streptomyces sp. RP5T
GTCCCCGTCCGCAGGCTCCGGGCGGCGCCCGTCCCACCCCGGGCGGCATGCCCCGTCCGCAGGGCGGTCCCCGTCCCGGCGGCGGTCCCGGCGGCCCGCGTCCCAACCCCGGCATGATGCCGCAGCGTCCGGCTGCCGGCCCGCGTCCCGGCGGCGGTGGCCCCGGTGGCCGCGGTCCCGGTGGCGGCGGTCGTCCCGGTGGCGGCGGCGGTCGTCCGGGTGGCGGCGGCTTCGCCGGCCGTCCGGCCGGTCCCGGTGGCGGCGGCGGCTTCGCCGGTCGTCCCGGTGGTCCCGGTGGCGGTGGCGGCGGTTTCGCCGGCCGTCCGGGTGGTCCCGGTGGCGGCGGCGGTCGTCCCGGCTTCGGCGGTCGTCCCGGTGGTCCGGGCGGTCGTGGTGGCACGCAGGGCGCCTTCGGTCGTCCCGGCGGTCCCGCGCGTCGTGGTCGCAAGTCGAAGCGGCAGAGGCGCCAGGAGTACGAGGCCATGCAGGCCCCGTCGGTCGGCGGCGTGATGCTGCCTCGCGGCAACGGCGAGACCATTCGCCTGTCGCGCGGTGCCTCCCTCACCGACTTCGCGGAGAAGATCAACGCCAACCCGGCGTCGCTCGTCGCGGTCATGATGAACCTCGGCGAGATGGTCACGGCCACGCAGTCCGTCTCCGACGAGACGCTGCAGCTCCTCGCGGGCGAGATGAACTACACGGTTCAGATCGTCAGCCCCGAGGAGGAGGACCGCGAGCTGCTCGAGTCCTTCGACATCGAGTTCGGTGAGGACGAGGGCGACGACGAGGACCTGGTCGTCCGTCCGCCGGTCGTGACCGTCATGGGTCACGTCGACCACGGTAAGACCCGACTCCTCGACGCCATCCGCAAGACGAACGTCATCGCGGGCGAGGCCGGCGGCATCACCCAGCACATCGGTGCCTACCAGGTCTCCACCCAGGTCAACGACGAGGACCGCGCGATCACCTTCATCGACACCCCGGGTCACGAGGCGTTCACCGCCATGCGTGCCCGTGGTGCCCGGTCGACGGACATCGCGATCCTGGTCGTCGCGGCCAACGACGGCGTCATGCCGCAGACGGTCGAGGCGCTCAACCACGCCAAGGCCGCCGAGGTCCCGATCGTCGTCGCGGTCAACAAGATCGACGTCGAGGGTGCCGACCCGACCAAGGTGCGCGGTCAGCTGACCGAGTACGGCCTGGTGGCCGAGGAGTACGGCGGCGACACCATGTTCGTCGACATCTCCGCCAAGCAGGGTCTGCACATCGACTCCCTGCTGGAAGCGGTCGTCCTGACCGCGGACGCCTCGCTCGACCTGCGGGCCAACCCGAACCAGGACGCGCAGGGCATCTCGATCGAGTCCCGTCTCGACCGCGGCCGTGGTGCCGTGGCGACGGTCCTCGTCCAGCGAGGCACCCTGCGGGTCGGCGACACGATGGTCGTGGGCGACGCCTACGGTCGCGTCCGCGCCATGCTCGACGACAACGGCAACAACGTCGCCGAGGCGGGTCCGTCCACGCCGGTCCAGGTGCTGGGTCTGACCAACGTCCCGGGTGCCGGCGACAACTTCCTGGTGGTCGACGAGGACCGTACGGCCCGTCAGATCGCCGAGAAGCGTGCCGCCCGCGAGCGCAACGCGGCCTTCGCCAAGCGCACGCGCCGCGTCTCCCTCGAGGACCTGGACAAGGTGCTCAAGGCCGGCGAGGTCCAGCAGCTCAACCTCATCATCAAGGGTGACGCTTCTGGTTCCGTCGAGGCTCTCGAGTCCTCCCTGCTCCAGCTGGACGTCGGCGAAGAGGTCGACATCCGCGTCCTGCACCGCGGTGTCGGTGCGGTCACGGAGTCGGACATCGACCTGGCGATGGGCTCGGACGCCATCGTGATCGGCTTCAACGTGCGCGCCGCAGGGCGTGCGCAGCAGATGGCCGAGCGCGAGGGTGTGGACGTCCGGTACTACTCGGTCATCTACCAGGCGATCGAGGAGATCGAGGCGGCCCTCAAGGGCATGCTCAAGCCGGAGTACGAAGAGGTCGAGCTCGGTACGGCGGAGATCCGCGAGGTCTTCAAGTCGTCCAAGCTGGGCAACATCGCGGGTGTTCTCATCCGCTCCGGCGAGGTCAAGCGCAACACCAAGGCGCGCCTCATCCGCGACGGCAAGGTGGTCGCGGAGAACCTCAACATCGAGGGTCTGCGTCGCTTCAAGGACGACGTCACCGAGATCCGCGAAGGCTTCGAGGGCGGTATCAACCTCGGAAACTTCAACGACATCAAGGTCGACGACGTCATCGCGACGTACGAGATGCGCGAGAAGCCGCGCGGCTGACCTGCACAGCACGCGATCGGGGCCGGTCGGCGGACGTAATATCCGTCGATCGGCCCCGGCCGTTGCGTGTACGGTTCCCGTATCGGCGTCGAAGCGTGGCGCCCGTACCCCGAACCGGCGGGACATCCGGACACACATGTATGTGGGGACTCTGTCCTTCGACCTGCTCCTCGGTGACGTGCACTCGCTGAAGGAGAAACGCTCTCTCGTCCGTCCGATCGTGGCCGAGCTCCAGCGCAAGTACGCGGTGAGCGCGGCGGAGACGGATCATCAGAACCTCCATCGCAGGGCCGAGATAGGCCTGGCGATGGTCTCCGGGGACACGGGACACCTCGCGGACGTACTGGACCGCTGCGAACGGCTGGTCGCCGCGCGGCCCGAGGTGGAGCTGCTCTCGGTTCGACGCAGGCTCCACAGCGACGAAGACTGAAGCAACAAGTAAGTACTTAAGGAGACGGACCAGTGGCCGACAACGCGCGCGCCAAGAGGCTGGCGGACCTCATCCGAGAGGTGGTGGCCCAGAAGCTGCTGCGCGGGATCAAGGACCCGCGGCTCGGCTCACACGTCACCATCACGGACACCCGGGTCACGGGTGACCTGCGGGAGGCGACCGTCTTCTACACGGTGTACGGGGGCGACGAGGAGCGGGCGGCCGCGGCAGCCGGGCTGGAGAGCGCCAAGGGCGTGCTCCGGTCCGCCGTGGGGGCGGCGGCGGGCGTGAAGTTCACGCCGACGCTGACCTTCGTCGCGGACGCGCTGCCCGACACCGCCAAGACCATCGACGACCTCCTCGACAAGGCCCGCCAGTCCGACGAGAAGGTGCGCGAGGTCTCGGCGGGTGCCGCCTACGCCGGTGACGCGGACCCGTACCGCAAGCCGGGCGACGAGGACGAGACGGACGACGCCGCCGAATGACCGAGAAGAACCGGACGCCCGACGGCCTTGTCATCGTCGACAAGCCGTCGGGCTTCACTTCGCACGACGTGGTCGCCAAGATGCGCGGGATCGCCAGGACCCGCCGCGTCGGACACGCCGGCACCCTCGACCCCATGGCGACGGGGGTGCTGGTCCTCGGCGTCGAGAGGGCGACCAAGCTGCTCGGGCACCTCGCGCTGACCGAGAAGGAGTACCTGGGCACGATCCGGCTCGGCCAGACGACCCTGACCGACGACGCCGAGGGCGAGATCACGGGGTCGGTCGACGCCTCGAAGGTCACCCGCGACGCCGTCGACGCCGGGATCGCCGAGCTGAGCGGCGACATCATGCAGGTGCCGTCCAAGGTCAGCGCCATCAAGATCGACGGGGTGCGCTCCTACAAGCGGGCCCGGGAGGGCGAGGAGTTCGAGATCCCCGCCCGCCCCGTCACCGTCTCCTCGTTCGCGGTCCACGACGTCCGGGACGCGGTCGCCGAGGACGGCACCCCGGTGCTCGACCTGGTGGTCTCCGTGGTCTGCTCGTCCGGCACCTACATCCGGGCCCTCGCCCGGGACCTCGGTGCCGGTCTGGGCGTGGGCGGCCATCTGACGGCGCTGCGGCGCACCCGCGTGGGCCCGTACAAGCTGGACGCGGCCAGGACCCTCGACCAGCACCAGCAGGAGCTGACGGTGATGCCGATCGCGGAGGCCGCCGCGGCCGCCTTCCGGCGCTGGGACGTCGACGCACGCCGGGCCAAGCTGCTCCTCAACGGCGTACGGCTGGAGATGCCCGACGAGTACGCGGGCGCCGGCACGGTGGCCGTCTTCGATCCCGAGGGCCGTTTCCTGGCGCTGGTCGAGGAGCAGAAGGGCAAGGCCAAGAGCCTCGCCGTCTTCGGCTGAGGCCGGGCCGTGGGGGCACCGGGGTCTTCTGCCCGTGGAGCGGCGATCACGGGGTTGCGCCGCCGCTCCACGGTCCCCCCTCGGTTCCCCCACCCCTAGGGTG
>NZ_RSAJ01000667.1 GCF_003933965.1 Streptomyces sp. RP5T
CCTTCGTCGGCAGCGTCAGATGTGTATAAGAGCCAGGTCCCACCCTCCGTACCGTCGTCGTGCTCGGCGCGTTCGGCTGGCAGGCCGCGCTCCCCGCCTTCGCGGAGGCCGGCTGGAGCGTGCCCCGGCCGCGGCCCGTCTTCGGACACGGGGCACGCGTCCCGCTCGACGGCCTCGAACTCTTCGGCTGCTTCCACGTCAGCCAGCGCAACACCTTCACCGGCAAGCTCACCCCCGGGATGCTCCGGGACGTACTGCGCACAGCGGCCGAGGCGGCGGGACTGCGGGGCCGTACCGCCGAAATCGAGGGGACGGGGCCGCCGTACGACGGTTAGGGTCGCCGGATGCCTCTGTACCCGGAGATCGAACCGTACGATCACGGCATGCTCGGCGTCGGCGACGGCAACCACGTGTACTGGGAGAGCTGCGGGAACCCGGACGGCAAGCCCGCGGTGGTGCTGCACGGGGGGCCGGGGTCGGGGTGCACGCCGTGGGCGCGGCGGCTGTTCGATCCCGCCGCGTACCGGATCGTGCTCCTCGACCAGCGGGGTGCCGGGCGGTCGATCCCGCACGCGAGCGCGTACGACACCGACATGAGCGTCAACACCGTGCCGCATCTCATCGCGGACCTGGAGCTGCTGCGGCGGCATCTGGGGATCGAGCGGTGGCTGGTGTGGGGCATCTCGTTCGGGTCGGTGCTGGGGCTGCGGTACGCGCAGACGCATCCGGACGTGGTGACGGAACTCGTGCTGACCGGGGTGGCGACCGGCTCCGGTCCTGAAGTGGCCCTGCTCACCAGGGGACTTGGGAAAATCTTCCCGGAGGCGTTCGAGCGGTTCGTCGGGGAGCTGCCTGTCGCGGAGCGGGAGGGGAACCTCGCCGCGGCCTACAACCGGTTGCTCGAATCGCCCGACCGTGCGGTGCGCGAGCGGGCGGCGCGGGCGTGGACCGACTGGGAGACCGCGATCGAGTCCGCGCCGCCGCGGTCGGTGCCGCGCTACGAGGACCCGGTGTTCCGCCAGGGGTTCGCCCGGACCGTCACCCACTACTGGGGCAACGACCACTTCCTGGGCGAGGGCAACGACGAGGGTGTCGTGCTGCGGGACGCGCCGCTGCTGAAGGGCATCCCCGGCACCCTGGTCCAGGGCAGTCTCGACCTCGGCAATCTGCTCGGTACCGTCTGGCGGCTCCACCACGCCTGGCCGGGCAGTGAGTTGACGGTGATCGACGGCGGCGGGCACAACGCCGGGGAACTGGGGGTGGCCGCGATGGTGGCGGCGACCGACAAGTACGTCCGCCGGACGTACGCCTAGATCATTTCCGCCGCGTCCCCGAACAGCTGCCGTACCGTCGACTCGTAGTTCGTCCGCA
Source organism: Streptomyces sp. RP5T (assembly GCF_003933965.1). Lineage (GTDB taxonomy): Bacteria > Actinomycetota > Actinomycetes > Streptomycetales > Streptomycetaceae > Streptomyces. Next base: position 1,372 of record NZ_RSAJ01000667.1, read on the forward strand.
CGTGTGCGAGGGCGTGGGCGCGGGCCCGGTCCGGGTCGCCGGAGGCGATGGCCTCGTACAAGTCGCGGTGTTCGAGGAGGAGTTGGGGCCACTCCTCGTTGCGCCGGGTCATCCAGCGCAGCCGTCCGGCAACCGGTTCCAGCGCCTCGACCAGCAGGCTGTTGCGGGCCATCGCCACGATGCTGTCGTGCAGACGGCTGTTGACGTCGGTGATGGTCTCCGCGTCGCCCGCCTCGGTCGCGGCCGCCGCGAGGTCGAGGAGGCGCTCCACCTCGGCGAGGTCCTGCGGGGTCGCCCGGGCCGCCGCCAGACCGGCCGCGTAGACCTCCAGGGCCTCGCGCAGTTCGAAGAGCTCCTTGACGTCCTTCGGGGTCAGTCGCCGCACGACCGTGCGGCGCGGGGTCTCGAAGTGGACGAACCCCTCGGCGACCAGCGCGCGGATCGCCTCGCGAACCGGCACCCGGGAGACCCCGAAGCGCTCGGCGAGCTCCCGCTCGACCAGCCGGTCGCCCGGCCGCAGTCCACCGGCGATGATCTCCTGCCGCAGGGTGGCCAGGACGCGTTCGCGGACGGCGCCGAGCGGCTCGATGTTCGTCGTGGAGCTCATGGAGCCATCTTCGCCGACGCCCGAGCTGTTTTACGAAGCCTTAACGGACACGACATCGGTCGGAACTCTTGACGGCGGGACCATGTCGGCAGTTTGGTATACCAAAACCGGATGCCAGGCGGCCGCCATCCTCCTGTCCCCCGTCCTTGGAGGCCCTGTGTCCCTCGCCGACAGTGCCGAAGCCACCGGCACAGCAGCGTTCGTCCCCGATCCCCGCCTCACCAACGAAGACCTCGCCCCCGCGGGCAAGCGCAACTGGAAGGTCTTCGACCTCTTCGCCATGTGGATGTCCGACGTCCACAACCTGGGCAACTACACCTTCGCGGCCGGTCTGCTGGTCCTCGGCATGAACGTGTGGCAGGTCTTCACCTCCCTGCTCGTCGGCTTCGTGCTCATCTACGTCGGCATGAACTGGATGGGCAGGATCGGCCAGCGCCACGGCGTGCCGTTCCCCGTGGTCAGCCGCATCAGCTTCGGTGTGTGGGGCGCCAACGTCCCGGCCCTCATCCGGGCCGTGATCGCCATCATGTGGTACGGCATCCAGACCTACCTCGCCTCCGTCGCGGTCAACGTGATGCTGCTGGCCGCCTGGCCGGGGCTGGAGTCCTGGACGCACAGTTCGTTCCTCGGACTCGACGCGCTCGGCTGGGTCTCCTTCCTCTCCCTCTGGCTCGTCCAGGCGCTGATCATCAGCCAGGGCATGGAGTCGGTGCGCAAGTTCCAGGACTTCTGCGGCCCGGCGATCTGGCTGGTCATGATCGCGCTGGCGGTCTGGGTGCTGGCCAAGGCCGGCTGGAGCATCTCGCTCACCAGCACCCCGCACCCGGTCTCGGTGGGCGAGCAGTGGCGGCAGTGGTTCGGCGCGATCGGGCTGATCCTCGCCACCTACGGCACGCTGATGCTCAACTTCTGCGACTTCTCCCGCTTCGCGCCGGACTACCGGACCGTCCGCCGCGGCAACTTCTGGGGCCTGCCGATCAACTCCACGGCCTTCGTGGTCGTCTCGGTCATCGTCACCGCGGGCTCGCTGGAGGTCTGGGGTCAGGCCATCACCGACCCGGCCGAGCTCGTCGCCAGGGTCGGCAACACCTGGGTGATGGTCCTGGGCGCGCTCACCTTCGCCATCGCCACCATGGGCGTCAACATCGTCGCCAACTTCGTCTCACCGGCCTACGACCTCGCCAACGTCTGGCCGCAGAAGATCACCTTCAAGGTCGGCGGCATGATCAGCACGGTCGCGGCCCTGGTCGTGACCCCGTGGAACCTCTTCTCCAACCCCACGGTCGTCAACTACTTCCTCGGCGGCCTCGGCGCCTTCCTCGGCCCGCTGTTCGGCGTGATCATGCTCGACTACTACTGGGTCAAGAAGGGCCGCGTCGACGTCGACGAACTCTTCAAGGCCGAACCCGGCTCCCGCTACTACTACCGCAAGGGCGTCAACCCGAAGGCCCTGTGGGCGTTCCTGCCGGCGGCCGCCGTCGCGGGTGTTCTCGCCCTGGTGCAGACCTTCAGCGACGTGGCCCCCTACTCCTGGTTCATCGGTACGGCCCTCGCGGCCGGCCTGTACGCGCTGCTGTGCCGCGGCGAGCGAGCGGCTCGTGCGGTCCCCGAGGCTGTGGAGGCCTGATAAACGTGCGGATCGTCGTCACCAACTGCAACACCACGCAGGAGATGACCGAGGAGATCGTGCGAGGTGCCCGGGCCGCGGCAGGCCCGGGCACCACCGTGCTCGGGCTCACCCCGGCGTGGGGTCCCGAGTCCGCGGAGGGCTGGCTCGACAGCTACCTCTCCGCGGCGGCGGTCATCGACCTGCTGCGCACGTACGAGGGTCCTTCCTACGACGCGGTCGTCATGGCGGGTTTCGGTGAGCACGGACGGGAGGGCGTCCGGGAGTTGGTGGACGTACCGGTCGTCGACATCACCGAGGCCGCCGCCCATCTGGCCTGTCTGCTCGGCCGGCGCTACGGGGTCGTCACCACCCTTGAGCGTTCCTGCGGGCAGATCGAGGACAGCCTGGAGCTGGCCGGGGTGGGCCGCAACTGCGCCGCCGTCGTCGGGACCGGGCTCGGGGTTCTCGACCTGGGCGACGCCGACCGCACGGAGGCCGCGTTCCTGGCGGCCGCTGAACGGCTGCGGGAGGCGGGCGCCGAGGTGCTGGTGCTGGGCTGCGCCGGGATGACCGGCCTGCAGCGGACCGTGGGGGAGAAGCTGGGGCTCCCGGTGGTCGACGGGGTGGGCGCGGCGGTGAAGCTGGCGGAG
>NZ_RSAJ01000668.1 GCF_003933965.1 Streptomyces sp. RP5T
CGTCCTCCCCCTCGTCCGGCACCGCCATCAGCCCCTCCAGACGCCCCGCCTCGGCCGGGTCGAGACACCGCTCCGCAAGACCCATCACCCCGCTGAAACTCCACGGATAGCTCCCCGCGTCCCGAGCGATGTTGAGCGCGTCGACCACCGCCCGCCCGAGCGACGCGGACCACGGCACCCGGCACACCCCCAGCAGCTGGAACGCCTCCGACAAGCCGTGCGTCGAGATGAACCCGGCGACCCACTCGGCCCGCTCGGCGGAGTCCAGGGTGCCCAGCAGCTTGGCCCGCTCCGCCAGCGACACCGACCCGGGCCCCCCGGCCTCCGGTGCCGCGGGCGTCCCGAGCAGCGCCCGAGCCCAGCCGGCGTCCCGCTGCCGTACGGCAGCCCGGCACCACGCCGCGTGCAGCTCACCGCGCCAGTCGTCCGCCACCGGCAGCGCCACGATCCCCGCCGGCGTCCGCCCGCCGAGCCGCCCCGGCCACCCGCCCAGCGGCGCGGCCTCCACCAACTGCCCGAACCACCACGACCGCTCCCCGCGCCCCGACGGCGCCTTCGCCACGACGCCGTCGCGCTCCATGCCCGAGTCGCACTCGTGCGGCGCCTCGACGACGATCGTCGGTATGTCCCGGGTGTGGTCGACGGCGACACACGCCCCAGCCCTGACCGCCATCCGCGCGGCCAGCGCCGACCCCGGCAGTGCGGACAGCAACTCGGCGGCCGTGGCCCGCACATTCCGGCTCCGGTCGGCCAACGCCTGTTCCAGGAACGGCTCGTCCTCCGGGCCCAGCCCCGTCCGCAGTGAGTCGAGGAACATCAGCCGGTCCTCGGCCCGCTCGGTCGCCCAGGTCGTCATGAGCAACTCGCGCGCGGCGGCGGGCTCCCGGGCACGAATCGCAGCCAGCAGTGCCACCCGCTCCGCGAACAATCCCTCATCCCACAGCAGTTGAACGCCCGCGCTGTCCTCCGGCGACGGCAGCGCCGCTCCGCCGCCGGGAGTCGCCCGCAGGGCGAACCGCCAGTCCGGGTTCAGCCGGGCGAGCCAGGTGGCACGCGAACCCGCGAACGCCAGCGCCGCCGGCCGCAGATCCGTCCGCCCCCGGGCCGCGTCCAGCAGGGCGGGCAGCAGCTGCGGGGGTGCCGCGTAACCGCGGTCGTTCGCCGCCGCGAGCCACTGCGGGAGCAGCTCCATCAGATCCGGTGCCGTCCCCCGGCGGCCGCCGCCGCCCGTGCCCGGCCGGTCGGCGAGCAGCATCGCGAGCCGGCGGGCCGCCGCCGCGGGCAGCGGGGGACGCGGATCAGCGGGCGCCGGCTGCGGCCGCTGGGCCGCGCGCGCGGGCCTGAGCCCGGCCCGTCGCCGTACGGTCTCCACGGCCGCCGCGTCCAGCAACGCCACCGGCGCGTCGGGACCGGACGCGACCCCGGGCGGTGTGCGGCGCGCGGTGCCGAGCAGGGCCGAGGTGACGAGCTCCTCCCAGGCGTCCGGCGCGGAAGTCCTGTCCATGCGGTTCCTTTCCGTCCGGTCGAGTGCTCGGTCGGTTCCCCTCAGCACAGTTGCACCGCCTCGCCCGGCCCCTCGGGCCATGCGGTCAGCGGGGTGAAGCCGCGGTGGCCGCACTCACCGAAGACCTTCACCGGAGCCCCGCCCGAGAGCGAGACCAGGCGCCACAGGCCCGGACGGGAGCGGGCGGAGGCGGTGAGCGGCAGGGCGAAGTCGCCCTCTGCGTCAGCGAGTTGCCAGGAGTCCCCGTCCGGGGCCGGTATCACCCGGTCCAGGGTCACGGGGACGGAGTCGAGCCACGGGTCGTCCCGCAGTGCCTCGCCGTAGAGCGCTGCCGCCTGGTCGGCCGTCACTCCCGGTGGACGGGCCGCCGAGGGCGCGGGCGGCGCGAACCGCTCGCCGAGCGCCGCCCGCAGCTGACCGGAACCGGGATAGGAGGACACCTCCGCCTCCAGCTCCAGCCCCACCGGCAGGGCCAGTTCGGGAGCCCGGCCGACGGCGCCGTAAGAGAGGAGCAGGGCCGTGCGGCCGGAGTCCGTGCCGTGCAGCCAGATCCGGCGCGTCGTCAGCCGGGCGTCCGCCGTGTCGTACTGGGCGAGGACCAGCCAGCGGTCCCGTATCGCCGGGCCGTCCGCCGAGGCGGGCAGGCCGACCCGGGAGCGGACCGTCGACGCGAGGCCGTCCGGCAGCCGCTCACGGCGCAGCCAGCCCTGGTCGAGGAGGTGGAGGAGAGCGCACTCCTCCAGCAGCCGCACCGGCCAGCCCGGACCGGACGACGGGATCGACCCCAACTCCCGCACCCGGCCGGCGAGTCCCGGCGCCTGGGCATCGACCATGCGGGCGGCCGTCTCCTCCCACAGGGCGTACCCCGCCTGCTCCGCCCCCGCCAGACCGCCGCGCAGCAGATCCGCCAGCCGCTGCTCCAGCTCCGTCGCCCCCGCCGTGATCCGCACGGCCCGGCGCTCCGCCCTGCGCCGCGCCGCCTCCGGATCACCCGTGGGGGGTGCCGAACCGGCCGCGCCCGCCGTCCGCTTCTCCTGCGCCCGCTGCCTTCTCCCCTCTATCCACTGCTCCGCCCAGTCCGGCGCCGGCCCCGGCGGCACCGCGCCCTCCCCGCCAGCCCAGAGCAGCAGTAGCCCGAGCGCGTGCTTGCACGGGAACTTGCGGCTCGGGCAACTGCACTTGTACGCCGGGCCCGCGGCGTCCGCGATGTCGATGACCGTTTGATACGGCTTGCTGCCACTGCCCTTGCACAGCCCCCACACCGTCCCCTCGTCGGAACTGCCCGCCTCGGACCACGGCCCGGCCGCGCCGAGTTTGCTTCCCGCTTTGCGTGAGGCGGCGTCAGGAGCCAGTGCCAGCACCTGATCCGCCGTCCAGCGCACCCCCTGCTGAGTCATGTCATCGAAGGTAGATCCCCCCACTGACAATCGGCCCCGGGCCGACCGCCGCTCGGGCCCTCGCGAGCACGTTTCCGCAGGTCGGATCGCATTGTCAGTGGCGTGGTGCACGGTTGGTGACAGATCCGAACCGGCCGAGCTGGAGGGGGCCTCAGCCATGACTGTGTCCGTTGAACCGACGACCGTGGAACCGAAGCAGGTCGAGCAGGGGGAGGCGTTGCGGCCGCATGCCGAGGACGCCTTCGCCGGCGAACTCGCGGCGCTGGCCGCGCAGGACGACCGCCCGCGCCCGGCCCGCTGGAAGCTGTCGCCGTGGGCGGTGGCGACCTACCTCCTCGGCGGCACCCTGCCGGACGGCACGGTGATCACTCCGAAGTACGTGGGCCCCCGGCGCCTCGTCGAGGTCGCCGTCACCACCCTGGCCACCGACCGCGCCCTCCTGCTGCTGGGCGTGCCCGGAACCGCCAAGACCTGGGTCTCCGAGCACCTCGCCGCGGCGGTCAGCGGGGACTCGACGCTGCTCGTGCAGGGCACGGCGGGCACCCCGGAGGAAGCGATCCGGTACGGCTGGAACTACGCGCAGCTGCTCGCCCACGGCCCGAGCCGCGACGCCCTCGTGCCGAGTCCGGTGATGCGGGCCATGGCGGAGGGGATGACGGCGCGGGTGGAGGAACTGACCCGTATCCCGGCCGACGTGCAGGACACCCTCATCACGATCCTGTCCGAGAAGACGCTGCCGATACCGGAGCTGGGCTCGGAGGTGCAGGCGGTCCGCGGCTTCAACCTCATCGCCACGGCCAACGACCGCGACCGCGGGGTCAACGACCTCTCCAGCGCCCTGCGCCGCCGTTTCAACACGGTCGTGCTGCCGCTGCCGGAGAGCGTCGAGGCCGAGGTCGACATCGTCTCGCGGCGCGTCGACCAGATCGGCCGCTCCCTCGACCTGCCGGAAGCGCCCGACGGCATCGCCGAGATCCGCCGTGTCGTGACGGTCTTCCGCGAGCTGCGCGACGGGGTGACGTCCGACGGCCGGACCAAGCTCAAGTCACCCAGCGGCACGCTGTCGACGGCCGAGGCGATCTCCGTCGTCACCAACGGGCTGGCCCTCGCCGCCCACTTCGGCGACGGCGTCCTGCGGGCCGGGGACGTCGCGGCGGGCATCCTCGGTGCGGTCGTCCGCGATCCGGCCGCCGACCGGGTCATCTGGCAGGAGTACCTGGAGGCGGTCGTCCGCGAGCGGGACGGCTGGAAGGACTTCTACCGGGCTTGCCGGGAGGTGAGTGCGTGAGTGACGGCCGGGGGTTCGTGCGGGCGGACTGACGGGGGCGGAGG
>NZ_RSAJ01000669.1 GCF_003933965.1 Streptomyces sp. RP5T
GGCCCGGGATGCGGCCGGGGTCTCAGGCCGCTGTCGTGGCCCGCAGGCGGACTGTGAAGGTTGTCGAGCCCGGGGCGCTCTCCACTGCCACGCTTCCCCCGTGCGCCTCCACCACCGCCGCCACGATCGACAGGCCCAGGCCCGCGCCGCCGGTCTTCGTCTTGGTGCTGCGGTCGGCGCGGGTGAAGCGCTCGAAGACGCCGGAGCGGATCTCCTCGGGGATGCCGGGGCCGTCGTCGTGGACCTTCAGGAGGGCCTCGGTGCCGGCCCTCTCCAGGGTCACCGTCACCTTCGTGCCGGCCGGGGTGTGCAGACGGGCGTTGGACAGCAGGTTGGCCGGGACCTGGTGGAGGCGGTGTTCGTCGCCCGATACCGTGACCGGGTCCTCGGGGAGGTCCAGCTCCCAGCGGTGACCGGAACCCGTGGCCCGCGCGTCCGTGAGGGCGTCGAGGACCAGGCGGGTGAGGTCGACGGGGGCGTTCTCCAGGGGGCGGCCCGCGTCCAGGCGGGCCAGCAGGAGGAGGTCGTCGACCATGGCGCCCATGCGGGTCGACTCGGCGGCGATGCGCTCCAGGGCCCGGGTGATCTCGGGCGGCAACGGGCCGGGGTGCAGCAGCGCGAGCTCCGCGTGGCCGCGTACCGAGGCGACCGGGGTGCGCAGTTCGTGACTGGCGTCGGCGGCGAAGCTGCGCAGCCGTTCCTCGCTGGCGTGGCGTTTGGTGAGGGCGTCCTCGACGTGGCCGAGCATGCGGTTGAACGCGCCGGCGACCTGGCCCACCTCACTGCGCGGGTCGGATTCCGGGGCGCGTGGCGGAAGGGCCACCTCCCCGCTGGCCAGCGGAAGTTCGCTGACCCGGGTCGCGGTCGCGGCGACCCGGCTGAGCGGGCGCAGGGACCAGCGCACCCACAGGGCGCCCGCGACGCCGGCGGCGGTGAGGGCGGCACCGAAGACGATCCCGGCGACCAGTACCAGGCGGTGGACGGTGGCCTCGACGGGCTCCAGGGGCATCCCGGTGATCAGGACGTCACCGTCCAGCCCCCGGGTGGCGAGCACCCGGTAGTCGGCCAGCGTGGAGAGGTCGACGCTGTGGCCGCGGCCGTCGACCGGGACCGCCGCGAGCCGCCTGCGGTCACCGGAGCTCAGATCGACGGCCAGGGTGCCGCTGGGCCGGACGACGGCCGCGTTGGTGACCGTGTCGTCCACCAGCCGGGCTCCGAACGTCCCCGTGGCCTGGCGGCGGGTGTCGGCGCGGTCGTCGCCGTCGTGGTCGTTCTCCAGCGGTTCCCCCTGGTGTTCCAGGCTGACCGCGAAGCGGTTCCCCGCCTCGGTGAGCTGCTCGTCGAGACGGCTGGTGAGGAAGCCCTTCAGTCCGAGCACCGCGGCGAGGCCGACCGCGGCACAGCTCACCGCCAGCAGCACCACCAGGCCGAGGGTGAGCCGGGCCCGCAGGGTGTGCGGCCTCAGGTCCCTCACGGCGTCACCGGCTTGATCACGTATCCGGCCCCGCGCACGGTGTGGATCATCGGCTCGCGGCCCGCGTCGACCTTCTTGCGCAGGTAGGAGATGTACAGCTCGACGACATGGGCGCGGCCGCCGAAGTCGTAGGACCACACCCGGTCGAGGATCTGCGCCTTGCTGAGCACGCGGCGCGGGTTGCGCATGAGGAACCGCAGCAGCTCGAACTCGGTCGGGGACAGCTCGATCAGCTCGCCGCCGCGGGTGACCTCGCGGGCCTCCTCGTCCATGACCAGGTCGCCGACGGTGAGCCGGGGGCCCTCGTCGAGCTGCCGGGCCATGCCCGCGCGGCGCAGCAGTCCGCGCAGCCGGGCCACGACCTCCTCCAGGCTGAACGGCTTGGTCACGTAGTCGTCGCCGCCCGCGGTGATGCCCTTGATGCGGTCCTCGACGGCGTCCCGGGCGGTCAGGAAGAGCACGCAGACGTCGGACTTCACGGTGTGCAGGGAGCGCAGGACGGCGAAGCCGTCGGTGTCGGGCAGCATCACGTCCAGGACGACGGCGTCGGGCAGCAGTTCCCGGGCGGCCGTCACCGCCGAGGCGCCGTCGCCGGCGGTGCGGACCTGCCAGCCCTCGTAGCGCAGGGCGCCGGAGAGGACCTCGGCGAGATCCGGGTCGTCGTCGACGACGAGGACGCGCAGCGGGGTGCCGTCGGGACGGGTGAGGGCGGGGCGGCCGGAACGGGTCGTGTTCATCGCCCTTCCAGGATCTCCCCCGGCGCCGGAGACGGACAGCGCCGGATGCTCTGAGTTTCCTCTGAGTGAGCTCAGCGGGTGCCCGTTCAGAGGGTCCTCAGAGGTTCCCCTCGCACAGTGGTGACCAGGACAGGCGAAAGGACACCCCTATGACCACCGTGTACGAGCGGCGGGCCGCACCGGCCGTGGCGCCGCCCGCACGACGATCACCCGCGGGTGTCGTGCTGGCCCTGCTCTGGGCGGGGGCGGCCGCCGTGCTCGCCCTGTGGTGGTCGGACACCGGTTCCGTGGTCGGTACGGCCGGATGGCTGACCGGGGCCGGGCGGATCGCCGGTCTGCTGTGCGGGTACGCCTGCGCGGTACTGGTGGGACTGATGGCACGGGTCCCGCTGCTGGAGCGGCGGGTCGGCTCGGACCGGGTGGCCCGGTGGCACGCGATGGCCGGCCGCTACACCGTCTGTCTGCTGCTCGCGCACATCGGACTGATCCTCGCCGGGTACGCGGCCCAGGACGGTGCCTCGCTCTGGCACGAGACGCTCACGGTGGTCCTCGACTACCCGGAGATGCTCAAGGCCACCGCCGGCACGGTGATCCTCCTCGCCGTCGGCGTCACCTCGGCGCGGGCGGTGCGCCGCCGCACCAGCCACGAGTTCTGGTACTACGTCCACCTCCTCACCTACGCGGCCGTGTTCCTCTCCTTCGGCCACCAACTGGCCCTCGGCAACGACTTCAACGGGAACACGGCGGCGACGGCGGCCTGGTACGCGCTCTATCTCGGCGTCGCCGCACTGGTGCTGTGGTTCCGGATCCTCGCCCCGGTACGGCTGAATCTGCGGCACCGGCTGCGCGTGGAGTCCGTGCACCGGGAGGCGCCCGGCGTGTACTCGGTCGTGGTGCGCGGCCGGCGGCTGGACGAACTGGGCGCGCAGGCGGGGCAGTTCTTCCGCTGGCGGTTCCTCGGGGAGGGCATGGGATGGACCTCGACGCCGTACTCCCTGTCGGCGCCGCCCCGCCGTGACCGCATGCGGATCACCGTCAAGGCACTGGGCGACCACAGTACGGCCGTCGCACTGCTGCGGCCGGGCACCCGGGTGTGGGCCGAGGGGCCGTACGGCTCGCTGACCGGGGACCGGCAGTCCTCGCCCAGGTCGCTGCTCGTCGCCGCCGGTGTCGGCATCACCCCGATGCGGGCCCTGTTCGAGACCCTTCCGGGCGAGGTCACCCTGCTCTACCGGGCCCGCACCGCCGAGGACCTCGCTCTCGGGGGCGAGCTGGAAGCGCTGGCCCGCTGGCGCGGCGCGAAGGTGCTGTACGCGCTCAACGGGCCGGACGGCCGCCGCCCGAATCTGTCCGCCCACTCCCTGCGGTCGGCCGTCCCGGACCTCGCGGGACACGACGTCTACATCTGCGGCCCGCACGGCTTCGCCCGGGACCTGTACGAGGAGCTGCGGGCCGCCGGGGTCCCCGACAGCCGGATCCACCACGAGTCGTTCGAACTCTGAGACCTGTGAGGCCGTAGAAGTGCACGCGCTGAAGAAGAACCGTCCGCTGCGCCGGATCGTGCTGGCGAGCGCCGCCACCGTCTCCGGGATGGTGATGCTGCTGTCGCTGAAGCCGCACGCCTCGCCGCAGGCCGCCCTGGCGCTGCCCGCGCCCTCGGGCAGCGCGAGCGCGTCGAGCGGCAGCGGCTCGGCCACCACCGGCACGAAGACCGTCACCGGCGACACGATCCAGACCCGCTGGGGCCCGGTCCAGGTCCGCGTCACCATCAAGGACGGCAAGCTCACCGAGGTCACCGCGGTGAGCTACCCGTCGGACAACCCGCGGGACCAGGAGATCAACAGCTACGCCCTGCCCCGGTTGCGGAGCGAGGCGCTCCAGGCCCAGAGCGCGGACATCGACACGGTCTCCGGGGCCACGTACACGAGTGACGGTTACCGCCAGTCACTCCAGTCCGCACTGGACTCGGCGGCAGGCTGAACACAGTGGCGCCACGGCACGTATCCAAGGACCAAGGGAC
>NZ_RSAJ01000066.1 GCF_003933965.1 Streptomyces sp. RP5T
CGTACAGGGCCACGGCATCGGCCTTGAACTCGTCCGAGTAATCCTTCATCGCCATCGGCGGCCTTCTCGCTTCCTCCGGATCAAGCAGATCCAGTATCAGCGTGTCCACCACTCAGGGGGAGGCTCCAAGGGCTTCCAAGAGCCTGCCAGCCCTTGACGGGTCAGTGCCGGAGCCCCCGCGGTGACGACTACGCCGGCCGGTACACGGCCTGGTCCGGGTCCGGTCTCACGATCAGACCGTCCTTGGCGAGCTCGCGCAGATTGTGGCGGGCCTCCTTGCCCGCGGCTTCGTCATCCGCCGGCCGGTACCCGGCGACTCGCAGGGCCAGCACGGCACGTTCGGTGTCCCAGGTGCCACCCAGCGCCCGAATCAGCGTGGCGAGCGCCTGCTTGTGAGTCAGCGGCTTCTCTGTCATCTCATCCTCTCCTTCTGAAAACCGCCACAGCATGGCACATGACACACGGCGGAAGGGTTCACGCGGAATCCGCAGGCCACTGTGGAGGCACCACCCACACGGTGCGCGCGAGGAACTGACCACTGCGCGGCAGCGACGGCCGGGCTCGATGGGGCTACGACTCGAACCGTGGTCAGCCGGCCGACGCCTGCCCGCTCTGGGCAGGGGTGGGATCCACCCCAACCGTCCCCCTCCCAGAACCGTTCCAGGCTTTCAGCGCCTCCCAGGCTCGCCCTCAACTGCCCCGCTCAAAAGGTTGATGATCCGGCATGATGACCTTCATGGCGGACGAAATGGACCTACGGGCGGCAGCGACGGCGTTCGACCGGAGCAGCGTGCCGGACAGCGGGACAGCCGCCGAGGACGAACGCAAGCAGGTGCTCTCTCAGTTCCCCCTGGAGGGGTGGCCGACACTGCCCTTGTCGCGCTACGCCCTGGGGCAGGCGGCCGAGTCCGGGAGCGGACCGACGTACTGCAGGCTGATGGAGTTCGGTACCCCGAACCTCGGCAGCATCAAGGGCGGCAGCGCGGCGAAGCACATCATGTACCACCACAACTCCGGCGAGTGGCGGGTGGCCGCGCCGCTGCGCGGGATGGAACCGCATGAGGCGTGGGAGGAGCTGCGCGGGCAGTTCGTGCGGGCCTTCGAGGCCGTGTCCGCAGCGGACTTCGAGGCCGTGGACGACCTTGAGGCGCTGCGGTTCGGTCCGACGCTGGTGACCAAGTCCCTGGCCACGTACTTCCCCGAGCACTTCCTGCCCATCTACGCCGGCGAGCACCTGCGTCGATTTGTCGCTCTGCTGGGCGGCTCCTCGCAGCCCGACGCGCCGGCCTGGCGCAACAACCGAAGGCTGCTGGAACTCGTCGGCGCGAAGCCGGAGTTCGACGGCTGGAGCGGACAGGAAATCATGCACTTCCTGTACGCGAAGTTCGATCCCCGTCCGCAGCAGCGCGCTGTCTGGAAGATCGCCCCCGGTGAACGAGGACGGCTGTGGGAAGAGTGCCGTGACGGCGGGGTGATCCGCGTCGGGTGGGACGACCTCGGCGACCTCGGCCAATACCAGAGCGATACCGAGCTGAAGCAGGCGCTCGACGCGTATTGGCCGCGCAGCAGCGGGGGCAGCCTGACGCTCGCCCGGCGACTGCTGGCGTTCCGGGACCTGGAGGCGGGGGACCGGATCGTGGCCAACCGTGGGATGGACGAGGTTCTGGCCACCGGGACCGTCAGCGGGAGTTACCGCTTCGACGCCGACCACTCCGAGTACCAGCACGTCGTCCCGGTGTCCTGGGACGTCTCCCACGCGCGGAAGCTGTCGAAGCCCCAGCACGGCTGGCGGTCCACGTTCGCCAAGGTGCCGCCGACGCTCTTCGCCAGGATCACCACGGGCCTCGCGGATACGGGCGTGGAGTCGACGGAGTCGTACACCGGCGGCCCCGTCACGCTGCCCGAGGATGTCGCAGGCGTACTGGAGGCGCTGGAGCGCAAGGGTCAGGTGATCCTGCACGGACCTCCAGGCACTGGAAAGACCCGGCTCGCACTCGGCGCCGCCCTCGCCCTCGCCGGTCGTGCGGACGCGCTCAACTCCACGCCGGACCAGCGGGCCGCGGCCCAGGCAGAGACGCTGCGGGACGGCCGCATCCACATGGTGACCTTCCATCCGTCCTACGGCTACGAGGACTTCGTGGAGGGTTTCAAGCCGGACCTGAGCGCCACCGGCCCCGGGCTGACCCTGGCGCTCACCGACGGTGTGTTCCACACCCTGTGCGCCCAGGCCATCACACGCCCGGACGAGACCTTTCTGCTGATCATCGACGAGATCAACCGGGGCGATCTGCCGCGCATCTTCGGCGAATTGGTCACCCTGCTCGAACTCGACAAGCGCGGCCTGCCCCTCGCGCTGTCCGTCAGCAGGCGCACCTTCTCGGTGCCGCCGAACGTACGGATCATCGGGACCATGAACACGGCGGACCGCAGCATCAGCCATCTGGACGCCGCCGTACGCCGTCGCTTCGCGTTCCTCCCGGTCGGTCCCGACCCGGACGCGGTGTCCGGCACGGTCGGCCCCCTGGAACTCGCGGAGTTCTTCGAGTCCCTCAACACCCGTATCGCCCGTCACCTCGACGCCGACCACCAGATAGGGCACGCCTACCTGCTGCGCAACGGCGAGCCGATCGCCACCGAGGACGACCTGGCCGCCGCCTTCCACCACGAGGTGATCCCGCTCCTGGAGGACTACTGCCTCGGTCGCGCCGACCTGCTGCACCGTATCCTCGGCGGCCTCGTCGACGCGGACACCGGACGCCCCGCGCTGATGTCGCCGCAGGACCTCGTCGCCGCGCTCGCGACCGAGTTCACCAGCGGCACGCCGGGCCCCGATGCCTGACCGCACCGAGGTCCGGCTCGCAGAGTACGGAGCCGCACTGCTGGGGGCTGACCAGCTCACCCCCCGGGACGTCGAGCGGTTGCGCGCCCTCCAGGCGCGTGGCTGCCTCAGCCTGGACCAGGCCCCTGCCGGGTGGCGGCTCAAGGCCGACGCGACCGTCGGGATCCTGGTGCTCGACCGCATCCGCCTGGTCATCGAGCCTAAGTTCGCCATCCCGGGCGAGCAGCTCATGAACTGGCTCGCCTACGCCCTCCGCGCGCCGACACCGCTCCCGGCGACGGCACGGCGCTGGGCCACCGGCCCGGACGGCTACGCCGACCTCGTGGCGGCGGCCCTGCTGGAGCAGTGCGAGCAACTGGTGCGGGAGGGGCTGCGCCGAGACTACGTACGCCGTCAGAGCCTGGAACCCATCCTGCGGGGACGCCTCGACCTCGCGGCCCAGGTGTCCAGCCGCTACGGACAACTGGACCAGCTGCACGTCCGCATCTTCGACCGGGAGGCGGACATCTGGGACAACCGCGTCCTGGGGACCGCGCTACGGGTGGCCCGCACCCTGGCCACACACCCCGACCTGGCCCGCGACCTTCACACCATCGCCGACGCTTTCCCGCAGGCCCCGACCCCCAACGCCGCCCTGCGCGCCCTGGACCGCACCCGGTACACACGCCTGAACGCCCGCTACCGCACCGCGCACACCTGGGCACGCCTGCTCCTGCGTGGCGGCGGTGTGACCGACCTCCTCACCGACGACGGCATGACGGCGGACGGCCTCCTGCTGGCCATGCCCGCCCTCTGGGAAGCCGTCGTCCGACGTCTGGCCACCGAGGCCGCCGCCCCGAACGGCGGGCACGCCGTCCCCAGCGGCGGTGCGACAGGCATCAACGTGCGCGGTGACCTCGGCAGCACCTCGACCTTCCGGCCCGACGTACTGCTCAGCCTTCCGGGGCGTGCCCCGTCCGCGCGCACTCTGCTGCCGGTGGACGCCAAGTACAAGCGCTACGACCGCTATGGCGTCGGTGCGGGCGACGTCCACCAGCTCCTCACCTACGGTGCCGGCTACACCCCGAGCGCCGACCCGCGTGCAGCGATCGTCCACCCGTGTTCCGGTGGTCACTCCCACCGGACCCTCCAGGTCAGTGGACCGCGGGGTGCACTCGGAAGCATCCACGTCCTCGGTGTCGACACGCAAGCGTCCCCGCACCAGGCGGCCCTGTGGGTCAGGTCGGCACTGCCCTGGGCCGACCGGTGACCGCCGCCCGCCCACGTCGGCCGAGGCGCTGGGTCCCCGTCGCTCACAGGCTGGGAGTGCCCGAGCACCTGAAGCGTTGCAAGCCCGCGAAGCGCACCGCGCTCGGTTCAGCCTCCACCCCACAGGCGGTACCACGTGACGACATCAGGGAGCTATGGCCGGCGGCCCAACGAGGAGAGCCGCCTCGGTTATCGCCTGGCCGAGCTGGTGGACGGAGAGTTCGGCGCCGACACCCGGGATCGAGTGCGGACAGGCTTTGACTCGGCCCTTCAGCACATGGGTGCCGGACTGTTCGGCAGCACAACAGCCTCCGCCGCTGCCGCCGCGTCCCCCCACACGGGCGGCCCTGAGGAGACCGGTCGCTCGACGAGCTCTACCAAGCCGCCCTCGCGGAGGGCGGCAAGCTCGTGGTGTACGCGGGTGGTGACGTCTCGACGCAGGCGGACGGCCTTCGCACCGGCTTCAAGAACCGCTTTCCCGGCATCGATCTGACGGTTGTCGTCGACTGCAGCAAGTACCACGACATCCGGGTGGACAACCAGTTCGCCACCGACACCCTGGTCCCCGATGTCGTACAGCTGCAGACAGTCCGGGACTTCGTGCGCTGGAAGGAGCAAGGGCGTCTGCTCCCTTACAAGCCGGCCGGATTCTCGAAGCTGTACGCCCCCTTCAGGGACCCGCATGGCGCCCGGCTCACACGAAGTCACCACCGGCGTGGGGAAGTTCCGCACGGCTGTCCAGACCGAGAAAGCCCCGGCCCGGCAGAAGCTGTCGGCCGGGGCGAACGCTCGCCGCTTCTACGACTTGACCGTCATCGACCTCGCCGATCCGGCCATGCAGCCGACGGTCGCGATCCACCACCACCGCCAGAACCGCCGCACCAGCGAACTCGCCTACCACCGCTACCACTCACGCACGCCGACACGCCGTACGACCCGGCCGCCACCCACGTCGGGCAGTACCGACGGACGGCGACCGGGATCGTTTCGGCGCATTCCGGGCTTCCGGCATGCCCGGCAGCACCGCTGGGCACGCATTTCATTTACGGAGGCTCAATGAAGAATGAACTATCGCGGCAAACCCGCCTTGACCGGAGGTCAATTTGACAATAGTCACTAACCGTGTTAATATACGCAAGTGACGCTTTGATGCATACTATGACCATGGGGGTGGGTGTATGAGGAGTCACTCCTTATCCACGTCCGGTATTCATCCACCACAAGTGAGGCCGATCGCCGTTATCGGCGGCCCGCCATGGCGGCGAGACCACCTCGACGCCAACCGCGATTCAGCAGGGCCGGTGCTCATCGCACCGCACCTGCGCCCTCCCCGCAGGTCGACCAGCTTCCCAGCGCTCAGAGGGTCCTCGTCAACGCGGCGCGCCCGTTGATGCGGCCCGCACCGCCCCCACGGCACTCCCCCGTGGTCGTACGCACTCGTTCTCGGCAATGGCGATGCGTCGGCCGGGGACGAGCACCCATCCGTGTCAATAGCCGCTCGACGAGCGCCTTTCGGCACGCTTCCTCCGGCCACCGTCCGCCACCAAGCGGCGATGCGCCATCACACCCACCCACCGGCCAACGGCGAGGCAACGGCAACCGCCGTACCCGCACAGGTCCCGGAAGATCGCAGCCGGACGACGGACAGTGAGCCGAACCGGCTGGAGTACGACGGGGGCGACTACGTGGTACCCCACCCCGAGCGGTACCACGTTGAGTGGAAGGGCATCCGTGTTACCGGTAGATAACGTTGTCAGCAATGCCGTCGATCCTCTCACACCCTCCATTGAGGCTTTCGGCCATATGAGAGTCCGCATCGGACAGCGTGAAGTCGCCCTGGGCTCCCCTCGGCAGCGTGCCCTGTTCGCGGTTCTGCTCATCAGCGTCGGCAAGACCGTGCCCGTACACGACATCATCAATTGCATATGGGGGCCGGCTCCCCCATCGGCCGTGACCGGCACGCTCCACTCCTATGTCTCCCGGCTCCGCAAAGCCATCTCCGATGTCCTGACGACACGGCACGAGATCCTCGTCAGCATGCGTCACGCGGCTCCCGGATATCAGCTGGACATCTCACCGGAAGGCACCGACGTCCACCGGTTCGAACAGCTCGTGGAGTCCGGCCGCACCCACTTCTCCGCCGGAGACCTGCCCGAGGCACGCAGGGACCTCGATCGTGCGATGGCGCTGTGGACGGACACGCCCTACAGCGAACTGGCGTCGTACGACTTCGCGGCTCTGGAAGCGAGCCGTCTGGACCAACTGCGCCTCCAGGCCCTGCAGATCTGGGCCGACGCGTGCCTGCACCTCGGGGCGCACGACGAGGTGGTCCGGGAACTGAGCAAGGAGATCCGCCGCAACCCCATGCTGGAGCGGCTGGGCAGCCAGTTGATGCTGGCGCAGTACCACAGTGGTTCACCCGCGGAAGCCCTCATGACGTACGAGCGGATCCGCTCCCATGTCTCCGCCGAACTCGGCGCCGACACCAGCAAGGAACTCCAGGAGATCCACCAGTCGATCCTGCGCCAGGACCTGCCGGTCGTACCACCCCGGCCCCTGCTCGAAAGCCGGCCTGTGGTACTCACCGCACCTTCGGTCCGGACGAATCCGGTCCAGGCGAATCCGGTTCAAGCAGGTCCCGTTCAGGCAACTCCGGTTCAGGCGGATCCGGTCCACGCGCGTCCGGTCGGCACGTCCCCCGCGGTCCCGGCGCCCGTCTCCGCAGACGTCCCGGTCCGACCCCGGCCCCGGCCACGGCCGGCCGGAGCGGTACCCCCGATCGGCAGCCTCATCGGGCGGGAGCGCGAGATGGAGCAACTGCGCTCGATGGTGACGGGCGACTTCCCCCGGCGGACCGTGCTGATCACCGGTGAACAGGGCATCGGCAAGACCCGTCTGCTCAAGGAACTGGCACGCGAACTCGGGCCGGACAGGCCGGAGGTGATCTGGGCGCACTGCACCGGCCGTGGCAGTCGCCGGACTTGGGGCCAGGTCGTTCAGAAAGTGCTCCGGGTGCGCGGGGACGCGCTGCACGGCTGTTCGTCGGGCGCCGGGCCCGGGACGCCTCCCCCGCACGAGTGCCACCGGCCCTCGGACGGCGACCTCGGGCAGGCGCACCTCGACGACACGGCCTACCAGCAAGCCGTGGTGCATCTGCTGCTCACCGCCGCGGCGGACGAGCCGCTGGTGATCGTGCTGGAGGACCTCCACCTGGCCGACACCCACACCCTCGAACTACTGCGTCTGCTCACCATGGAGGGCCAGGAAGCCCACCTCGTGGTCCTCGCGACCGTGCAGGAACACTCCCTCGCTCGTCTTCCCGATCTGCGGCGCGCGACGGCCGACCTGCTGCGCACGGACGGTGTGGGGAACCTCCATCTGACCGCGCTCTCCCCGGTCCAGGCGCACGCGCTGATCCACGAACTGCATGAAGCGCCCGTCCCCTGGCACCACGTGTCGTTCCTCCACCGGGCCACCGGGGGCAACCCGTACCTGCTCACCGCGCTCGCCAGACACGAGGATCTGACCAACGTCCACAAGGACCTCCTCGCGTCCCTCTCGTTCGACGTCAGGACGGTGCTGCTCAGCCGGCTCGCCGAGCATCCGCTCGAGGCGATCGCCGTGCTGGAGGTGTGCGCGGTCATGGGGCCGGTCATCGACCACTACCTGCTCACCTCTGTCCTCGACCAGCGGGGTATGACCGGTACCGTCAAGGAAGCACTGGACACCGGTCTCCTCACCCGCAATCCCGCCGATCCCGGAGATCTGCGGTTCAGCCAGTACCTGATACGGGACTATCTGCTCGCGGGACTGGACGCCGTACTGAAGGCGCAGTTGCACCTGAGCATCGCCCAGGCACTGGCCGAGCGGACCGCGCACAGTTCCCGGTCGGTCATCGGCCCCGACCTGACGCATCACTGCACGCAGGCCGCCGTGGCCCTGGATCCGCATGAGGCGGTGCAGCCGATGATCGCACTCGCCGACCGGGCCGAGGCCCTCAAGCGTTGGGGCGAGGTGGTGATGTGGCTGGCGCAGGCCTCCGCCGTCCTCCGCTCCCGTCCGCTGCGCGGTGAGGCCGTGCATGCCGACCGCGCACTGCAGGAACGGCTGGCCCGCGTGAGGGCCACCTGTTTCCGCTGCCCGACCAGCAGGCCGTGTCCGAAGGCGGAGAACAGCAACGCTATCCTCCGGCGGAATCTGCCGGGCGCGTGCTACACGCCCCGGCCCGCGACGATGATCACGG
Source organism: Streptomyces sp. RP5T (assembly GCF_003933965.1). Classification (GTDB taxonomy): domain Bacteria; phylum Actinomycetota; class Actinomycetes; order Streptomycetales; family Streptomycetaceae; genus Streptomyces. The sequence goes on from NZ_RSAJ01000066.1 coordinate 8,331, forward strand.
CGGCCCGGCAGGAAACTTGACGTCTTTCTTGAGTTTTTCTTGACACGTGCCGTCACCCGCCCTGCGAGGCGAAGTCCGGACCCGTCACGCATGACTTCCGGCCTTCGCCGCGCACCCCTCCTCAGGAATTCTTGACGCATTCTTGCATTCCTCGAAGGCGGCGCGATCAGTGGTGTTGCCGGGCCTTTCGCGGGCGCTAGCGTGAATCCCGTCCCGTCGCCGTGGCAGCCCGCAGCTCGAACGGACAGGAGAAATCCTTTGACCACTTCCATGCCCACCGTACGGCCGGACCGGCGCCACCTTGCGTCCGGGATTCCCGGTCCCCTTTCCAGCGCCTTCGAGGCACGGCGTCGCGCCGCGGTCGCCAGGGGCGTCGGCAGCGCCGTTCCCGTGTACGCGGCAGCGGCGGATCCCGGTCTGCTGCACGACATAGACGGGAACGCGTTCATCGACCTCGCGTCCGGTCTCGGTGTGACGGCGGTGGGCAACGCGGCCCCGGACGTCGTCGCGGCGGTCCGCGAGCAAGTGGGGCTGTTCACCCACACCTGTTTTCTGACCAGCCCCTACTCCGGGTACGTGGAGGTGTGCGAGGAGCTGTCGAACCTCACGCCCGGCCGTCATGAGAAGCGCAGCGTTCTGCTGAGCACGGGTGCCGAAGCGGTGGAGAACGCCGTCAAGGTCGCCCGGGCCGCCACCGGCCGCAGCGCCATCGTGGTGCTGGACCACGCCTACCACGGACGCACCAACCTCGCTCTGGGCATGACCGCGAAAAACGCGCCGTTCAAGCAGGGCTTCGGCCCGTTCGCCCCCGACATCCACCGGGTCCCCACCTCGTACCCGTACCGCGACCCGCAGGGCATGACCGGCGAGGAAGCGGCCCAGCGCGCCCTTGAGGCTCTGGAACGCCAGGTCGGCGGGGAGAACGTGGCCGCCATCGTCGTCGAACCGGTGCAGGGCGAGGGCGGGTTCATCGTGCCGGCTCCCGGTTTCCTGCCCGCGCTCCAGAGCTGGTGCCGGGAGCACGGAGCCCTGTTCGTCGCCGACGAGATCCAGAGCGGGTTCTGCCGTACCGGCGCCTGGTTCGCCAGCGAGCACGAGGACCTCGTACCGGACCTGGTGATCACCGCCAAGGCACTGGCCGGCGGGCTGCCTCTGTCCGCCGTGACCGGGCGGGCCGAGATCATGGACGCGGTGCAACTCGGTGGCTTCGGCGGTACCTACGGTGGCAACCCGGTCGCCTGCGCCGCCGCTCTGGCGTCCATCGAGGTGATGCGCACCCGGCACCTCGTCGACAGCGCACGGGCGATCGGCGACACCCTGTTCACCCGCCTGCGCGCCCTCGCCGTGCGGCATCCGGCCATCGGCGAGGTCCGGGGGCGAGGCGCGATGGTGGGTGTCGAGATCGTCGAGCCCGGCGGCAGGCGGCCCGGCGCCGATGCGGCCCAGCGGCTGGCCAAGGCCTGTCAGCAGCGCGGGGTGCTGCTCCTGACCGCCGGGACCCACAGCAACGTCCTGCGGTTCCTGCCTCCTCTCGTCATTCCTCCGGCCCTGCTGAACGACGCGGTCGACGTCATCGAGGAGTGCTGTGACGAACTCCTCGCATGAGGCACCCCGGGCCGGCGCTCCGCTGCCGGTGAGCAGACTGGGAGAGCTGAAGGTCCCGGCCCAGGGACTGGGCTGTCTGAGCATGAGCTCCTTCTACGGGCTCTCGGACCGCGACGAGGCGATCGCCACCGTGCACCGCGCGGTGGACCGGGGCGTGACCCTGATCGACACGGCCGACGTGCAGGGCCTCGGAGAGGGCGAGCGGCTGGTCGGCGCGGCCATCGCCGGGCGACGCGAGCGCGTGCTGATCGCCACGAAGGTGGGTCTGGAGCGTTCGGCGAGCGGCGAGTTCCTCGGCGTGCGGGGCGACCGGACATACATCCGTGACCGGTGCGAGGGCTCGCTGCGCCGGCTGGGCGTGGACCGGCTGGACCTGTACACCAAGCACTGGGCCGCTCCCGGCGAGCGGATCGAGGAGGCCATGGAGGCCATGGCCGAACTCGTGGCCGAGGGCAAGGTGCGCCATGTGTGCCTGTCCGAGGTCTCCGCCGACACGATCCGCAGGGCCCACGCGGTGCACCCCGTCACCGCGGTCCAGAGTGAATGGTCCCTGTGGACCCGCGGCATCGAGCGGGAGGTGCTGGCCACCTGCCGGGAGCTGGGCATCGGCATCATCGCCAACTGCCCGCTGGGCCGCGGGTTCCTCACCGGTGGCGTGACCTCGGCGGCGGAGTTGCGGCCGGAGGACTTCCGGCACACGCTGCCCCGCTTCACCGAGGGCAACATCGGGCGCAACCGGGCTCTCGTCGAGAGGCTGCGGTCCGTCGCACGCCGGCTGGAGATCACTCCCGCCCAGCTCGCGCTGGCCTGGCTCCACCACCAGGGCGACGACGTCGTCCCCATTCCCGGCACGGCTCGCCGGGACCATCTCGACGAGAACCTGGCCGCGGCCTTCATCTCCCTCACCCCGCAGGACCTACGGGAGACGGAGGCGGCGGTGGCTCCCGGCGCGGTGCACGGTGAACGCTACGGCTCGTTCCTCATGGAGCTGGTGGACAACTGAACCCGGGTCCGCACAGGCCTCGCGGGCCGCACAAGGGCGCCGCTTCCCGTCACGGGAAGCGGCGCCCTTGTCGCTGGTGGGTTCGTCGTACGACCCGCCGGGGTCAATCGACGGACGTGGTGTCCGCGGAACCTATCCAGGACACGCCCGGGAACCGGAGCGCGAGGTCGCGGACGGTGCCGATCACCTGCTCGGGCGCCTCACCGCGCAGCAGGAGCCGCTCCAGGATGTCGGCCACCTCGGTCATCTCGGCCTCCTTCATGCCGCTGCGGGTGAGCTCCTGCGTGCCCAGCCGCAGGGCCGGCAAGCCGTCGCTGCTGGGCAGGGGAACCGTCGTACTGCGTACGTTCGCCCGGGTCAGCACCCTGCCCCAGCCGTGCGGCCCCTGCTCCTCGGGGATGTACGCCCAGACCTGGTGCGTCTCGGTCCAGCCGAACTCCTCGCCCGCCACGCTGAACCCCCGCTGCGCCAACTGGGCCGCCAGCTCACGGGCGTTGGCGATGATCTGCTGCGCGTGCTCCACCCGGCAGGGCATCAGCTCCTCCAGGGTGATCGCGAGTGCGCCGACGTTCCCGGCGTGCGAGCTGGAGGCGGTGAACGGGATCCGCTCCATGACCTTCCCGGCCAGCGTCGCGTCGTTCGTGACCATCAGGCCCTTCTGCGGGCCGGGCAGTGTCTTGTGGGTGCTGCCCGAGACGGTGTCGAACCCGCCGTCGAAGACCAGGGTCTTGGGAGCGGCCGGCAGGATGCCCATGAGGTGGGAGGCGTCCAGGCACAGGAGGGTGTCCGGTGCCGCCTGGCGCAGCAGCCGGGCGTCGGGCAGACGCAGCATGCTGGAGGCGTCGAGGTAGATGACGTCGACGGGGGACTCCGCGAGCCGGGCGGCGAGCTCCTCGTAGTCGATCAGCAGGGTCTTCCTGTCGAACGGCAGGCGTGAGACGGAGTGTCCCAGGCCCTCGCAGATCGTGATGGTGGCGTAGTGGCCGCCGTCCTCCGGGTGCAGGACCATGACGCGGCTGCCGGCAGGCACCAGGGCGGTGATGACGGTGTACATGGTGTGCAGGCCGGACAGGAAGTGCACGCACCCGTGGCGGGCGCCGTAGAACTCCTTGGCCAGGTCGACGCAGTAGTCGTACACCTCCCCCAGCCCCATGACGTCCCCGTAGTGCGAGACCGGGCCCTCGACGTAGGGGTAGCGGTTGTTCGCGTCGCTGGCCAGTGCCTCGCGGGCCCTCGGGGAAAGCCTGTTCTCGATGGGGAACAAGTTGAGGCTGGGCTTGCGCCGCAGGACTTCCAGTACGTCCATGGGACACTCCTGTGATGGCCGGGGCGGGACAGGCGGAGATTCTTTCAACGCGCCCTTGCCGCCCCCTTGTCGTCCGCTGGCGAAGAGCGGCGGCCGAAATGAAGCCCCCTGCGGCCGAAAGCTTTTGACGAGGCATTGGCACGGCTGTGGGCCGCCATTGACGAGGGGAAAGCGTGGGTCAATGCGGACCGCATTCGCGGCTTTCCGGCCGGAGCCGCCTTTTCCGAAGGGTCACAAGGGATCGTCCATTTCGCTGCAAGAGGCGTTGGACAGCATGTGCCATGTCCGGCCGGCCTTTTGGCCCGTGCCGCAGGTAGGCCTTTCACCGGCCCGGACGCGGAGACCCTTCCCCACCGAGGAGCTGCCATGTCACGCGTGTCCACCAGCCCTTCCACTTCCCCCACCACCGCACACGCCCTGCTCCAGCGCCTCCGTGATCACGGCGTGCGCACCGTGTTCGGTGTGGTCGGCCGGGAGGCGGCGTCGATCCTCTTCGACGAGGCGGAGGGCATCGACTTCGTGCTGACCCGGCACGAGTTCACCGCCGGGGTCGCCGCCGACGTGGTGGCCCGCATCACCGGCCGACCGCAGGCGTGCTGGGCCACCCTGGGCCCGGGTATGACCAACCTGTCCACCGGCGTCGCCACCTCCATACTCGACCGGTCGCCCGTCATCGCGCTGGCGGCCCAGTCGGAGTCGCACGACATCTTCCCCAACGACACCCACCAGTGCCTGGACTCGGTGTCGGTGATGGAGCCGATGACCAAGTACGCGGTGGAACTTCAGCGGCCGGACGACATCGTCGACCTGGTGGACTCCGCGGTGTCGGCCGCGATGACCGAGCCGGTCGGCCCCAGCTTCATCTCCCTGCCGGTCGACCTGCTCGGCAGCGAGATCGACGCCTCCGTCGAGCACCCCGCGGCGAAGATGCCGTCCAAGCCCATCGGTGCCTTCGAGGAGGGCTGGGAGAAGGAGGCGGACAAGGCCGCCGAACTCCTCCGCTCGGCGCAGCACCCGGTGCTGGTCGTCGGTGCCGCCGCGATCCGTTCCGGCGCGGTGCCCACCATCCGCGCCCTGGCCGAGCGCCTGCGCATCCCCGTCATCACCACCTACATCGCCAAGGGCGTCCTGCCCCAGGGCCACGAGTTGAGCTACGGCGCGGTCACCGGCTACATGGACGGCATCCTGTCCTTCCCGGCCCTGGAGACCCTGTTCGGCCCGGCGGACCTCATCCTGACGGTCGGGTACGACTACGCCGAGGACCTGCGGCCGTCGATGTGGCAGCGCGGCGGCGCGAAGAAGACCGTGCGGGTGTCGCCGACGGCCAACCCGATCCCGCGGGTCTACCGTCCCGACCTCGACGTCGTGACCGACGTGCAGGCGTTCATGACGCACCTGGACGAGCGGACGGCCGGATTCGACGCGAAGACCCCGCACGACATCACCCCGCTGCGCGAGCGGATCAGCGAGTTCCTGGCCGACCCGGCCCAGTACGACGACGGCATGCGCGTGCACCAGGTCATCGACTGCATGAACACCGTCATGTCGGAGACCGCGGAGTCCGGCGAGGGCACGATCGTCTCCGACATCGGTTTCTTCCGGCACTACGGGGTCCTCTTCGCCCGCGCCGACCAGCCGTTCGGCTTCCTCACCTCGGCCGGCTGCTCCAGCTTCGGATACGGTCTGCCCGCGGCGATGGGCGCCCAGATCGCCCGGCCCGGACAGCCCACCATGCTCATCGCGGGCGACGGCGGCTTCCACTCCAACAGCGCCGACCTGGAGACCATCGCCCGGCTCAACCTGCCGATCGTCACCGTCGTCGTCAACAACGACACCAACGGCCTGATCGAGCTGTACCAGAACATCGGCCACCACCGCTCCCACGACCCGGCCGTGAAGTTCGGCGGCGTCGACTTCGTCGGGCTCGCCCGCGCCAACGGCATCGAGGCGATCAAGGCCGGCACGCGCGAGGAGCTCCTGGCCGCACTGCGCAAGGGAGCGGGACTGGGCAGGCCGTTCCTGGTCGAGGTGCCGGTCAACTACGACTTCCAGGCGGGCGGCTTCGGCGCCCTGAGCATCTGATCATGGCGGGATCCCTCCCGGCAGCCGTCGGTTTCCTCGCCGAGATCCGCCCGGACGGCGGCCCACCCCTGCGGCCCGACTTCGCGTCCCTCGGCGGGCGCACCGAACTGGCAGAGGGCACAGGCGGTCAGAGTCTGCGAGCCGTGCTGCTGCACTCGGGCGCGCCGGACGGCGCCCACGCCCGTGACCGGGGCCGGACGGTGGTCTTCGCCGGCGAGCTGTACAACCGGGACGAACTTGCCCGGCTGCTGCCCGCCGGGCTGTCACCGGACAGCGACGCCGCCCTGGTGCTGGCCCTCTTCGGCAGCTACGACGTGCACGCCTTCCGGCTGCTCAACGGCCGTTTCGCGGCGCTGGTCGCGGCCGGGGAACGCGTCGTGCTCGCCACGGACCACGCGGGATCCGTGCCCCTGTACGCGTCCGTCGCCGCCGGCCGGGTGCTGGCGGCGACCGAGGCGAAGGCGCTGCGCGCAGCCACGGGCGGGCAGCCGCTGCCCGCCCGCCCGGTGCGGCGACTGACAGGTGTCCATCAGGTGCCCGCGGGGACCGTCCTGGACATACGGGTGAGCACCGCGGAGTGTGTCGCCCACCGGACCTGGGCGCCCCCGCTGGCCCGCCGGATCGTCTCCGAGAACGAAGCCGTCGAGACAGTCCGGCAGGTCCTGGACCGTGCCGTGCGGGTGCGGACGGGACCGGACACCCCGCTCGTGGTGCTCTCCGGGGGGATCGACTCCTCCAGTGTCGCGGCGCTGTCCGCGCACCGTTCGGCGGGACGGATCGAGACGGTGTCCATGGGGACGGAGGAAGCCGACGAGTTCCCGCAGGCACGTGTGGTGGCCACCCATCTGGGCTCCGCCCACCGCGAGATCACCGTGTCGATGGCCGACCTGCTGCGCCAGTTGCCGCACGCGGTCTGGGCGGCGGAGTCCCTGGACCCGGACATCGTCGAGTACCTGCTCCCGCTGACGGCCCTGTACCTGCGGCTGGAGGGCAGCGGCCGGCGCATCCTCACCGGGTACGGCGCCGACATACCGCTCGGCGGAATGCACCGCGAGGACCGGCTGCCCCAGCTCGACACGGCCGTCTGCCACGACATGGCGACCTTCGACGGCCTCAACGAGATGACACCGGTCCTCTCCCAGATCAGCGGCCACTGGTCCACCCACCCGTACTGGGACCGTGACGTCCTCGACGTGCTGGTGGCGCTGGAGGCCGGTCTCAAACGGCGCTACGGCCAGGACAAGTGGGTGCTGCGCGCCGCCATGGGGGACCTCCTGCCCCACGAGGTCGTCATCCGTCCCAAGCTCGGCGTCCACGAGGGGTCAGGGGTCACCGCCGCGTTCACCCGGCTGCTGACGGACGCCGGCGTCCCGGACCAACAGGTGCACCGGGCCAAGGAGTTGGTGGTGCAGGAGCTGTTCGACCACGTCGTCGTCGCCGGCCGCCACCCGGACGAGGTGAAGACCGGGGAGGTGGTGGAGCAGGTTGCCGAGCGGCTGGCGTCCGGCGCCACGGCCGCCCTGTGACGGCCCACGGCTGCCCCGGCCTCGTCCGCACCCCGTACCGACCCCACGAAACCGTCCACTCGCAGCGAAGAGGGGCCACCCCGTGAACGACCCCGGACAACGGCTCGACATCAACGTCTCTCCTCGTTACGCACAGATCCCCACCTTCATGCGCCTTCCGCACGATCCGTCGCCGCAGGGCAAGGACGTCGTGGTCATCGGCGCCCCGTACGACGGGGGCACCAGCTACCGGCCGGGGGCCCGCTTCGGTCCGCGCGCCGTACGCAACGAATCCGGGCTCATCCACGGCGTCGGCATCGACCGCGGGCCCGGCACCTTCGACCTCATCGACTGCGTGGACGCCGGGGACATCGACCTGACCCCGTTCAACATGCACATCGCGATGGACACGGCGCAGCGGCGCCTGAGCGAACTCCTGGCCGACAACGCCGCCTTCCTGATGATCGGCGGTGACCACTCGCTGACGCTGGCCGCCCTCCGCGCGGTCGCCGCCAAGCACGGTCCGGTGGCCGTCCTGCACCTCGACGCCCACTCGGACACCAACCCCGCCTTCTACGGCGGGGAGTACCACCACGGCACCCCGTTCCGGCACGCCATCGACGAGAAGCTCGTCGACCCGCAGCGCATGCTGCAGATCGGGATCCGGGGCCACAACCCGCAGCCCGACTCACTGGACTACGCCCGTGGACACGGGGTGCGGATCATGACCTCCGACGAGTTCTGCGGCCTCGGTCCCCAGGCGGCCGCGGCCCTGGTCCGCGAACACCTCGGCGACGCACCCGTCTATGTGTCGGTGGACGTCGACGTGGTGGATCCGGCGTTCGCCCCGGGCACCGGCACCCCCGCCCCGGGCGGCCCGAGCTCGCGTGAGGTGCTCGCCCTGCTGCGCGGGGTCGGAGACCTGCGCCCGGTGGGCTTCGACGTCATGGAGGTCTCCCCCCTGTACGACCACGGCGGCATCACCTCGGTGCTGGCGACCGAGATAGGGGCCGAACTCCTCTACCAGTACGCACGCTCCACAACCCGAGAAAGGCAGAGCTCGTGACCGTAGTCGACTGCTCGGAGTACTCCGCCGACCTGCTCGCGTTGGCCTCGCGGCTGCCGCGGATCCCCCGCCAGGACCTGTACGGCTTCCTCGACGCCGCGCACGAAGCCGCCGGCGACCTGCCCGAGGGCCTGGGCACGGCGCTCGACCGGTTCAACGCCGACGGCAGCCACGACGGCTACCTCATGCTGCGGGGCCTGCCGGTGGAGGACGACGACGACCTGCCGGCCACCCCCACCAGCACCCCGGCTCCGGTGGACCGCCCCCTGCAGAACATGGAGGCGATGCTGGCGGTCATCGGCCGCCGCCTGGGCCTGCACACCGGGTACCGGGAGCTGCGGTCCGGCACCGTCTACCACGACGTGTACCCGTCGCCGGGCGCCCACCACCTGTCCTCCGAGACCTCCGAGACCCTGCTCGAATTCCACACGGAGATGGCCTACCACGTCCTCCAGCCGAACTACGTGATGCTCGCCTGCTCACGCGCGGACCACGAGCGCAAGGCGGCCACCCTGGTCGGCTCGATCCGCAAGGCGCTGCCCCTGATACCCGAGGACGTCCGCGCCCACCTCTTCGACCGGCCCATGCCGTGCTGCGTGGACGTCGCGTTCCGCGGCGGCGTCGAGGACCCGGGCGCCATCGCCAACGTCAAGCCGCTCTACGGCGATCCCCGGGATCCCTTCCTCGGCTACGACCGTGAGCTGCTCGCGCCGCGCGAACCCGACGACGTGGAGGCCGTCGCCGTGCTGTCGAAGGCGCTCGACGAGGTGAGCGAGGCGGTGCGGCTGACCCCCGGGGACCTTCTGGTCGTCGACAACTTCCGCACCACGCACGCCCGTACGCCGTTCTCCCCGCGCTGGGACGGCAAGGACCGCTGGCTGCACCGCGTCTACATCCGCACGGACCGCAACGACCAGCTGTCCGGCGGTGGACGCGCCGGTGACGTCGTGGACTTCTCGCCACGCCGCTAGCACCCGCGCAGAACCCTGTGGGCGTGGGACCGCCGGAACGCCGGTGGTCCCACGCCCGCGGCACGCTCCGCACGACCCTGACCTCCGGTGATTGCCGGTACGGTGGGATCCCATCCGCTTGCTGGGGAGATGATTGACCTTGACAGACAGCGCAGCCTTCGACCCGCGAGGTTTCGCGGTGCACACGGCACCGGTCGGGCTGGCGGACGACGGGCGCGACGACTTCACCGTCCTGACATCGACCGAACCGGCCGTCGTCAGCGCGGTCTTCACCCGTTCCCTCTTCGCGGGCCCCAGCGTGGTGCTCAGCCGCGCGGCGGTCCGCGACCGCAGCGCCCGGGGCGTCGTCGTCCTGGCCCGCAACGCGAACGTGGCCACCGGCTCGGAGGGCGAACGCAACGCGCGCGAGGTGCGCGACACGGTGGCCCGGGCGGTGGGCGTGGCCGAGGACGAACTCCTCATCGCCTCCACGGGTGTGATCGGCCGTCAGTACCCGATGGAATCCATCCGGGACCACGTCAAGACCCTCGTCGCGCCCGAGCCGGGCCGTGACGGTTTCCAGCGGGCGGCTCGCGCCATCATGACCACGGACACCCGGCCCAAGGTGGCGCGGGCCCGCGTCGGCGACGCCGTGATCACCGGCATCGCCAAGGGTGTCGGGATGATGGAGCCCGACATGGCCACCCTGCTGACCTTCTTCGCCACCGACGCCCGGCTCGACCCGGAGGAACAGGACCGGATCTTCCGCCGGGTCATGGACCGGACGTTCAACGCGGTCAGCATCGACACGGACACCTCCACCAGCGACACGGCGGCGCTCTTCGCCAACGGACTGGCGGGCGACGTGGACCCCGCGGAGTTCGAGAACGCCCTGTACGAGGTGGCGCTCACCCTGGTCAAGGACATCGCGTCCGACGGAGAGGGCGCGAGCAAGCTGATCGAGGTGCAGGTGAGCGGGGCCCGCGACACCGCGCAGGCCAAACGCGTGGGCAAGGCCGTGGTCAACTCACCCCTGGTGAAGACCGCGGTCCACGGGGGTGACCCGAACTGGGGCCGGGTGGCGATGGCCATCGGCAAGTGCTCCGACGACACGGACATCGACCAGGACAAGGTCGCCATCCGCTTCGGTGAGGTCACGGTCTACCCGCCCGGCCGGCCCGGGGCACAGGACGAGGACGCGGTGCGCGCCGCCGTCGCCGACGAGATGCGCGGCGATCACGTGGTCATCGGCATCGACCTGGCCGTCGCGGACGGCGCCTTCACCGTCTACGGCTGCGATCTGACGGAGGGCTACGTCCGCCTCAACGCCGACTACTCCACCTGACCGCGCCCCTCACCCACCCCGCTCATGACGAAGACCGCCGCTTGCGGAGCGGCGGTCTTCGTCATGAGCGGCCGTGTCACCAGCTGTCGAGGTGGAGGACCTGGTCCAGCGGCTGCCGCCGGGCGGGCTTGAAGTCCGTGCCGATCGAGTACGCCGTCGGAATCAGCGCCGCCTGCACGACACCGTCGGGAATCTTCAGCAGCTCGGCGATCTCCTTCTCGTACATCAGGTGCAGCGTGGTCCAGGCGGTGCCCAGCCTCCGCGCCCGGGCCGCGAGCATGTAACTCCACCCGGCCTGGACGATGGAGCCCCACATGCCCGCCTCGTTGTACTCGGGGGCCTCGTTCGCGTCCAGGCAGGGGATGACGAGCACGGGTACCTCGCTCATCCGCTCCCCCAAGTAGGCGACGCTGTCACCCACCCGCTTCTGCACCGCGTGGCGTTGCGGGTCCTCCGGGTAGAGCGTGCCGCAGGCCCCCTCGGACGAGAGGTAGGTGTCGACCGCCCGGCGGTAGAACTCGCCGATCGCGGCACGCTGGTCCGGGTCCGTGATGACGAGCCAGTGCCAGGTCTGGCGGTTGCTTCCGGTGGGTGCCTGGAGCGCGATCTCGATGCACTCCTTGACGAGTTCCAGGGGCACCGGGCGGGTCAGGTCCAGCCGCTTGCGTACCGATCGGGTGGTCGTAAGCAGTTCGTCGGGGTTCAGGTTCAGCAGAGCCATGGCAATTCCTCGGTGTCGGCGGTCCGTGGACCGGCTTGGGTGCGGGGAACAGACGTGACGGTGGTCTTGGGGTGGCGGGCGGCGCAACGGGCGCGGCCCGGTCAGGAAGGCAGGGGTTCGGCTTCCTCGTGCACCGGCTTGCGGCGCAGCCGGCCCAGGACGAGGTGGAGGGCGGCGGCCAGGAGGCCCAGCGCCGTACAGGCCACCCAGACCGCGGTGGTGCCGGACGCCTCGATCAGCTGGCTGCTCAGGAGCGGGGCCAGGGCCACGGCGGAGCTCCACACCAGCAACAGGCGTCCCTGGTAACTGCCTTGGGCGTGCGCCGGGGCCAGAAGGGCGACGAGTGTCATGCACCGCGGCAGGACGACGATCTCTCCCAGGCTCCACAGCACCACGGTCGCCGCGTATCCCGGAAGGCTCTGGACCACTCCGGTGAGGCCGAAGCCGATGCCGGAGAACAGGGTCGCCACCGCCAGGGCGTGCTCCGGGCGGAACCGGTCGCCCAGCCGGCTCAGCGGTAGCTGGAACGCCGCGATGACCAGGCCGTTCACCATCATGACGAGGCCGTACTCCGCCGGCGAACGCCCTTGCTCCGTCATCGTCAAGGGCAGCGCCACCAGCGGCTGCTGGAACATCAGGCCCAGCAGGAGCACCGATCCGAGCAGGACCGTGAACGGCCGGTCCCGGAGCACGGCCGAGCCCCGTCCACCCGCCCGCTCACGATGTGGCCGGGCCGACTCCGGACGGGTCTCCGGGACAAAACGATAGGCGACGGCACCCGCGACCGTGTTGGCGATCGCGTTGACCAGGAACAGCAGGGCGAAGCTCTGGTCGGCGGCGGCACCGGCGCTGACCGCCGCCACGGAGAATCCCAGGTTGGTCGCCCAGTACAGCAACGAGTAGGCGCGCGGCCGGTCCTCCTCACTCACCAGGTCGGCGACGGCCGCGGCGCGAGCCGGCCGCGTGGCGTTGAGCCCGACCCCCACGACCAGTGTCCCCGCGACCACGAGCACCTTGGTGTCGGCGAAGCCCAGCCCTGCCATGCCGATGACACTCAGCGCCTCGCTCCACAGCAGCACCGCCCGACGCCCCAGGCGGTCGGCGAGGATCCCGCCCACGAAGGCGGCAAGGCCGCTGCCGATGCCGAACACCGTCATGACGAGGCCGGTGAAGGACACCGAGTAGTCACGCACGCTGGTCAGGTAGATCGCCAGGTACGGCACGACGAACCCGCCCGCGGACGTGATGAGCGTTCCACCCCACAGCCACCAGAAGGTGCGCGGCAGGCCGCCGCCCTGCTGGGCGGAGCGTCGTTTCACGAGCCGTTCACCGGCCTGCGGTGGCGGACGAGCGGGGTCACCCCTGCTCCTCGTACTCGATGTGCAGGGTCCTTTCGAGGTGCTCGCGGAACTGCACGGCCTCCTCGTCCGACGCGTGGTGGGACAGCACGATCGCCGGATACGCGGTCCACGCCGGGTACGGGCGCAGCACCGCTCCGGGGGCGACGGCCTGTGCCACGTGGTCGACCCGGGGGTCGGCACGGACCTCGTCCAGGCCCCGGATGCGCCGGAAGGTGCCGCCGGTGCCGACCGGGACCAGGTAGGCGGCCGCGTGTCCGGCCGCCACCGGCTCCTGCGACCAGCACCGGGGCTCCTGCCCCAGATGGATGCGTACGGTCTCGCCCGCGAAGTCGATGCCGCTGCTCCCCCGGACGAGGTGGTGCATGAACCCGCCGCCTCCGATGCGCGCGCCCATCTCCAGCAGCACCGGACGCACCCCGCCGACCAGGCGCAGCTCGGTGTGGGTGGCACCCTCGTCGACGCCGAAGGCGTGGTGGGCGGCGACCACTTCCGCTTCGACGGCGGCCAGGATCTCGGCCGGCAGCCGGGCCGGTGCGCGCAGCGTGGTCTCCTCGAAGTAGGGGCCGGTGAGTTCCCCCTTCCAGGAGACCGCGCACACCCGCACCCGGCCCCGGTGGACCAGGGACTCGGCTGAGATCTCCGGTCCGTCCAGGTACTCCTCGACCAGCACCCCGCTGCCGCCACCCGTTTCGGCGGGCTTGTGCGAACGGGCCTCCACGAGCTCCCAGGTACTGCTGACGGCCTGTTCGAGCTGCTCCTTGTCGTCGACCCGGATGACGCCGAGGCTGGAGAAGCCGCGCGCCGGCTTCACCACGACCGGGAACCGCAGTGTCAGTGCGTCGGCCCAGTCCTCCTTGCGCTCCAGGGCGGCAAGACCGGGGACCGCCAGGCCCGCCTCCGCCAGGCGCTGCCGCATGCTGCGCTTGTCGCGCACCACCGCCGCGCCCTGTTCGGACAGACCGGGGAGACCGAGGGTGCGTGCGGCACGCGCGGTGAAGGGGACGACCAGTTCGTTGCCCGCCATGATCCCGTCGAAGGGGTCCGACCGAAAGCGCTCGACCAGAGCCGCCAGCGCCCCGTCCGGATCCGTCTCCACGTCCAGGGGCAGGACCTCCGTCACCGCGGCGGCCCGCCGTGCCACGTCCAGGTCGGTGCCCGTCCAGGGGATGAGCACCACGTCGACGCCCACACGCTGGGCGGCCTCGAACACCCAGGGGGCGGTGACGAGTTGGCCGACGAGAACAATCTTCGGGCGTTGCGGCATGGTGATCTCCGTGTGAAAGGTGCGGGCAAGCCAGGAAGCGATGCGACGAGTCCGGGCCGACCACCGGTGGCCCGCCGTGCAGTGTTGCGCACGGGCCTTGCCGTGCTCTTGCACCGGGCATGACGCCCCGGAACTGCCCGGCCTGGACATGTGGAGCGTCCCCGTCACCGGCAACGGGACCGTGCGAACTGGTACAGCAGCTCCGCGCCCACCTCGGTGGCCAGGAGGGACGTGACACCGCCGTGGTCGTAGGGCGGGCAGACGCCCATCACGTCGAAGCCGACGGGCTCCAGATCACCGACGCAGCGCAGCACTTCGAGGACGTCGAGCGAGGAGGGCCCGTCCGGTGCCGGCGCCGCGGTGCCGGGCGCGAACCTCGGATCCACGACGTCCATGCCGACCGACACGTAGACCGGTACGTCTCCGATGATCTCGCGGATCAGGCGAGCGGTGGCGGAGGGGCCCACGGCTACCATGTCGGCGGCGGTGATGACCCGTGTGCCGTGTCTTCGGGCGCCGTCCTGCGGGTCGGGTTCGACCCGGGGGCCGCGGACCCCGATCTGCACGAGTCGCCGAGGGTCGATCAGCCTCTCCTCGATGGCCTGACGGAACGTCGTGCCGTGGTGGTATTCGGTGCCGTAGACGTCCGGTTGGGTGTCGCAGTGCGCGTCGAGATGCACCGCGGCGACCATCCCGTGCCTGCGGACGACTGCCCGCAGCGCCGCAAGCGTGAGCGCGTGGTCGCCCCCCAGCATCAGGAACGCGTCGTTGTGCTCCAGCAGGGACTGCAGGCTCCGCTGCGCAACCTCCAAGACCGTGCGCGCGTCGCACGGGCCCAGGTCGATGTCCCCGGCGTCCGCGCAGTCGATGATGTCGGAGGCCGCGGGCCCCCGGCCGAAACCTGTGCCGAGAAGGAGGTCCGAGCCCTGCCGAATGGCCCGCGGGCCCAGCTGGGTCCCGGGCCGATGACTGGTGCCGGCATCGTACGGGGCGCCGATCACCACTAGGTCCCGGCCGCGCGGAGAAGCATGGCGAGGGATTCCCATGAAGGTCGGATTCTGCGCGTAGTTCTGTTCC
Organism: Streptomyces sp. RP5T; assembly: GCF_003933965.1. Taxonomy (GTDB): domain Bacteria; phylum Actinomycetota; class Actinomycetes; order Streptomycetales; family Streptomycetaceae; genus Streptomyces. The sequence continues at coordinate 23,616 of NZ_RSAJ01000066.1, forward strand.
ACTGCTCCACTGCTCATCGATTGTCATGAGGACTTCACTGAGTGTGCCTATTTCCGCGCCCCGTCACGCGCGCCCGCGAGGAGACGGCATTCTGCATGTGTTCGCTTGCAATCCACTGAACAACGCCTTGCAGGCTTCTTGGCGCAGGGCCACCGAGTACGGTTCAAGCCTGCATGTGACAGCAGATGAGCAGGTCAGAAGCCTTGCAATCGGCCAACACTCGACCGCTCTTGTCTCATTTCCTCCGGTCGATAACTGGCCACGTCGAGTTCTGGTTCCTGCCGCTGGGAATTGTTGGAATTTCCGCGACATGAAGTGCGCGCGCCAGATTTGACTCCCGCCCGCGAGTGCTCCTACCGTTTCGTACCACCGCCCCTTCACAAGCCCGTCACGTGTATGCATAAAGGCTTGGGGGGAGTTCAGAAAGACAGCGCGGCGGGTTCTGCCCACCGTCGCCTGGCGTACCGCTCGGAGAGAAAATGGAACAGGATCACATACGCAGCCTCTCGCGTGCCGTCGCGTTGGCCTTGGCCGCCACCGCCCTGGCAGTGACAGGGATCTACGCCCCACTGGCACAGGCATCGATGGTCAGCACCGCAGGCCAGACGCTCACGTCCCCGACCGGGGCCGAGGGGATGCTCACTGAGGAGGACAACGACATTCCCGTCTGCTGCTAGGGAAGACGGACGTGCGGACGCCGGCCGTCCCGACGTCCGCGCGCAGGGTGCCGGTCATGGGGCGCCGGCACCTCGGATCCGGTGCCGGCCCTCAGCCCCCCGGCGTCGGTGACTGCTCAAGCGCATCCTCGGAAAATGCCTCCCGGTGTCCCAGGCAGCGCACGCTCTGCCGGTACGCCCACACCGCACGCGCCTCCTCCCCGCACAACCGGAAGATCTCCGCCAACTCGGCCCAGGCGAAACCTGCCTGACGGTTGGCCTCGGAAGCCTCCAGCATCAAAGCGCCCCGCTCGTAGGCCTCCTGACAGGCTTCGGTCCGCCCCATCGCGAGGTGAGCGGCGGCGAGCACCAGGTAGTTCCGCGCGCTTTGCAGACGGTGCTGCGTGCCGAGGAGC
>NZ_RSAJ01000670.1 GCF_003933965.1 Streptomyces sp. RP5T
GCGAGACGAGAGGGTGGGCGCGGTCGGCGGGGTCGGGGACGTAGGCGGCGGTGAAGATCCGCATGAGCTGCGGGGTCAGCAGCGGCTTGGCGACGAGGGACCGCTTGCCGGCCGGGTCGGCGACCTGGTCCAGCGGTGCGGAGTCGAGGATCTGGAGCCGGGGTGAGAAGGTGCCGCGCTCCCTGGCCAGCCGGCACACCGCGGCGGTCAGGTTGGCGCCGGCGCTGTGTCCGCCGACGGCGAGCCGCGAACCGTCCCAGCCTCCGACGGCACCGTTCGCGGCGACCCACGCGGTGACGTCGTAGGCCTGGGTGACGGGGGCGGGATACGGCCTCTGCGGCGCGACCGCGTAGTCGACGTTGACCACGACACAGCCGGCCGTGGCCGCGATGTAGCGGCAGATGTGGTCGTCCTGCTCGGCCCGGGCGACCACGAACCCGCCGCCGTGGAAGTTGACGTACACCGGGGCGGGCACGTCGGCGGTGACCGGCGGACGGTAGACGGTGCACGTCACCGGTCCGGCGCCGGTGTCGACCCGGAGGGTCTCGGTGCGCGCCGGGATGTCGGTGAGGCGCAGGTCCTTGTGGACGCGGGACATCACGCGGCCGAGCAGGAGCTGGATCGCCCTGGCCTTGATTGCGGGACTGAACGGCATGACGGAGCACCCATCGCTACAAGATTAAAGTAACAGGATTCCTGATAATGAGGGCTCGTCGGCGACAGCGCAATGGGCGGCGGGCCGGGACGCGTCGGCCTTCCCGGAAATCGGGCCGGCGACGCCGGATTGGCCTTGTCCCCGAGGCAAGATCACGCCGTACGGTCGGTCCATGCGTATCCGAATCGTCGACGCCTTCACCGACCGCCCGTTCGCCGGCAACCCGGCAGGGGTCCTGCTCCTGGACGACGGTTTCCCGGACGACAACCGGCTCCAGAACATCGCCCTGGAGGTCAACCACGCCGAGACGGCCTTCGCGCACCGGCTGCCCGGCGGCGGCGAGGCCGACTGGGCGCTGCGGTGGTTCACGCCCGCCACCGAGGTGAACATGTGCGGGCACGCCACGCTCGCCACGGCCCACGTCCTGTTCGCCACCGGCGCTCACCAGGGCCCGGTGCGCTTCGCGACCCGCAGCGGAGTCCTCGTCGCCACGCCCGCCGAGGACGGTTCGATCACCCTGGACTTCCCCACGGCCCCGCTGACCCCGGTCGCGCTGCCCGAGGGGGTCGCCGCGGCACTGGGCGCCGAGCCGCTGACCGCCTCCGACACCGGGCCGAACATCGGTGACCTGCTGCTCGAACTGGCCGACGAGAAGACCGTGCACGCCCTTCGCCCCGACCTCAAGGCGCTGGCCGCCTACTCCGAGCGCGGGATCATCGCCACCGCCCGCGCCGAGAACCCGGAACTGGGCTACGACTTCGTCTCCCGCTGCTTCTTCCCGAACGTCGGCATCGACGAGGACCCGGTCACCGGCAGCGCCCACACCGCGCTCGCGCCCTACTGGTCGCGGCGGCTCGGCCGTACGGATCTCACCGGGCTGCAGGCCTCGCCCCGCTCCGGCCGGGTCCGCACCGGACTGCGCGGTGCGCGCACGCTGCTGACGGGCCGGGCGGTCACGGTCATCGAGGGCGAGCTGCTCGCCTGATCAGGCGGTCGGCAGCCAGCCCACCTTGCCCGCGAGCAGCGCGTATCCCACGAACGCCCCGATGTCGAGGAGGGAATGCGCCACCACCAGGGGGCCCACCCGGCCCCAGCGCCGGTACAGGTGGACGAACACCACGCCCATCACCATGTTGCCGATGAAGCCGCCGACGCCCTGGTAGAGGTGGTAGCTGCCGCGCAGTACGGAACTGGCCACCAGGGCGGTGCCCGGGGTCCAGCCCAACTGGTTCAGCCGGCGCAGCAGATACCCGACGACGATCACCTCTTCGAGGATCGCGTTCTGCAACGCCGAGAGGATCAGCACCGGGTACTTCCACCACACGTCGGGCAGCGCCTCGGGCACCACGGTGAGGTTGAAGCCGAGACCGCGTGCGGCCAGGTAGAAGGCGATACCGGTACTGCCGATCACGGCCGCGACGCCGGCCCCGCGGGCGAGGTCGAAGCCGGGCCGGGTGCGGTCGAAGCCGAGGGTTCTGAGGCTCTGCCCCTCGCGCAGCAGGAAGTGCGCGACCAGGGCGACGGGAACCAGCGCCGAGGCGATCCCGAAGAGCTGCCAGGCGAGATCCAGCCAGGGACGGCCGGGCGCGGCCGAGGCGTTGAGGGTCGCCGCCTGATCCTTGAGACCCCCTGGTTTGGTGACCGATCCGACAAAACTGATCAGCGCGGACACACCGCTCGCACCGAGCGAAAGCCCCAGAACGAGCAGCGTCTCGTCACGCAAGAACTTCCGTGAGAGCGCCCGCTGCGGAAAAGAATCGGCCACTGCCCCTTCCTCCGCCTGCACACCTGCCTCCAGTTGAGTAATCCAGCCTCATCCCCAACTCCGCCCCGCTAGGGTCCTTCGAAAGAAGTTACGAAGATCGTGCGCAGGGCCGTCGGGGGGACGGACGCCGTACGGGGGCGTACTCCCTTTTCCTCCGTACACGGCTGTGCCGGCACGAGCAGCAGGGGAGGGCACCACCGTCATGGGACGTCACAGCTTGCCCGATCAGTATGGGGTGGGCGGCAGCGACCCCCGTCCACGCGCGCGCCGCCGCACCGTGGCCGTCGCGACGGTGCTGGTCCTCGCCGTCGCCGGCGGTACGGCCGCCGCCGTCCAGGGCGGCCTGCTCTCCTTCGGCTCCTCCTGCCAGGACGAGGCGGTACGGATCGAGATCGCCGCCTCCCCCGACATGGCCCCCGCCCTGCGCGCCGCGGCCGGCCGGGCCCACGACGAGAACCTCACCTCCGACGGGCGCTGTGTGGCCGTGTCGGTGACCGCGCGCGAGTCGTACAAGGTCAGGGACGCGCTCGTGGCCGGCAGGAACCCCGGCGCGCAGGTGTGGGTGCCGGACTCGGACGTGTGGCTGGAGCAGATCTCCGCGAACGGGGGCGCGACCGAGGTGGCTCGGGTCGGTGACGTGGCCTCCAGCCCGGTCGGCATGGCGATGGTGCCGGACGCCGCGAAAGCGCTGGGCTGGCCGAAGAAGACGTACGGCTGGCTCGAACTGGCGGGCGCCGCGCTGCGGGACGACTCCCTCAGGCTGGGCGCCGCCGATCCCGCGCGCAGCGCGTCCGGGCTGCTCGCCCTGACCCGGCTGAGCAGCGCGGCGGGCGGCGTCGAGGGCGGGGCGACCCAGGCCGCGGCGATGATGAAGTCGCTCTCGCAGCGCGTCTCCGACAGCGACGGCCGGCTCGTGGAGACGCTGCCGCGGGACTCCTCGGGTACCGAGCAGGGCAATCCGAGGCGCAACCAGGCCCTGATCCTGTCCGAGCAGGCGGCCTTCACGTACAACTCCTCGGCGGAGTCCGGGGACGGCCTGGACTTCTTCTACCCGAAGGACGGGTCACCGCGGCTGGACTACCCGTACGCGCTCGTCGACGAGACGCGGCTGAGCACGGACGAGAGCCGGGCGGCGATCCGTTTCATGACGTACCTGCGCAAGCCCGAGCAGGAACAGCTGCTGACGGACCGGGGGTTCAGGACCTCCGACGACCAGGTCTCCGCCTCGCTGGTCGCGAAGGCCGGGGGCAGGGTGCCGCAGCCCTTCGCGGCGGCGGCCGTCGAGCCGGCGTCCGCGTCGGCGCTCCAGGAGGCCCTCGGCACCTGGACGATCACCGTCCAGAGCGCGCGGATCACCACGGTCGTGGACGCGTCCTCCTCCATGTCCGAGCCCGTCCCGGGCACCGGCCGCACCCGGATGGACGTCACCAAGGCGTCCCTGCTGCAGGCCCTCGCCACCTTCACCCAGGAGGACGAGATCGGCCTGTGGGAGTTCTCCACGAAGCTGGACGGCGCCAAGGACTACAGGATCCTGGTGCCGACGGACCGGCTGGGCGACAGCACGCCCACGGGCGGCACCCAGCGGGAGCGCCTGTCGGCGGCCTTCGGCGGCCTGGAGCCGGTGCCGGGCGGCGCGACGGGGCTGTACGACACCACGCTCGCCGCGTACCGGGCGGCGACCTCCTCCTACGCCGAGGGGAAGTTCAACGCCCTGGTGGTGCTGACCGACGGCGTCAACCAGGACCCCGGCAGCATCTCGCGCGGGAAGCTGATCTCCGAACTGCAGAAGCTCTCCCGTCCCGCC
>NZ_RSAJ01000671.1 GCF_003933965.1 Streptomyces sp. RP5T
TTGCCGGGGAGGGCGGCCAGGGAGTCGACGGCCTCGCCGACGCGGTCGCCCATCCACACCACGGAGTCGCCGAAGTCCTGCTTGACGATGCCGGTGGCGGCGCTGAAGCCGAGGAAGCCGGCGGTGACGTACTCGCCCTGGACGTACTGGCCGCTGGAGTCCTTCTTGGCGACCTGGTTGGAGGCGATCTTCGCCGTCAGGGTGAGGTCCTTGCCGTCGCGCTGGACGACGATCGGGACGGTTTTGTCGGGGTTGGCGCGGATGAGGTCGGAGAGCTTGTTCCAGTCGTCCGTGCGCACGCCGTTGAAGGCGATGATCTTGTCGCCCGCCTTGAGGCCGGCGGCCGCCGCCGGGGAGGCGGGGTCGGAGGCCTTGCAGGTCTCGCGGTTCTGGCTCTGGGCGATCACGCACTTGGAGACCGAGCTGACCGTGTTGGTCTGCTGGGAGATGCCGAAGCCCATGAGGACCGTGAGGAACAGGGCGACGGCGAGGATCAGGTTCGCGAAGGGGCCCGCGAACATCACGATGACGCGTTTCCAGGGCTTGCGGGTGTAGAAGAGGCGCTTGTCGTCGCCGGGCTGGAGTTCCTCGAAGGCGGCCGAGCGGGCGTCCTCGATCATGCCGCGCCAGGGGGAGGTGGAGCGGGCGCTGATGCGGCCGTCGTCGCCCGGCGGGAACATGCCGATCATGCGGATGTAGCCGCCGAAGGGGACGGCCTTGATGCCGTACTCCGTCTCACCCTTCTTGCGGGACCAGACGGTCGGGCCGAAGCCGACCATGTACTGCGGCACGCGGATGCCGAAGAGCTTGGCGAAGGACAGGTGCCCCAGCTCGTGCCACGCAATCGACACCAGGAGGCCGAAGGCGAAGAGCCCTATGCCGAGGAAGAACATCAGGGTCGTCATGCACGGGCCTCCGCCGTCTGTGCCGTCAGTTCCCGGGCCCGGGTCCGCGCCCAGGTCTCCGCTTCGAGGACGTCCGCGACGGTGAGCGAGGTTCCCCGGCTCGGGGTGCCGTGCTCGTCCACCACCCGGGTCACGGTGTCCATGATCCCGTTGAACGGCAGTGCGCCGGCCCGGAAGGCCTCGACGCACTCCTCGTTGGCGGCATTGAACACCGCCGGGGCCGTGCCCGCGAGCTCACCCACGTGTCGCGCGAGGTTCACCGAGGGGAACGCCTCGTTGTCGAGCGGGAAGAACTCCCAGGTCGACGCCTTGCTCCAGTCGAAGGCGGGCGCCGCGTCGGGGACGCGCTCGGGCCAGCCGAGACCGATGGCGATCGGCCCGCGCATGTCGGGGGGCGTCGCCTGGGCGATCGTGGATCCGTCCGTGAACTCAACCATCGAGTGGACATACGACTGGGGATGCACGACCACCTCAATGCGGTCGAAGGGAATGTCGTAGAGGAGGTGCGCCTCGATCACCTCCAGGCCCTTGTTGACGAGGGTCGCGGAGTTGATCGTGATGACCGGGCCCATGGCCCAGGTGGGGTGGGCGAGGGCGTCCTCGACGGTCACCCGGGCGAGGTCGGCCCTCGTACGGCCGCGGAAGGGGCCGCCGGACGCGGTGACGACCAGCTTGCGCACGTCGGCCCTGGTCCCGGAGGCGAGTGCCTGGAAGAGGGCGGCGTGCTCGGAGTCGACGGGGATGATCTGGCCGGGCTCGGCGAGGTCCTTCACCAGCGGGCCGCCCACGATGAGCGACTCCTTGTTGGCGAGCGCGAGGGTGCGGCCCGCCTCCAGGGCGGCGAGGGTCGGGGCGAGTCCGATGGAGCCGGTGACGCCGTTGAGGACGGTGTGCGCGTCCGAGGCGGCGAGGAGGGTGGCCGCGTCCGGTCCGGCGAGGATCTCGGGGAGTGGCTCGCCCGTGCCGTAGAGGGCGCGGAGCGCTTCGCGGAGCTGCGGTACGACGTCCTCGCGGGCGACCGCGACGGTCCGTGCCCCGAGCCGGTGCGCCTGTTCGGCGAGGAGCGCCACGCGCCCGCCGTTGGCGGAGAGGCCGGTCACCCGGAAGCGGTCGGGGTTGCGCAGCACCAGGTCGATGGCCTGGGTGCCGATCGAGCCGGTGGAGCCGAGGATCACCACGTCCTTGGGGCCGTCGTCCGCGACCGGGTCGTGGACGAGGTGCGGGTCGGCGAGGGTGCGGGCCGTGAGTCCTGCCCTCCGTCCGTCGGACGGGCCCTGCGGCCGCCGCGGAGCCGCAGGTGTCGCCCGTGGGTGCGTGCTCTCGCCGTGCCGGGTGCCGGCCCTCGTGCCGGAGGTGCTCGGGTCGGCTCCCGGTGCGGCGACGGGGGCACCCCCTCTGGGGGAGCGTGCGTGGTGTCGCGGGGCGGACGGGGCTTCCGGCCCGTTCCCCCGGGGGGCTGGACTGTCGCTCATCCCCCCATTGTCGCCGTAAGGACGGTGTGTGGGGACAGCGCGTCCCCCTGTCGGGGGGCGCGCTGTCGTGAGAGGTCAGCGGACGGGCCGGTGGACGTTCTCCTTCTCGGAGGGGCCGGGGGTGGCGTCCGCGATCCAGACGCCTTCGCCGGAGGGGTCGACGATGCCGTCCTCCAGCCAGGCGTAGGTGCCGGACAGGACGCCCTTGACGACCTTGCGGTCCTGGTCGTCGGTGTTGTGCCACAGGCGGCCGAAGAGTTCCTCGACGCGGAGCCGGGACTGCTCGCAGAAGGCGTCGGCGAGCTGGTAGGCCTCGCGGCCGTGGGACTCGGTGGTGTGGAGGAGTTCGGCGCGGACGCAGGCGGCGCTCATCGCGAAGAGTTCGGCGCCGATGTCGACGATCCGGCCGAGGAAGCCCTGCTTGGTCTCCATGCGGCCCTGCCAGCGGGACATGGCGTAGAAGGTGGAGCGGGCGAGTTTGCGGGCCGTGCGTTCCACGTAGCGCAGGTGTGGGGAGAGGTCGACCTCGCGCTTGAACTGGCTGTAGGAGTTAGGCAGTTGGCCCGGTCCGGCGACGAGCTTCGGGAGCCACTTGGCGTAGAAGACGCCCGCGTTGGCGCCTGCTTTCGCCTTGTCGCCGAGGGACTTGTCCGGGTCGATGAGGTCGCCGGCGACGGAGAGGTGGGCGTCGACGGCCTCGCGGGCGATCAGCAGGTGCATGATCTCCGTGGAGCCCTCGAAGATGCGGTTGATGCGCAGGTCGCGCAGGACCTGTTCGGCGGGGACGGCCTTCTCGCCGCGGGCCCTGAGGGACTCGGCGGTCTCGAAGCCGCGGCCGCCGCGGATCTGGACGAGTTCGTCGGCGACGAGCCAGGCCATCTCGGAGGCGTAGAGCTTGGCGAGGGCGCCCTCGATGCGGATGTCGTTGCGGTTCTCGTCGGCCATCTGGGAGGACAGGTCGAGGACGGCCTCCAGGGCGAAGGTCGTGGCCGCGATGAAGGAGATCTTGGAGCCGACGGCTTCGTGGTGGGCGATGGGCTTGCCCCACTGTTCGCGGGCCGCGGACCACTCGCGGGCGATCTTCAGGCACCACTTGCCGGCGGCGACGCAGGAGGCCGGCAGGGAGAGGCGGCCGGTGTTGAGAGTGGTCAGGGCGATCTTGAGGCCTTGGCCCTCCTTGCCGATGAGGTTCGCGGCCGGGACGCGGACCTGGTGGAAGCGGGTGACGCCGTTCTCGATGCCGCGCAGGCCCATGAAGGCGTTGCGGTTCTCGACGGTGACGCCGGGCGAGTCGGTCTCGACGACGAAGGCGGTGATGCCGCCCTTGTGGCCCTCGGACTTCGGGACGCGGGCCATGACGACGAGGAGGTCGGCCACCACGCCGTTGGTGGTCCACAGCTTCACTCCGTCGAGGACGTAGTCGTCCCCGTCGGGTACGGCGGTGGTGGCGAGGCGGGCCGGGTCGGAGCCGACGTCCGGTTCGGTGAGGAGGAAGGCGCTGATGTCGGTGCGGGCGCACCGGGGCAGGAACTTCTCCTTCTGCTCCTGGGTGCCGAACAGCTTGAGCGGCTGGGGTACGCCGATCGACTGGTGGGCGGAGAGCAGTACGCCGATCGCGGGGCTCGCGGAGCCGACGAGGGCGAGTGCCTTGTTGTAGTACACCTGGGTGAGGCCGAGGCCGCCGTACTTGGTGTCGATCTTCATACCGAAGGCGCCGAGTTCCTTGAGGCCGGCCACGACGTCGTCGGGGATGCGGGCCTCACGTTCGATGAGGGCGCCGTCGACCTTGGTCTCGCAGAAGTCGCGGAGCCTGGCCAGGAACGCCTCGCCGCGGCG
>NZ_RSAJ01000672.1 GCF_003933965.1 Streptomyces sp. RP5T
CCTCAGGGGCGCGGGGAACTGCGCGATCAGGCCCCACCGGCCCGCGGGCTGCCGACGACCGAAACCGGGCAGCCGCCACAGCGCCGCGCCGGCGCCGCAGGTGTGAGGCTCAGGCGCCGCCTGTGAAGTGGCCGTCCACCAGGTCGCGGACCATGTCCAGATCGTGGGCGACCAACGCGTCCAGCAGGGCCGTGTGTTCCGCCGCGTCCGCGATCAGGGCCGCCCGGTTCCGTGAGGCGGAGCCGCCCACCAGGGGCCACTGCGACCGGCGGTGCAAGTCCTCCGAGATCTGGACCAGTTGCTCGTTGCCCGACAGGGACAGCACCGCGCGGTGGAACGTCCGGTCGGCCTCCGCGTACGTCGCCGGGCATCCCGACGACGCGGCCCGTACCGTCGCCTCCGCCACCGGCCGCAGCTCGGCCCACCGCTCCACCGGCACGCTCCGCGCCAGCCGCAGCACCACCGGGACCTCGATCAGCGCCCGCACCTCGGCCAGCTCCGCCACCTCACGGGCACCCCGCTCGACCACCCGGAACCCCCGGTTGGGCACGACCTCGACGGCCCCCTCCAGCGCGAGCTGCTGCATGGCCTCGCGCACCGGCGTCGCCGAGACCCCGAACCGCTCCCCCAGGGCGGGCGCCGAATACACCTCGCCGGGCCGCAACTCGCCCGCGACCAGCGCCGTGCGCAGCGCGTCGAGGATCTGGCCCCGCACCGAGGCCCGCTGCACGACGGGCCGGGATATCGGCACCTCGCTGTGCGTGTGCTCGCCCCGGACCCCGGATTCCCCCGCGGCCGGCGCACGGCTCGCCCCGGACGCCCGCGTCTGCGGCGGCACCCGCACCACGCCCTCCGTCCCGGTGGGGCCCTGCGCACCCTGCTTCACGGGCCCCTCCTCCGGACGTGTCAGCACTTCGGGTCATTAACGGCAGGTTGTTACTCACCCGTCAAGCACCTTAGGCGCAGAACGCTCCAGTTCAAATCCCCGCACAAATTGGTAAGGTAAGGCTTACCTTCAGACGTCTGCGAATCGGTGGCCCCGCATGCCCACACCGCTGCTTGCCCCCCACTCCGCCGTCACGGCCGCCTACGCGCGGCTGACCGAGGCCCTCCCGGCGCTGACGGTCACCGAGCTGCCCGAGGACACCCCCCTCCCCGGCACCGACGGCTGGGTCACCGCCGACGCCCTCGCGCGGAACCCGACCGCCCTGGACACCTACCTCGCCTGGGACGACGAGCAGATCCTCAGGGACAACGCCAGGAACGGCCGCCCGGACGTGATCGCGGGCTTCGGTCTGCACCGGTACGCCTGGCCGGCCTGCCTCCTGTTCACCACCCCGTGGTTCCTGCAGCGTCGGGTCCCCCGCTACCCGGTCGCCCATGTCTCCTACGACCGCACCCGCGGCCCGATGTCCCTCGCCGTCCACCCCGGCCCCTTCGCCTGCCTCCCGGACGACCCGGCGGCGGCGCTGCCGGGCGCGTACACGGTCCCCGACGAGGAGTCCCTGCGCGCCGAGCTGCGGGAGGCGATCGCGGAGCACATGGAGCCGCTCCTCACCGCCTTCGGCCCGCGCATGCGCCGCCGCGGCAGGGCCCTGTGGGGCATGGTGACCGACGAGATCGTCGAGGGGATCTGGTACGTCGCCGAGCTGTTCGGCGAGCACGAGAAGCGCCGGGCCGAGCACGCCCTGGAGCTGCTGCTGCCCGGGACGGCGAAGCCGTACGTGGGCTCCCCGGCCTTCCGCGTGCTCGCGGGGCCGGACGGCAGGCCCCTGCGCACCCGGGACCGGGTGAGCTGCTGCATGTACTACACGCTGGCTCCCGAGGACACCTGCGTCACCTGCCCGCGCACCTGCGACACGGACCGGGTCGCCAAGCTCACTGCGGCCGCCGCGAGTTGAGGCACCCTCAGGGGACCCCCGGCACGGACCCCGGTCCCGCGTCCCGTAAGATCAGCGCCGACCGGGACGCCCGTTCGGTTACAGGCAATTCACAACTTCCTCACTTGGCGCAGGAACTTTCCGAGGAACCACCCGTACGGGTAGTCTTATTCGAACTCAACTCCCGCCCCTCATGCGGCAGTTCGAGCAGAATGCCGCCCTGGGCAACCCCTTGCACTTCCTTGGCGGCCTCTTGCCCCGAAAACGCCTGAGGGTCGTTGGGATTGGGCCACTATGGCGGGCGTTACGCCCTATCCCAATGCAAGGGACCCCAGATGAGACTGACCGACATATCGCTGAACTGGTTGCTTCCGGGCGCCGTACTGCTCCTGGGCATGCTGGCGGCGGTGGCGGTGCTCGCGCGGAGCAAGCGGTCCGGCGGGGAGCACGCGAAAGACGACTCGTGGGAGCGGAGCGAGGAGCGTCGCAGGCGCAAGGAAGCCATATACGGCACCGCCTCCTATGTCCTCCTGTTCTGCTGCGCGGCGGTCGCCGCAGCCCTTTCCTTCCGCGGCCTGGTCGGCTTCGGTGAGGAGAACCTGGGCCTGACCAACGGCTGGCAGTACCTGGTGCCGTTCGGACTGGACGGCGCGGCGATGTTCTGCTCCGTGCTCGCGGTGCGCGAGGCCAGCCACGGTGACGCGGCCCTCGGCTCGCGGATACTCGTGTGGACGTTCGCGGGCGCGGCAGCCTGGTTCAACTGGGTGCACGCACCGCGGGGCCTCGGTCACGACGGCGCCCCCCAGTTCTTCTCCGGCATGTCGCTCTCGGCGGCCGTGCTGTTCGACCGGGCGCTGAAGCAGACCCGCCGGGCCGCACTCCGTGAGCAGGGCCTGGTGCCGCGGCCGCTGCCGCAGATCCGCGTGGTGCGCTGGGTGAGGGCACCCCGCGAGACGTACAGGGCCTGGTCGCTGATGCTGCTGGAGAACGTCCGCAGCCTGGACGAGGCGGTCGACGAGGTCCGCGAGGACAAGCGCCAGAAGGAGGCGGCCCGTCTCCGGCGCCGCGAGCAGGAGCGGGTGGAGCGGGCGCAGCTCAAGGCGATCAGCCGGGGCCACCGCGGCTTCGTCGGCCGGGGTGGCGCACGCCAGTTGGAGCAGCAGCCGCAGGCCGCCGCCCTGGAGCGGGCCTCGACGGAACCCGCGATATCCAGCCCGGAGCCGCTGCCCGTACGGCAGCGCCCCTCTCTCCAGCCCGTCCGCGGCGGCTCCGAGTCCCACTCGGTCGATCTCACCGCGGAGGACGACACAATGGCTCTGCCGCGGCTGGACTCGCTGGAGCGCAAACTCAAGGATCTTGAGCAGCAGTTCGGCTGAGGCGCGAGCCGAGGCCTGCAGGGCGCGGCCGTGAGGCCGGAGCACCATGGGAAGGGGGCGTGACCGACGCGGTCACGCCCCCTTCCCGTGGTTCACGCCGCTTCGGCGTCGAGTTCGAACCAGACGGCCTTGCCCACTCCGTGTGCCTTCACGCCCCAGGCGTCCGCGAGGGACTGCACCAGGGCCAGGCCCCTGCCGTGCGTACAGTCGTCGGCGGTCGGCACCCGTACCCGGGGGATGCGGGCGACGAAGTCCCGCACCTCCACCCGCAGGGCCCGCGGCCCGACCGTGGCGGTGACGACCGCGTCATGGTCGGTGTGCACGAGGGCGTTGGTGACGAGTTCGCTGGTGAGCAGTTCGGCTATCTCGGACCGTCCGGGCCTCCCCCAGTGTCGTAACAGCTCGCGCAAGGCCCTGCGTGTCTCCGGTACGGCCCCCAGGTCCGCCCGCTCCAGTCTGCGCCGGAGCTGAGGCGAGCGCGCCTGCTCCGGTGCGCTGTCGGCCTTCTCCTCCATCATCTGTGCCGAGAAGGCCCCTGCTGCCGTGGGACCGCCTCCTCGTGCCTGCCTCTTCATGACCCCCGCCCGCGTGCCGATGTCGGTTTCCCTCCTGCTCGAACACGTTCACGGGATCCATGCCCCCGTGGTTCGCGCGCCAGTCATGTCGAATCGTCAACGACCGGGTGTTCGGCCACGTTTGCGGTGGTGACCGCGGCCGGGCCGGGGAGCGGAAGTGGCCCGGACGGCGCGGTGCGGACCCCCGCGTGCGACGGCGCGGTCGCAAGGGGACGGCGTCCCGCGACGGCCCGTACGGGCCAACCGCCCGGCGGTGCCTGTGCCGTGGTCCCCTCCGGGTGGCATGTGCCCGGCCGGCCGGCGGTCGCCCGCCGGACCCACCGGGGGGCGCGCGAGCCCGTCACGCGCGGGAGGCCACGGGAAAGTACCTGGT
>NZ_RSAJ01000673.1 GCF_003933965.1 Streptomyces sp. RP5T
CCACGTGCGTCCTCCGTGGTGGAGAGAGTGTGGAGCTAGAACATGAGAAGTGTTCACATTCTGGCCCCGCACGACGGCACAGGACAACGCTCCCGTCGCATCTGGCACATGAGCAACGGGAGTCGTACGAAGGTCAGTTGGGGATTTCCGTGTCAGACGGGGAGCTTCGAGAGCCGGCCCGTACCGCCCTTCACCACGGCTTTCGCGATCTTCTCCGCGTCGATCGCCACCTCGCGGAAGGTGCCGCTGATGGGAGTGACATAGCCCGTGAAGTAGAGACCGGGGGCGTTCTGCGGGGCCCGGGCGCCGTTGACGACCGGTGCGCCGCGGTCGTCCAGGACGTCGAGGTGGCCGACCAGGCCGTCGAGGGCGCGGGTGTAGCCCGTGGCCGCGATCACCGCGTCCGGGGTGACGCGGGTGCCGTCGGCCAGCAGGACCTTGTCGTCCTCGAAGCCCTCGACGGCGGCCACGACCTCGACCCGGCCCGTGCGGACCGCATCGACGAGGCCGACGTCCTGGACCGGGATGGCGCCCTCCTTGACCCGGCTGTAGAGGCCGGTGTCGGGGCGGGGCAGGCCGTGCGCGGACAGGTCGGGCACGCTGAGTCTCGCCATGGGCCGGGCCAGCCGGTCCACGAGGCCGACCGGCAGGCGTCGTACGAGCACGCCCGTGTACTGGGCGGCCCAGCCCGCCGTGGAGCGGCGGACGATGTGCGGGGCGGTGCGCACGGACAGCCGTACCCGCGAGGTGCCGCCCTCGGCCAGGTCCACGGCGATCTCGGCACCGGTGTTGCCGACGCCGACGACGAGGACGTCCCGGCCGGCCCAGGGCGCCGGATTGCGGTACTCGCCCGCGTGCAGGAGTTCGCCCTTGTACTCCTCGCGGCCCGGCCAGTCCGGCAGCAGCGGGGTGTGGTTGTAGCCGGTGGCCACGACCACCGCGGCGCCGGTCAGTTCGCGGCCGCCGGTGGCGTGCAGCAGCCAGCCGGTGCCGTCGGGGGTGCGCTCGACGCGGGAGACCTCGACTCCGGTGACGGTCTCCAGTTCGTGGAACTCGGCGTACTTCTCCAGGTAGCGCACCACGTCGTCGCGGGAGACCCAGCGGCCGAAGCGGCGGGGCATCGGCAGGCCGGGCAGGGCCGACAGGCGGCGGGTGGTGTGCAGGTGGAGGCGGTCGTAGTGGCGCCGCCAGGACGCGCCGACCTGCTCGGACTTCTCCAGGACGACCGCGCGGACGCCCCGGGCCTGCAGTGCGTGAGCGACGGAGAGGCCGGCCGGTCCGCCGCCGATGACGTACACGGGGCGATCGGGCTGGTCGGGGCGGTCTGCGGGTGTGGAGTCGGCCATGAGCGCGAGCGTAATCAGACAGCGCGTTGATGGGTCTCGGTCAAGAGGGGAATTGGTTGCGGATCGATCACGCCTGTAGGAGGGGCGGGTGGGACCTGTGGCGTAGGTCACCTGGTTGTGCGGATACGGGGAAGACCACGGCGCCGGGCCCGCTGCTGCGGAACCCGGCGCCGTGGCGTGCGACGGCCGGAGACTGACGGGAAACCGGGGCCGCGGTCGGGGGTGCCGTGGGGTACCGGCTACTTCTTCCCGGCCTTCCTGTGGCCGGTGACCGCGGCGATCCAGGTGATGAAGTCGCCCGGGTCGGTGTTGGCGCCGTGGCCCTGGTCCCAGTAGTAGCGGTGGTTCACCTCGTCGCCGAGGTTCTCGGCGCGGGCGGCGAGGTTCGCGGAGATGACGTGCGAGGTGTCGGTGTCGTTGGTGCCGAGGCGGATCCACCAGTGCCTGGAGCGCTTCCCGTTGACCTTGTCCACGAGGTGGTACATCGGGTTCATCAGGTGCAGCAGCTCGGGGATGTCGCTCTCGACGCGCTTGGTGGACAGGCCCGTGGTGTCGTTCCTTGCGCCGTACGCGGTGAAGTGGCGGTTGGCGGTCGTGGCCGAGCCGAACTCGTTGTTCTCGCCCGCCGACAGGTCGAAGGCGTCGAAGGCCGGCACGGTCTTCTTGCGGGCGCCGACGTGGGTGAGGTAGTCGGCCCAGGTGAAGGAGGCCTTCTCGCCGTCCCAGGTGATGAAGGTGTTCTTGGCGAGGTAGGTCTCGCGCTCGGAGTCCGTCAGGGCCGCGAGATAAGTGGTGGCCGAGGGCTCCATGTACTGCTTGAGCAGGTACGCGTCGTAGTTGCGGGCGGTGAGGGTGCCGAAGCCGGAGCCCTTGAGGCCGCGCAGCCGCAACTTCGCCTGGTACTCGGCGAACTGCGCCTGGAGGTCCTTCGAGACCGTCTGGTCGACCTGCTTGCCGGTGCTGAGGGTGTTGGTCCCCCAGTTCCACTCGTAGGCGCCGTCGGCGTGCTCCAGGTCGGTGATCGGGCACCACGCGCCCACCGCGAAGATCGCGTCGGAGGCGTCGGCCGCGCCGATCTCCTTCAGGTACCTGTCGTAGATCGGGCTGTCGCCGGAGGCGCCGAGCAGGGCGGAGACGGCACCGCCCGCGCTGGTGCCGGCGGAGACGATCCGGTCGACGTCGCCGGGGATGCGGCCCTTGTTGGACCGCACGTAGCGGACGGCCGCCTTGAGGTCGACGATCACGGCGGGGGCGCTGCCGTAGTACTCGCCCGCGGAGTTCTTCAGGCCGCGGCCGCGGGCGCCGGGCTCGACGACGACGTAGCCGGCGGCGAGGGCCAGGAGCTGGTTGGTGTTCATGGCGCCGCCGGTGGCGTTGGTGTTGCCGTTGGCGCCCGGAGCCGAGGCGGAGGGGCTCGCCGTGGGCGCCCCGCTCGGAGCGCCGCCGCCCGCTCCGCCGCCCATGCTCGCGCCGCCGACGCCGGTCGCGTTCGCCACGGAGGACGGCATGTAGCCGCCGACGGAGTTCGCGAACAGGATGGGGGCGTTGCTCGCGTCGACCGCGGTGCCGTCGATCTCGACCGGGACGCTGACGTTCAGCGACTGGTAGGTCGCGTCGACGGGCCGGGAGACGTAGGTGATCGCCTTCCAGAAGTGGTAGGTGACCGCGTGCTCGGTGCCCTGCGTGTCGGTGACGGTGGTCGTCAGCTTCGTATAGGCGGCCGGGTCGAAGACGAGGCTGTCGTCGCCGTTCCCGGTGGAGCCGTCGGTCGACGCGCTGGCGTTCAGGGACAGGCCTCCGATGGCCGCGGCCCCGGCCGTCGCGCCGAGGCCGATGACGACGTTCCTGCGCTTGATTGCCCTGTGCTTCACGGTTGGCTCCCTAGGCGGTTTCGCTGGCGGGATCGAACGTAGCCGTATCTTCGACAAAATTGCCAACAATCCTGGGTTATTCACGGGGGACCCACAGCTTCTCAGGCGGTGCACAGGGTTCTCTCTCATGGAACCCCACCGGGCCGGGGTCGGGGGGCTTCCCGGGCTCGCCGACCTGACGTACCGTCAGATTTCATGGACACGATCTGGCTGACCGGCGCGCAATGGCTGGCCGTGCTGCGCATAGGGCTCGGGTTGTGGTGGCTGGAGAGCTGGCGGCACAAGGACAAGAGGACATGGTTCGAGGGCGGCGGCATCACCTGGGCCGCGGACATCGCCGCCAAGCACCGCTGGACCCCGGTCCGCAGCGGGTTCGACGTGGTGGTCGCGCCCCGCCCGAAGACGATGGCGTACGTCGTCGCCTACGCCGAACTCGCCCTGGGCGTGGGCCTGATACTCGGTCTGCTGACCCCGGTGGCCCTGGTCGGCGGCCTGCTCCTGAACGTCCTCTACTTCACCCTGATGATCCACGACTGGGCCGAGCAGGGGCAGAACTCGATGATGGCCCTCATCTCGGTCGTGGCCCTGTTCGCGATGTCCTGGCAGACGTGGTCGCTCGACGCGGTGCTGGGCTGGTTCTGATGGGTGCGCGCTACGACCTGCCGGAGACGGACGCGTTCACCCGGACCTGGTGGGACGCGGCGGCGCGGGGCGTTCTGCTGCTCAGACTCTGCGGCTCCTGCGGCCAAGTGCACTACTATCCGCGGGAGTTCTGCCCGCACTGCTGGAGCGAGGACGTCTCCTGGCATACGGCGACCGGCCGGGCCACCCTCCACACCTGGTCCGTCGTCCACCGCAACGACCTGCCCCCCTTCAAGGACCGCACCCCGTACGTCGCCGCCGTCGTCGACCTCGCGGAGGGACCCCGGATGATGACGGAGCTCGTGGACTGTGCGCACGGTGAGCTGCGGGCGGGGTTGGAGC
>NZ_RSAJ01000674.1 GCF_003933965.1 Streptomyces sp. RP5T
CCGGAGGGCCGACCGGCCCCCACATCGCCACCGGTCAGCCCATGGGCCCCGGAGCCGTTCCACTGGACGCTCGAAGTGCAGCAGAGACCTGAGGAGAACCGCGATGAAGGACGACACGCTCAGCGGGCCCCGGACCCACGCCCTGCTCGCGGACGGCAGCACCGTGTGCATCCGCCCCGCGCTGGCGAGCGACCACGAGCAGGTGCAGGGCCTGTACGAGGAGATGTCCCCGGAGAACCTGCGGCTGCGGTTCTTCGTGGCGAGCAGGCGGTCCGCGAAGGCGGCCGCGGACCGTGCCTGCGCCGCCCCGCACGCCGGTTACCGCGCACTGCTGGCCGAGCGGGCCGGCCAGGTCATCGGACTGGCCGAGTACGACACAGGCGGCTCCGGTCCCCGCACCGAGGCCGAGATCTCCATCGCGGTCGCCGACGGACTGCACCACCGGGGCGTGGGCACGCTGCTGCTGGAGCACCTGGTCTCCGCGGCCCGCGCGGACGGGGTCGCCTCCTTCACCGCCGACGCCCTGAGCGAGAACCAGGAAGTGCTGCGCCTGTTCGCCGACCTCGGTCTGCGCACGGCCCGCCGCTTCGAGGGGCCCGAAGTGCGCTGCACCATCGCGCTCGACGAGGACGACGGCTACCTGACGGCGGTGGAGGCGCGCGGCCGGGCCGCCGACGTGGAGAGCCTGCGGCCCCTGCTGCGGCCGTCGGTGGTCGCCGTGGTCGGCGCCGGACGCAGGCCCGGCTCCGTCGGCCGCGCGATCCTGCACCAGCTGAAGACGGGTGCGTACACCGGACGGCTGTGGGCGGTGAACCCGGCCGCGACCTCGATCCTCGGCGTGCCGTCCTATGCGAGCGTCGGCGCCCTGCCCAGGACCCCCGACCTCGTGGTGATCGCCGTACCCGCCGCCGCGGTTCCGGAAGCCGCGGAGGAGTGCGGAAAGGCGGGCGCACGGGCTCTGCTCGTCGTCACCGCCGGACTCGACGCCGAGCAGGCGCGGGCACTCCTGGAGGCCTGCCGCACCTACGGCATGCGCATGGTCGGCCCCAACTGCCTGGGCGTCTCCAACACCGACCCACGACTGTGCCTCGACGCGACCTTCGCCGCGCACCATCCGCGCCCGGGCACCGCGGGAGTGGCCGTCCAGTCCGGCGGGGTCGGCATCGCCCTGCTCGACGGCCTGTCCCGGCTGGGCATCGGCGTGTCCTCGTTCGTCTCGCTCGGTGACAAGTACGACGTCAGCGGCAACGACATGCTCCAGTGGTGGGAGACCGACGGCGGCACCGACCTCGCCCTGCTGCACCTGGAGTCCTTCGGCAACCCGCGCGCCTTCTCCCGTACCGCCCGCCGGGTGACCCGCCGCCTGCCGGTGCTCACCGTCGACGCCGGACGCACCGACGCGGGCCGCCGCGCCGCCGCCTCGCACACGGCGGCCGCCGCCACCCGCACCATGACCCGCCAGGCCCTGTTCACCCAGGCCGGCATCACCGCCACCCACTCCGTCGGCGAACTCCTCCAGACCGCGGCCCTGTTCCACTCCCAGCCGCTCCCCGCGGGCCCCCGGGTCCTCATCGTCACCAACGCCGGGGGCGCCGGCGTGCTCAGCGCCGACGCCTGCGCGGAAGCCGGACTCGCCCTGCCGGCGCCCGCCCCGGGCCTGGTCGACGACCTGCTCGCCGTGCTCCCCGAGGGAGCCGCGGTCGGCAACCCCGTGGACGCCACCGCCGCCGTGACGGAGGAGCAACTCGCCGACTGCGTGGACCGCGTCGTCGCGCACCCCGGCGTCGACGCCGTCCTGGTCGCGCTCGTGCCCACCGCGGTCGCGACGGCCACCGGCGACGACCTCGTCAAGGCCGTCACGGCAAGGCCCGCCCACGGCAAGCCGGTTGTCGTCGTACGGCTCGAACAGGCGCTGCCGGTCCAGCTGTTGCCCCGCATCGACAGCGGCACGGTCCCCGCCTACGCCGAACCCCGCGCCGCGGCAAGGGCGTTGGCGCACGCGGCACACCGCGCCGCCTGGCTCGCCCGGCCCGCCGGTACGTTCCCCGCTCTCGACGGCATCGACCCGGCCCGGGCCCGCGCCTGCGTCGAGGCCTACCTGGAGGTCCACCCCGACGGGGGCTGGCTCGACCCGCGCACCTGCGCCCAGCTCCTCGACTGCTACGGCATCCCCCAACTCCCGTGGGCCTGGGCCACCAGCGAGGACGAGGCGGTGCTGGCCGCCGACCGGATGCGCGGCGCCGACGGCCGGGTGGTCATGAAGGGACACTGGCCCGGCCTGCTGCACAAGAGCGCACAGCGCGCCGTCCACCTGGACCTGCGCGGCGACAGCCAGGTCCGGGCGGCCTTCCGGGACCTGCAGACCCGCTTCGCGGGACTGCTCACCGGGGTGGTCGTCCAGCCGCTCGCCGCCCGCGGCACCGAGCTGTTCGCCGGTGTCGTCCAGGACCAGGTCTTCGGACCGCTCGTCCTGTTCGGCCTCGGCGGCACCGCCACGGAGATCCTCGCCGACCACGCCGCCCGGCTCGCACCCCTCACCGACCACGACGTCCACGACCTGATCACGTCCCCGCGCTGCGCCCCGCTGCTCTTCGGCGCGGACGGCGGCGGCCCGGTCGACCTGGCGGCACTCGAACAGCTGCTGCACCGGCTGTCCCGCATGGCGAGCGACCTTCCGCAGCTCGCCGAGGCCGACTTCAACCCCGTCCTCGCGGCACCGTCCGGTGTGTCCGTGCTCGACGCACGGGTGCGGCTGCTGCCGTGCAGGCCGCAGGACCCCTACCTTCGCCGGCTCCGTTGAGAAGGAGACAGCCATGAAGCACAGCAAGGTCGGCTCCGTGATGACCACGGAGGTCGTCCGGGCCACGTACGGCACCCCGTTCAAGGAGGTGGCCCGCCTGCTGGGCGAGCACCGGATCAGCGGACTGCCGGTGGTCGACGAGGACGACAAGGTCATCGGGGTCATCTCCGAGACGGACCTGATGGCCCGCCAGGCCGGGATGCCCGACCCCTTCGAGCCGAAGAAGCGCTTCCGGTTCGCCGGACTGACGCCCACCGCACGCAGACAGGCCGCCAAGGCCCGCGCGCGTACCGCCGGGCGGCTGATGAGCGAACCGCCCGTCACCGTCCACGCCGAGAACACCATCGTCGAGGCCGCCCGCACGATGGCCCAGCACCAGGTGGAGCGCCTGCCGGTGCTGGACGAGGAGAACCGGCTGGTCGGCATCGTCACCCGCCGGGACCTGCTGCAGGTCTTCCTGCGGCCCGACGCGGAGATCCGCACCGAGGTGATCGAGGAGGTGCTGGTGCGGGCGCTGTGGCTGCCGCCGCGCAGCGTGGACGTCTCCGTGACCGAGGGCGTGGTCACCCTGTCCGGCCAGGTGGAACGCAAGAGCGAGAAGGAGATCGCCGTCGCCATGACCGGCCGCATCGACGGTGTGGTCGCGGTGGTCGACAAGCTCACCTTCCGGCTGGACGACGCCCGTGTCCAGCCCGACGAACAGGCCTTCCACGGTGTGGCCGACGACTGGCTGCGCCGGACCTGAGAGGAGGAGCCGTCATGACCACCGACGTGCTGGTCGCCTACGGCACCACGAACGGATCCACCGCACAGATCGCCGAGGCCGTGGCCGAGGTGCTCACCAAGGCGGGGCTCACGGCCTCGGCCCGTCCGGCCGCGTCGGTCGACGACCTCGGTGACGTCGACGCCGTGATCGTCGGCGGCGCCCTCTACGGCGGGCGCTGGCACAAGGACGCCCGCCGCTTCGTGCGCCGCCACCGCCACGCCCTGGCCGAACTCCCGCTGTGGCTGTTCAGCAGCGGCCCGCTCGACGCCTCCGCCGGCGAGCGCGACATCCCGCCCGTGCCCGCGGTCCGCCGGGCCATGACCCGGCTCGACGCCCGCGAGCACGTCACCTTCGGCGGCTGTCTGGAGGAGGGCGCGAAGGGCCGCATCGCCCGCATGATCCTGCGCAACGGAAAGGGCGGCGACTTCCGGGACTTCCCCGCGATCGAGCACTGGGCGGCACACGTGGCCGAGGAACTGGCCGACGCCCGCAAGCTGGGCTGACCTGCGGAGACCGGAACCTGGACGATCCCCGGCGCGTGGAGCCCGCGCCGGGGCGTCCGTGCGCAGTGAACAGCAGGCCCCGACGACCGGCGAGGCGAAACGGTCCCACGGCGCCCCTCCCGCACAC
>NZ_RSAJ01000675.1 GCF_003933965.1 Streptomyces sp. RP5T
GCAGGTGACCGACCTCCAGGAACGCCTGCGCCGCATCCCGAACGTCTACGACAACGGCCCCACCGACGGCACCTACGACCCGACCCTGACCGCCGCCGTGGCCCGCTTCCAGCTCTGGTACGGCATCCGAGGCGACGAGGACGGCGTGTACGGCGACGACACCCGACGGGATCTGGAGTCCCGGACGGGCGGCTGACGCACCGTGCGGGAGGAAGTGGGCAGGTCCGGCGTACCGGAGGCGGCAGCCCGGTTCGCAGGCACCGCCGTGCGTGCGTCGAGGGGGTGGCCACGTCGGGTTCGTTCTGGGACCGCAGGCGTGGGGCGAGCGCGAGGACGTCGGGTCGCGAGGATGTTGCCGCTGTCCGAGGCGGCCTCCGTCTCGTCCGGCGGCCCGGCGTACTGAGCCCGGCCGCGGGCACCGCGCCGTGGCCGACGGCTTACTCCGGTTCGGGTGGGACCCGGATGTCCACGACGCAGACGTCGTCGCGTCGCTCGCCCTCCAGCACCGAGGCGAGCAGCGGGGCCAGGGAGCCGGGCTCGTCCGCGGGGTGGGCCGCGACGGCCGCGGCGAGTCGGTCCAGACCGCGGTCGATGCCCTCCGAGGGCCTCTCGACCAGGCCGTCGGTGTACAGCAGGACGCGGTCACCCGGCTCCAGGACGCAGCGCGCCTCCTGGAAGTCCGGAGCGGAGCACGCCCCCAGCAGCATGCCCAACGGGCGCTTCAGGTAGCGCACTTCGCCGCCGCGCAGCAGCAACGGCGGCGGATGGCCGGCCTGGGCCCACACCAGGCAGCGCTCGCGGGGGTCGTAGCGGGCCAGGACCATGGTGGCGGTGGCGTGGGAGTCGCGCGAGTGCAGCAGCAGGGTGTTGAGGCGGGCCAGCGCCCCGGTCAGCGACGAGCCCGTGATGACCATGCCCTTGGCGGTGAAGCGCAGTTGGGCCATCGTGGCCACGGCGTCGATGCCGTGCCCGGCGACGTCACCGACCACGAACAGGGCGTCGCCGTCGGGCAGTTCTATGGCGCTGAACCAGTCGCCGCCGACGTGGATCCCCGACTGGGCGGGCAGATACACCACTTCGACGCGCAGACCGGCGAGGCGGACCGGCCGGGTGGGCAGGGGCAGCAGCGCGTGCTGGAGCCGGGCGGCCAGGGTGCGCTCGGCGTGCAGCACGCCGTGCTGCGTGACGATCGCCTGCTCGCTCTCGACGAGGGCCAGTTCGGCGCTGCGCTGCGCGGTGAGGTCCTGCACGAAGCCGTGCACCTCGACCGGTTCGTCCTCGGTGTCCGTCACGACCTCGGCGACCATCCGCAGATGGCGGACCTCGTCCCCGGCCCGGATCCGGAACGGAACGTCGAACTGGAGCCCGGAGCAGAGCAGTTCCCGCACGGCGTTGGCCAGGACCGGCGCGTCCTCGGGCAGCGCGAGCCGCGGGAGGTCGGCCAGCCGGACCGGTCCGAGCGCGGGGTCCCGGTTCATGACGAGGAAGGTCTGCGAGGACCAGCTGCCCTCGCCGGTGACCAGGTTCCAGTTCGCCCAGCCCAGGTTCCCTAGCCGCTGCACGTCCGCCAGGCGCTGTTCCTGCCGGTCGGAGGAGTCGTGGCGGACCCAGGTGAGGACCAGGGCACCGCCGAGGCGGGCCACGTGCACCGCGTACGTGGACAGCTCCGCGGCGCCGTCCACGACCTCCTGGTGGGCGAACGGCTCGCCCGCGAACGGCTCGCCGGTGGCCAGCGTGCGCAGGCAGCCCTGCCACACCGCCTCGTCCGCCATGCTCGGGAAGCACTCCAGGATCCGCCGGCCCAGCAACTGCCTGCCGGTGCGGCCCACGACGTCGACCGCCTCCTGGGTGGCGGCGTCGATGCGGTAGTCCTCGATCTCCCCGGAGGGGCCGAGCAGCGGTGTGAGCAGCATGGCCGAGCCCGGCAGCGAGTCGAACACGGGCTGGGCGGTGGCGGCCGAGGCGGCGGCACTGCGCTCGGGCGGGGTGCCGAGGGACCGCAGCCAGCCGGCGCACAGCCGGGCGACGGCCCGCAACAGGTGCCGGGCCCGGGGTGAGAACGGTCCGCTGCGGGTGCGCAGGATCCCCAGGCAGACCTCGGCCTTGTCGCCGGCCGGCACCGGCAGCCAGGCGCGGGACAGCCAGCGCTCGGGCGGGTCCCCGATGAGCAGGTGCCGCTCCCGGTCCGTCGCGAGGTCCTCCAGCCAGCGCGGCTCCCGGGCCCGCAGCGCGTCGAGCGCGGCGACGCCGCTCAGCGGGGGGACCCGCGCCCACTGGGTGGACAGGGTGGCGTCGATGCCGGCGTGGCCGATCAGTTCGAGCCCTCCGCTCGGCAGTGTCCGGAAGAGCAGGACGGCGTCGGCGTCGACGTCCGCCGTGAGCTCCTCCAGCAGGCAGGCGGCCAGGTCCTGGGCAGTGGCCACATGTGCGAGGGCCTTGCCGAGGCGGCTGAGCACGGTGAAGCCGTCGTCGGGATCGCCGGCGTCCGCTCCGGCGTGGCTGGCGTCGGGGGCCCGGCCGGGACGCGGGCCGACCGGCCCGGGAATGGCGGGCAGGAGGACCTCGTCACCGACGCGGGACTCCGTGGTGGTGCCGAGCGGGGGCAGCGAGCCGAGGGTGATCCAGCACTCCTCCAGCAGCGTGCGGTGCCCGGCCTTGGCGCGCTGGATCAGGCTCTCGCCGGCCGCGTCCGGGGTGCATCCGGTCAGGGCCATGATCGCGCCCTTGGCGCGTTCCAGTACCGCGGACGTGGCGGCCTGGTCCCGCAACCGGTCCATTTCGGCACGTTGTCGGGCCACGACCTTGGCCAGCGCGGCCATGTCGGGCGCGGTACCGGTGTGCGGGGGGCCGGTGGACTCGCTCGTCACGGGTCGAGCATCGCACATGCGCCCCAGGCCGATCGCGCTCTTGTGAACACGTATCCCACCCACCGGTGACCCTCCCGGTTGACCGAACCGGCCGGCCCCCCTGGTTCAGCGCGGGCCTGGTTCAGCACGGGGTCAGTCGTGGGGCGCCGGGTACAGCCACCCGCGCAGCAGCCGGCTCAGCGCTGGCATCACCAGATAGGTGAGCAGCGGAAGCAGGACCACGGGAAACACGGCGGCCCGCAGAGGCAGGGGCCAGGAGGCGGTGCGGGGCGCCACCAGCCACTGGATGAGCAGCGTGCACGGGAAGGCGCCGAGGAACGTGGTCAGCACCATCTTCCAGCGGACCGGGGGCCGCACGGTGGTGCCCGGCAGGCTGAACCAGGTCTCCATACCGGTCGTCGACTGCCGTTCGCTGCCGAGTTCCGCGGCGACGCCGTCGATCCGCGCGTGCCAGGCCGCCCGCTCGTCGGACTCCAGCCACGCGGTGAGCCGGTGCGAGTCGGACCAGCGCAGCACCGCGTGGAAGCGGTGGCCGTCCTCGGGGCGCAGCCAGGAGACGCCCTCGTTGCCGGGGAACCGCCTGGCGCAGCGGGTGATCCCGCGGGTCCAGCGCTCGAACTCGCGCTCCCGGCCGGGGCGCACCTCCCAGGTGAGGACCGTGGTGACCGGATCGCCGCGTCGTACGTCGGTGGTGCTCATGCTCACCACGGGTCCCCACGTCCGGCGGGGCTCATGCCCCTGGGGCCGGGCTCAGCGTCCGTGGTGGTGGTCGACCAGGGCCTGGGTGACCGCGCGGATGCTGCGGGCGATGTGCTGGAGCTGGAGCACCTCGGCCGCGTACAGCTTGATCGTGTGCTCGATGACCGACTCCGGCATCCCGAGCGAGGGCAGGTCCGCGCGGGCGGTCTGCAAGGCGGTGCGGGCGACCCGGATCTCGTGCTGGACCTGGATCTGCGCGTGCCGGGCGAGGAGCACGGTGTGCCGCGTCAGGGCCGGATAGCTCGCGTACCGCGCCGGCACCAGCTCGCGCAGCCACTTGGCCGCCGAGCGCTCCCAGTCGTAGCTGCCGGGCGTCTTGACCTGGCACGGCCAGTCCGGGCCGGGACGGGTGATGGTCCGCGTGGTCGTCAAGGGCATGGTGTTCGCTTCCGGGTGTGCGGCGTCGTGCGGGTGGTCCGACGGTTTGGGCGGCCCCGGCCTAGGGGATGACCGGGGCCGCCATGGGCTCGCGTGCAGGCGAGGCCCTACCGAACACCCCGGGCGCCGACGCGGGTAGGTGACGACGGCTCGGGATGTCCGTGAAGGAGCCCTCTCGGGCGGTGGGGGTG
>NZ_RSAJ01000676.1 GCF_003933965.1 Streptomyces sp. RP5T
CCCTCGGGGTCCCAGAACGCGATCCGGCTCTCCCGGGGCAGGGGGGCGGGCAGGAAGACGGCGGCGAGCCGGACGGGGACGGCCGGGTCCCGCTGCTCGCCCCTGCACTCGGCCACCAGGGCCCTGTCGCTCATACGTCCTGTCACCTCCCGCCCGCGTGTCGGATCAGTCGTCTTCGACTCTACGGGCGGGGTCTGACAATCGGCTCCGGTGACCGGCCGGGGCCGCTCGCCGGAGCGGCCGGGTCAGGGAACCGTGCGCGAGACGACGTACACCTTCGGGGCGTTCGGCACGGTCAGGTTGACCATCACGTCCTGGGTGGGCGCCGGGTCCTTCTGCGCGTGGCTCAGGCCCCACCAGGAGCGCGGGCCGTCGAATTTCCAGCCGCTGACCTTCTGGTCGCGCTCGCCGATGGAGATCTCGTTCTTCTTCAGGTCGGCGCGGCTGACGCCCATGCCGGTGAGGAAGGCGGCCAGGCCCGCGTCGGTGGTGCGGAACTGGACGTAGAGGCGGCTGGTCTTCCAGTTGTTGGTCTCGTAGGCGGCCACCAGGTCCGCGGGGTGCGGGACCGGCACCTGGTAGAGGCGGCGCTGGACCTTGGAGGGCCAGCCGGGTGTGAGGCCGGTCGCCGAGTACTTGGCCTCCTTGTCCTTGCCGCTGTCCCGGCTCTGGTTGGCGGAGATCACCAGATAGCCGGCCGGGACGCCGATGAGCAGGCCGATGATGAGCAGCGTGATCGCCCTGCGGCGGATCATGTGGCGGCGGTCCTCGGTAGGCCGCTCCGGCTCGTCGGGGGGCGCCGCGGCCTGGCGCGGCAGGGATGCCGTCACGCGGTGTCCCGGGACGTACGGCGGGCCTCCACGTACCGTTCGTAGCGCTCGTGCCGCTCCACCCGGCGGCGGTTGGCGCGGCGGAAGCGGCGGGCGACCAGGCGGGCGAGGTCGGCGGCGCCGACCATGCCGGCCTCGGGGCCGAGCTGGGCGCGGGCGATCCGGGCCTCGGGGCGGTAGCCGCGGCCGGTGAGCTGGCGCTTGAAGGCGTCCCGCGCGGGGCCGATCAGCAGATCGTCGGCCGCGCTGACGCCGCCGCCGATGACGAAGCAGGACGGGTCGAGGGCGGCGGCGAGGTTCGCGATGCCGACGCCGAGCCACTGGCCGATGTCCTGGAGCAGCTCGATGCACATCGCGTCGCCGTCACGGGCCAGCTCGGTGATCATCGGGCCGGTGATGTCGCCGATGTTGCCCTTGACGTGCTCGATGATCCCGTACGCCACCGGGGAGTCGGCGGCGGCCAGCTCCCTGGCCTCCCTGACCAGCGCGTTTCCTGAGCTGTACTGCTCCCAGCAGCCGCGGTTGCCGCACGGGCAGCGGTGGCCGCCGGGGACGACCTGCATATGGCCGAACTCGCCGGCGACGCCGTACTTGCCGCGCTTGACCTGGCCGTCCTCCAGGATCGCGCCGCCGATGCCGGTGCCGAGCGTGATCATGACCAGGTGGTCCTCGCCGCGGCCCGCGCCGAAGCGCCACTCGGCCCAGGCGGCGGTGTTGGCGTCGTTGTCCACGAGGACGGGGACCGCGAGGCGGCCGGCGATGCGGTCGCGCAGGGGCTCGTTGCGCCATGACAGGTGGGGGGCGAACAGCACGCGGTTGCGGTCGGCGTCGACCCAGCCCGCGGCGCCGATGCCGACGGCGTGGACGTCGTGGCGGTCGGACAGGTCCAGCACCAGTTCGACGATGGTGTCCTCGACGACCTTGGGGCTCTTGGACTTGTCCGGCGTCTCGGTGCGGACCTTCTCCAGGATGTTGCCGTCGGCGTCGACGACACCCGCCATGACCTTGGTGCCACCGATGTCGATGCCCACCGTCGGCACGCGCGGTGCGGTCAGGTGTGAGCGGCGTTCCCGCGTGCCGACGGTCCGCAGGGCGGGGGCGCGGCGGGAGCCTATGGGGGCGCTGAAGTTGCCGTAGGTGCTCATCGGCCCCGATTCTGCCGCACGCTCACGCGAGGTGCCGAACACGGGGCGGCAAAGGGGGGTGCGCGATTCGTTGCCGCGTGCGGGTGGGCGGGGGCTGAGCGCGCGGTTCTCCGCGCCCCTAAGGGCGGACCAGGAGCTGGAATTCGAATGAGTAGCGAGTGGGGCGATAGGTGTGGGTGCCGTACTCGACGGCTCTGCCCGTGTCGTCGAAGGTGACGCGTTGCATGGTGAGGAGGGGGGCGCCCGCCTCCTCGGCCAGGCGTTCCGCCTCCGCGGGGGTGGCCGCTCGCGCGCCGATGGACTGGCGGGCGCTGTGCAGGGTGATGCCCGCCGCGCGCATCATGCGGTACAGGCCGGTGCCCTCCAGCTGGGCGGTGTCCAGGTCCAGGAGGGCCGGGGGGAGGTAGTTGCAGAGGTACGCCATCGGCTCGCCGTGGGCCATGCGCAGGCGCTCGACCTGGTGCACGTCGCTGCCCTCGGCGACGCCGAGCGCGGCGGCGATCTCGGCGGTGGCGGGGACGACGGTGTTGACGAGGACCTTCGTCGCGGGGCGCTGTCCGGCCGCCTCCAGGTCGTCGTAGAGGCTGCTGAGCTCCAGGGGGCGCTTGACCTGGCTGTGCACGACCTGGGTGCCGACTCCGCGGCGGCGCACGAGCAGGCCCTTGTCGACGAGCGACTGGATGGCCTGGCGGACGGTGGGCCGGGACAGGCCGAGCCGGGCGGCGAGCTCGATCTCGTTGCCCAGCAGGCTGCCGGGAGTGAGCGTTCCGTGCTCGATGGCGGCCTCCAGCTGCTGGGACAGCTGGAAGTACAACGGCACCGGGCTGCTGCGGTCCACACTGAGCTCGAGCGTCACGGTCGGGTCCACTCCTGGTTTCGGCACGGGCCCGAGCGTAGCTCCGTGCGCTGTTGACGGGAAGTCGTGTAGTCAGATTGTCCGGACATACGGATTGACAGCACGCGCTTCGCGACCACACTTTGTTCACATGCGCATCGGGGTCATAGGGACGGGCCGCATCGGCACCATTCATGCGAACACGCTCAGCCGTCATCGGGAGGTCGGTTCCTTAATCCTCACGGACGCGGACGGGGCGCGGGCCCAGGAGCTCGCGCACCGCCTCGGGGAGACCGCGGCCCCGGGCGTCGACGAGATCTTCAAATGGGGCGTGGACGCCGTGGTCATCACCACGGCCACCTCCGCCCACGCCGAGCTGATCGGCCGGGCGGCACGCTCGGGGCTGCCGGTGTTCTGCGAGAAGCCCATCGCGCTCGACCTGCCCGGGACGCTGCAGGCCATCGCCGAGGTGGAGACCGCCGGGACGATTCTGCAGATGGGTTTCCAGCGGCGCTTCGACGCGGGCTACACCGGTGCGCGGGAGGCGGTGCGCTCGGGGCGGCTCGGACGGCTGCACACGGTGCGGGCGCTCACCTCCGACCAGGCGCCGCCGCCGGCCGAGTGGCTGCCGCTGTCCGGCGGGCTGTACCGGGACACCCTGATCCACGACTTCGACATCCTGCGCTGGGTGACCGGGCACGAGATCGTCGACGTGTACGCGGCCGGGTCCGACGCGGGCCCGCCGATGTTCCGGGCCGCGGGGGACGTCGACACCGCGGCGGCCGTGCTCACCCTCGACGACGGGACCCTCGCGACGGCCACGGCCACGCGGCTGAACGGCGCCGGGTACGACGTGCGGATGGAACTGGCCGGGGAGCTGGACCAGGTCGTGGTGGGTCTGGACGACCGCACGCCGATCGCGTCCACCGAGCCCACCGGGCCGCCCGCGGCGGACAAGCCGTGGACGGGGTTCCTGGAGCGGTTCGGACCGGCCTACGAGGCCGAACTGGCCGCGTTCATCGAGGTGGTCCGGGGCGAGAGAGCGAACCCCTGCGACGGGCGCGAGGCGTTGCAGGCGCTAAGGATCGCCGAGGCGTGCGAGATCTCCCGACGGGAACGCCGCGCGGTACGCCTGGCGGAACTCCCGGGCGCCACGAGCGAGTCCGCGTTCTGACCGCGCGGGGCCGACCGACGGCACCCTGCACGCCCTGCCGACCGGACGCCGGGACGGCTGCTCGATCGGCCCCGGCCACATCGCTGACCGGGGCGGGCACGCGCACGCCACAGGGCCCCGCACGGCCACGCCCCGCCGACCGGACCCCGGCACGGTGAGCCGTCGGCGGCCCGGCACGCCCATCTGCCGACGGCTCACCGTGCCGGGG
>NZ_RSAJ01000677.1 GCF_003933965.1 Streptomyces sp. RP5T
CAGCCCGGGGGTGCGGCACGGTGGGAAAACCTCTGGGTTCGAGGGGCGGGCGGCTGCCCGTCCGAAGTCGGGCATCAGTCTGGCAGGGTGACCGACCGGGTCGACATCCGTCAGACGCCGGGGCGGTCCGTGGAGTTCCTCGGTCCGGTCAGGACGACCCCTTCGGGTCGTTCGTCGGGTCGTGAGGATGCTTTCCACCGGCCGCGAGTTCGAACTCCGCTCGGGGATGTTCGAGTGAACCGAGGGAGACGATCTCCCGTTTGAAGAGCCCCGACAGGGTCCATTCGGCCAGCACGCGGGCCTTGCGGTTGAAGGTCGGGACCCTGCTGAGGTGGTAGACGCGGTGCATGAACCAGGCAGGGTAGCCCTTCAGCTTGCGTCCGTAGACGTACGCGACACCTTTGTGGAGACCGAGGGAGGCCACGGAGCCGGCGTACGCGTGCGCGTACGTCTCCAGGGGCTCGCCGCGCAGCGCGTGCGCGATGTTGTCGCCGAGGACCTTGGCCTGGCGTACGGCGTGCTGGGCGTTGGGTGCGGTCTCCCTGCCGGGCTCCTCGGCGGTGACGTCGGGGACGGCGGCGGCGTCTCCGGCCGCCCACGCGTGCGTGGTGCCGTCGACGGTGAGCTGGGGGGTGCATTTCAGCCGACCTCGCTCCGTGAGCGGGAGGTCGGTGGCGGCGAGGAGCGGGCTGGGTTTCACGCCGGCCGTCCACACGACCGTACGCGTGGGGAAACGGTTGCCGTCGCTGAGGACGGCGACGCGGTCCACGCAGGACTCCAGGCGGGTGTTGAGGCGTACGTCGATGTTGCGGCGGCGCAGTTCGCTGACCGTGTAGCGGCCCATCTCCTCGCCGACCTCGGGGAGGATGCGGTCGGAGGCCTCGACGAGGATCCACTTCATGTCCTCGGGCAGGACGTTGTGGTAGTAGCGGGCGGTGTAGCGGGCCATGTCCTCCAGCTCGCCGAGCGCCTCCACGCCCGCGTAGCCGCCGCCGACGAAGACGAAGGTGAGAGCCGCGTCGCGGATGGCGGGGTCGCGGGTGGAGGAGGCGATGTCCATCTGCTCGATGACGTGGTTGCGCAGGCCGATGGCCTCCTCGACCGTCTTGAACCCGATGGCGTGGTCGGCGAGTCCGGGGATCGGCAGCGTGCGCGCGACCGAACCGGGGGCGAGGACGAGTTCGTCGTACGCCAGCTGCTCGGCGCCCGTGCGCTCCTCCTCGGTGGCGAGGGTGGTGACGGAGGCCGTGCGCTTGGCGTGGTCGATCGCGGTGACCTCGCCGACCAGGACGCGGCAGCGGTCCAGGACGCGGCGCAGCGGTACGACGACGTGGCGCGGGGAGATGGATCCGGCTGCCGCCTCGGGCAGGAACGGCTGATAGGTCATGTACGGGTCGGGTGTGACGATCGTGATCTCGACCTCGTCCCGGTCGAGTTCCCGTTTCAGCTTCCGCTGCAGACGCAGAGCCGTGTACATCCCGACGTAGCCGCCGCCGACAACCAGAATGCGCGCACGTTCCTTCACCATCCCATGACGCACCCGCCGCTTGAGTTTGTCCACAGCCTCGACAAATTGTGTGACTGGAAGTCGTCGGCGCGCCGGGATGGCCGAATCGCCGGGGCAGACGGAAGGTTCGCAGGTCATGGGGGTGCGACAGGCGGGTGCGGGGGGCGCAATCGGGGCGTATGCCACCCGTACTCCGATCGGGGGGCGCTCCGTGCGGAACCTGCCCCTTCTGAATTGACCCCCACTCAACTATGTTCGTGTGACGACGGGGTGTAGGGGGATGCGCTCCGGGTCCGCGACGGGCGGACTCGCGAAACGGGCCTGTTCCGCTCGCTCCGGCTTTCGATGGCGGGGAGAGTCTCCGGGGGGAGACGTCATTACCGGGGGAACATTTATGCACATTCAGGACTCTCATTGGTCCACCGCGTCCACCATCGCACCCGGTGGCGGGTCGATGGGCGGCGCGATGGGCTCGGCGATGAGCGCGGCGGGCAACGGACGGGACGCGTCGCGTTCGGCCCCCCTGCGCGTGGACGCACAGCGCAACCTGGAACACGTACTGCGCGCGGCGCGCGAGGTCTTCGGCGAGCTGGGGTACGGCGCTCCGATGGAGGACGTGGCGCGGCGCGCCCGGGTCGGTGTCGGCACGGTGTACCGGCGTTTTCCGAGCAAGGACGTCCTGGTCCGGCGGATAGCCGAGGAGGAGACCTCCCGGCTGACCGACCAGGCGCGGGCGGCGCTCGGCCAGGAGGACGAGCCGTGGTCGGCGCTGTCGCGCTTCCTGCGCACCTCGGTCGCCTCCGGTGCCGGGCGGCTGTTGCCGCCCCAGGTGCTGCGGGTCGGGGTCGCCGACGAGGCCGACGGCTACGACGAGGCGCGCGTGCCGCAGCAGCGGACGACGCCGGGCTCCGGTGAACTGCGGCTGGTGCCGGAGGAGGCCCCGCTGGTCTCCGCCGACGACGACGCAGGGGCGGCGGCGCTGCTGGAGGTCGTGGGCCGGCTCGTGGAGCGGGCCCGGGCGGCCGGTGAGCTGCGGACCGACGTGTCGGTGTCGGACGTCCTGCTGGTGATCGCGACCGCGGCGCCCTCGCTGCCGGACGCGGCGCAGCAGGCGGCGGCCTCGGCGCGGCTGCTGGACATCCTGCTGGAGGGGCTGAGGTCCCGGCCGGTGTAACTCGAAAGAGTGACAATGGGGTGCGGTCGGCCGCCCGTCCGCGCCCCGGGACATTCCGGCGTTTTTCGGGTGCGCCGACCAACTCCTGCACCGGCCGTGACAGTTGAGTCTTCCCCATCCGGGTGATGTTCAGTACTGCCGTGCGGGAAGTCCCCACGGACGGGTGGATGCCCCGTACCGCGGGGGACTGAACAAAAGCCAATATGGCACGCTGACCCGGTGTTGGGGACTGGTTGGGCCGGCGGCGGGGGCATTCCGCGATGAGCGTTGACGGGCGGGACGAACCCCTCGATGAGGGCGACGGGGAAGCCGGGGGCACCCCCCACGTGCCGGGTCAGGGCGGCCGCGCGGGCATCCCGCAGGGCGGCATCCCGGCCCAGGGCGGCGAACCGGTCGAGGGCAGCGTCCCGGCGCAGCGCGACCGTCGCGAGGACGCGGGCCTCCTGCCACCGCCGCGGCAGATGCCGCCGTCCGACGCCGACCTGATCGAGCGGATGCGCTCCGGCGACGACTCGGCCTACGAGGCCCTCTACCGCCGCCACGCGGACGCCGTGCGCCGCTACGCCCGCACCTGCTGCCGCGACGCCCACACCGCGGACGACCTCACCGCCGAGGTCTTCGCCCGCATGCTCCAGGCGGTGCGCCGCGGCCACGGCCCCGAGCACGCCGTACGCGCGTATCTGCTCACCAGCGTCCGCCGCGTCGCCGCCGGCTGGACCAAGTCGGCGAAGCGGGAGCAGCTCGTCGACGACTTCGCGGTGTTCGCCGCCCAGGCCGCGCGCACCTCCGAGGTCTCCGACGACGACACCCTCGACCTGGGCGCGGACGTGCGCGCGATGCACGTGGCCGAGCAGTCCATGGCCATGCAGGCCTTCCGGTCGCTGCCCGAGCGCTGGCAGGCCGTGCTGTGGCACACCGAGGTCGAGGACGAGTCGCCCAGCGAGGTCGCCACTCTCTTCGGACTCGACGCCAACGGCACGCGCGTGCTGGCCAGCCGCGCCCGTGAGGGCCTCAAGCAGGCCTATCTCCAGGCCCACGTCAGCGCGACCCTCGCCACCGACGAGGAGTGCGCCCGCTTTGCCGACCGGCTAGGTGCCTATGCCCGCGGCGGCCTGCGCACCCGTGCTGAACGAGGGCTGCGCCAGCACCTGGAGGAGTGCGCCAAGTGCCGGCTGGCCGCGGGCCAGATCAAGGAAGTCGCCGGCGGTATCCCCGCCGTCGTCCCGGTCGCGGTCATCGGCTGGTTCGGGGCGGCCGGGTACGCCAAGGCCGTCGGGCTCATCGCGGGCGGCGCCGGGGCGGGAACGGCCGGTGCCGCGGGCGCGGCCGCCGCGGCGGGCGGCGGCTCTTCGGGCGGGGCCGCCGCCTCCGAAGGGCTGGGCGCGCCGGTGAAGGCCGGTATCGCGGCCGGTGTGGTCGCCGTGGCCGCCGCCGCGGTGGCGCTCGCGCTGATCGGCGACCACAGCCCGGTCAGGAAGCCGGACGCCAAGCCGCCGGCCTCCGCGC
>NZ_RSAJ01000678.1 GCF_003933965.1 Streptomyces sp. RP5T
CACCCCGTCCCCTTGCCGCCGTACGCGACTGACGGTCCACAGGGGCGCGCGCCGGACGAGGTGACGAAGGGCCCGTCGCGGCGCCGGTGGCTGCAACTCCCCAGGGGCGCGGGGAACTGCGCGACCAGCCACGACGGACCCGCACTCGGCTGACGGCCCAGCCAGGCACCCCCTCAGACGCAGGGCCCGTAATGACATGCCTGACTGCAACCCCCAGGGGCGCGGGGAACTGCGCGACCAGCCCCCCACGCACGCGCACCCGGCACCCGGCACCCGGCACCCGGCACCCGCTACACCCTCGCCGCCCCCGTCACCGACATCACCACCGAGTACAAGGAACTCGTGGCCGCGATGAAAAGCCGGTTTCCCTTCGGGCCGCCGAACGTCACGTTGGCCACCGGTTCGGGGACTCGCACGCGGCCGATCAGCGTGCCGTCGGGGGCGTAGCAGTGGATGCCGTCGGCCAGGGCGGCAGCCCACAGGCGGCCCTCGTCGTCGAAGCGGATGTTGTCGAAGTGGACGCCCTCGCGCGCCTCGGCGAAGATCTGGCCGCCGGAGAGCGTGCCGTCGGTGTGGACGTCGTACCGGTGGATCCGGGCCGCCCGCGAGTCGGAGACGTACAGGTGGCGTTCGTCGGGCGAGAGGATCACCCCGTTGGGGCCGTCCAGCCCGTCCGCGGCGAGGGAGACCTCACCCGTGGCCGGGTCGATCCGGTACAGCCGGCATGCCCCGATCTCCGACTCGGCCCGGTGCCCCTCGTAGTCGCTGAGGATGCCGAAGTCCGGGTCGGAGAACCAGATCGTGCCGTCGGAGCGCACGACGGCGTCGTTCGGGCTGTTCAGCCGTTTGCCCTGGTAGCGCTCGGCCAGGACGGTCACCGTGCCGTCCGGCTCGGTGCGGGTGACGCGGCGGTTGCCCTGTTCGCAGGTGACCAGGCGGCCCTGCCGGTCGACGGTGTTGCCGTTGCTGTTGCCGGCCGGCGTGCGGAAGAGGCCGACCGTGCCGGTGGCCTCGTCCCAGCGCAGGATGCGGTCGTTCGGGATGTCGCTCCAGATCAGCTGGCGCCACGCGGGCAGGTACACCGGCCCCTCGGCCCAGCGGCAGCCGTCGTAGAGCGTCTCCAGCCTGCTGTCGCCGTTGGTGCAGGGCCGGAAACGGTCGTCCAGGATCTCGTAGAGGCTGTCGGAACCGGGCATGGTGTCCTCTCGGGTCGGGATCGGGCGCGGTCAGCGGCGGCCCGTCTTGCGGAGATGGTGGCGCACCGCGCGCTGTGCGACCGGCCCCAGGTCCTCCAGCGCGGCGACGAGCACGCCGAGCTGCTCCAGGGCGTCCAGCGCCGAGCCGGCCCCGGCCGCGTCGACCCCTTCGTACAGCTCGATGCCGACGAAGGACGCGGCCACCGCCCGGGCCAGGCCCGCCGGGTCGGCGAACTCGCCGAAGGGGGTGGTCGCGAGGACTCTGGTGAGGACCTTCTCGATCTCGGCGATCCACAGTTCCAGGCCCGCCGCGGTGGCGGGGCCGAGGGTGGCGTGGGTCTGGGCGCCGGCCAGCAGCTGGCCGAGGAGGGCCACGTGTCCGCCGGCCCGCTCCTCCTCGTGGACCTTCCGTCCCACCGCGAGGAGTTCGGACAGCGAGGTCACGGCGGCCAGCCGCGCGCGGTAGCGGGCCACCGCGCGCTCCGCCCCGTAGTGGCAGGCGGCCGCGAGGAGCTCGTCGACCGTGCCGAAGTGGTAGAAGACCAGCGCCTGGTTGACGCCCGCGGCCGCCGCGACCGTGCGGGCGGAGGTCTTGGCGATGCCCTGCTCGGTGAGGGTCCGCAGGGCGCCGTCGAGGAGTTTGGCCTTCGTCTCCAGGGACTTGGCGCTCTCGGGGCTCACGCGCGCGCCTCCTCACGCACGGGGCGCAGTCCGGGGCGGACTCCGCAGGCCGTGATGTCGCTGTACGTCGCCTCGAAGGACCCCTCGTAGCCGAAGAGCGGGCCGAAGTACCGGTTGACGACCCGGACGCGGATGCGGAAACGGCCCGTGCTGTCGTCGTACGACTCCCGCACCTCCGCGCTCGCGCCGATCAGCTCGGGCACCTGTACGTCCACCACGCCCTCCCGGAACCGGTGCTCCCCGGAGCGGATCAGCAGCGAGCCGTCGGGCTCGGCGCGGAAGTGCAGCTCGCTGGCCAGGTGCTGGTGGGTGCCGAGGTAGTCGAGGATGCGGTCGCCCTTGGGGCTCAGCACCATCTGGGCGTCGAAGCGGCGGGGTCGGCCGGGCAGGCGGAAGGTGCGCACGAAGGTCACCGTCTCACGGCCGTGAGTGTCGACATAGGGCACGTTCTCGATCACGAACGGCACGTGCCGCCCCGGTCTCGGCACCAGGATGTTGCGGGTCGCCCCGAGGGCCAGGAAGGGCTTCACGAACGCCCCACCGTGCCAGATGCGGTCCATCACGCCCCGGCCGGTGCAGGCCTCGCCGGAGGCCAGACCGACCGAGAAGCGGCGCTGCAGCTGGGGGTGGAGGCGGTCGAAGTCGGCGCCCATCACCGTGCGGAACATCGAGGTCATCGCGGGGTCTCCAGGGTGTGAAGGACGCGCGGCGCACGCACGCGCGTGGGCGGCCTGCGCAGACAGCGGCGGGCGGCCGGGGTGCCGGGCAGGGGCGACTTGAACAGGGCCACGGAGATGGCCAGGGCCAGGAGGAGCGGCGAGAGGTAGGCCATCGAGGCCGCCAGCGGGCCGAGGACCGGCAGGAAGCGCTCCAGGGCGAGACCGGTGCCGGCGACGAGGACGACCAGGGCGCGGACCAGGAGTTCGGCCAGCCAGTTCCGCAGGGACCGCTCCGGGGTGATGCCCCGCTCCAGCCACAGCCGCAGCCGGTCGAAGGACCAGGCGGTCGCCCAGCCGATCAGGGGGCGGAAGAGCAGACGGTCGGCGAGGGCGCCCGCGCGGCCCCAGCGGGGGCGGTAGTCGTACCCGGTGAGGAAGCGGACGCCGTCGCCTTCGGGGACGTACCGCCAGTAGCCGCTGCCCTCCGCCAGGAGCGAGAGCGGGTGCGGGGAGGAGAAGCGCAGGGCGGAGGTGCGGGTGCCGTCGGGGCGTTCCCGTTCCCCGGCGGAGACGCCGGTGCCGGCGACGGTGAGTCCGGGCAGCACGCGTGTGGCGTAGCGGAAGCGCTGCGGCTCGCCCTCCGCGCGCGGGAGGTAGGTGATCCGGGTGAAGCGGAGGTCCCAGCGCTGGTGCTGGGACGGCTCCTGCGTCCGGGTCCAGAGGTCGTCGAGATCGGCACGGATGCGTGCCTCTATGTAGA
Organism: Streptomyces sp. RP5T; assembly: GCF_003933965.1. Lineage (GTDB taxonomy): Bacteria > Actinomycetota > Actinomycetes > Streptomycetales > Streptomycetaceae > Streptomyces. The sequence continues at coordinate 3,297 of NZ_RSAJ01000678.1, forward strand.
GCCCCATTGATTCCCCCAGGTGAGCTCGTTGTTTGAGCGACCGCTCAAACTCTCTGGGCGGCAAGGTACATGATTTTGAGCGATCGCTCAAACATCGGGCACGAGAAAACCCCGGCCCGCGCGGGCCGGGGTTCGACTGGGGCAGCGGGGTCCGGTCAGTCGGCGAGGTGCCGCTCCACCGTCTCCACCTTGGAGGTCAGACCGTCCGTGACGCCGGGCCGGATGTCCGCCTTGAGCACGACCGACACGCGCGGCGCCCGCGCCTCCACGGCGGCCACGGCACGCTTGACGACGTCCATCACCTCGTCCCACTCGCCCTCGATCGAGGTGAACATGGCGTCGGTACGGTTGGGCAGCCCCGACTCCCGCACGATCCGCACCGCGTCCGCGACGTACTCCCCCACGTCCTCGCCGACCCCGAGCGGGGTCACGGAGAAGGCGACGATCATGCGTTCACGATCCCTTCCTGGCGGGCGCGGGACGCGATGACAGCATCCTCGGCCTCGCGCTTGAGCCGGCGCTCGGCGAAGAAGCCGCCGGTGGGCAGTACGGAGAGCACGAAGTACCAGATCCCCGTCTTCGCGGACCACTTCGCGCGGAACCAGGCGTCGAGCCAGAAGATCACGTACAGGACGAACAGGACGCCGTGGACCATGCCCATCACCGGGACGGCGTTGAAGTCCGTGGTCCGCTTCAGCACCGAGCAGACGAGCAGGAGCAGGAACGAGATCGCCTCGGGGGCGGAGACCAGGCGGAGTCGTCGGAGGGCGGAGGCTGTCTTGAGGTCCACGGGTCACCTTCGGTGGGAGGTACGTCGACGGCTTGTGAACGCACGCACAAGCGTCCGCCCATTGTGACAAACGGTTCGGGGGGCGTGGTG
>NZ_RSAJ01000679.1 GCF_003933965.1 Streptomyces sp. RP5T
GGTCGGTGCTGTACGTGCGGACGGCGGCCGGGGAGGTGCTGGTGGCGGCCTCGGGGGCCACAGCCGGGGAGGCACCGGACGGAGTTAGCATCCGCTCATGACGACTACAGATGGTTCCTCCCCCCTCGACGTCGAGATCGGCGCCCTCAAGGGTGGTCCGGCCGACCTCGCCCAGTACGCCGGCAAGGCCGTCCTCATCGTGAACGTGGCCTCCAAGTGCGGGCTCACCCCGCAGTACACCGGGCTGGAGAAGCTCCAGGAGCGGTACGCGGAGCGCGGCTTCACGGTGCTCGGCGTGCCCTGCAACCAGTTCCTCGGGCAGGAGCCCGGCAGCGCCGAGGAGATCGCGGAATTCTGCTCTGCGACGTACGGCGTGACCTTCCCGCTGACCGAGAAGGTCGAGGTGAACGGGGAGGGGCGGCACGCGCTGTACGAGCGGCTCGTCGGTGTCGCCGACGCGGAGGGGCACAGCGGGGACATCCGCTGGAACTTCGAGAAGTTCCTGATCGGGCGGGACGGGTCGGTCGTGGCCCGCTTCTCCCCGCAGACCGAGCCGGAGTCGGACGAGGTCGTGGCCGCGGTGGAGGGTGCGCTGGCGTAGCAGGCCGGTGCGGGCCCGTCGTGGCTGGTCGCGCAGTTCCCCGCGCCCCGAGTGGGTGCGGTCACGCTTGCACGGCCTGCGCGGCCAACCCGCATCGGCCCGCACCTGACGCACAACCCCGCGGCCCAAGTGCCGCCCGCACACGCCGAGCCCCCTCGGCAAGGACGGCGATCTGGTCGAGAGGGCTCTGTGGTGGTGCTTGTGCAGTTGTAGGTAGGGTGTGGCGTGGTGTCACACCTTGACCGAGGCCACGAAGGCACTCCACGCCTCGGCGGGGAAGGCCAGCTTGGGACCCTCGGGGATCTTGGTGTCGCCGAGTTCGAGTGCTTCCTCCTCGGTCGACCTGACCATCAGACACGCCCCGTTGGCGTTGGTGTAGGTGGAGGTCGTCCATGTGTCCAGGGTGCCCAGACGGATTGCCATATTCGCTCCGTAGCCAGATGCGCAGTGTTCGGATCACGCCAACCTTCACTGATCGTTGGCGTGATCGACGCTACTCGCCGGCCTCCTCTTTCGGAGCAGTCATTCACTCGTATGGCGGCATATTCCAAGGGACTCTTCCAGTGGAACAAAGCCGTGCTGTACTATTCGGCCCGCTCTGTAGCGAAGCGGCCCGGCAGGGGCTCAGCGGGCATACTCGCGGGCGTACTCCTTGGCGAGGTCCTCGATGAGCTGACGCGACTGGTCGACGTTGAGCGCCTGGGCCCTCAAGTGCTCGTACATCACGGTGTACTTCTGCACGTCGTGCGCCTTCTCCAGGTACAGGTCGCTGGTGACGCCCTCGATGTAGACGACGCTGGAGTCCGCCGCGTCCGAGAACTCCAGGATGGAGTACTGCCCGCTGAGCCCGGGATGGGCGCCCACGTCGAACGGCAGCACCTGCACGGTGATGTGGGGCTGCTGGGACATCTCCACGAGGTACTCGAGCTGCTCGCGCATCACCTGGCGGCTGCCGACGACCCGGCGCAGCGCCGCCTCGTCCAGGACGACCCACAGCCGCAGGGGATCCCGCTCGGCCGCGACCCGGCTCTGGCGCCGCAGCCGCACCTCGACCCGCTTGTCGTTCTCCGTCTCGGTGGCTTCCGGCGCGCCGCCGCGCACGATGGCCTCCGCGTAGGGCCGGGTCTGCAACAGGCCGGTGATGATCTGGGGTTCGTACACGCGCAGCGACTCGGCGTCAGTCTCCAGGCCGATGTAGACGCTGTACGGGATGTCCCCGAAGGCGTGCCACCAGCCCTGCTGCCGCGAGTCCTTGGCCATCTGCATCAGGGAGTCGACGATGCGCTGGTCCTCGACCTCGTACACCCCGCAAAGGTCGCGGACGTCGCGCTGGCTGATGCTGCGCCGGCCGTTCTCCAGCCGGCTGATCTTCGACTGCGACACGAGCAGCCGCTCCGCCACCTCTTCGGCCGTCATGCCCTTGAGCTCGCGGAGCCTGCGCAGCTCCTGGCCCAGCCGGCGCCGCCTGACGGTGGGATTGACATTGGACGCCACGGGACGTGCACCTCCGGCTGCGTGCCTCGTTCTTGACTTTGCGTATCTGCTGTTGAGCAGACTGCCACCAAGGTGCTTATTACCGCTGGGAAACCGTGTATATGCGCTGCGTGCACGTCAGTTGCGGACCGCTCGGCCGATCCGGCCCGGACATGCGGCCGCGCGGGGCGCCGGGACCGGCGACGCCCGAAGGACGGACGTACGGTCCCGACGCCCCGCGCGGACCAGCGGCTCCCGAACCGGTCTGTGGGGACTGACGGTGCGGCGGCTCAGTGGTGCGTGGTGCGGGTGGTGCGGGTGGTGCGTGGTGCGGGTCGTGCCTGTGCGGTGGTGCTGTCGGCGGTGCGTGCCGTGGGCTGCGGCTCAGTGAGCCACGGCGCGCGCCATCGGTCCTCGGCGCGGTTGCATCGGAACGCCGCGGGCGGGTTCCGGCGCGGGCCTGGCTCCGGGGGCGGCCTGGCGGCCGGCCGGTGCCGGGCTGCGACGTGGCTGTGCCGCCACGCCGTTCTGGACGTCCATCACGGCGTGCGCGACGAGTCCGCCCATCGGGTCGTGCCTGATCAGGTCCCGCAGCCGGGAGCGCGAGGAACGGCCCTCGTTGCCCGGGTACAGGTGCTTGCCGAGGCCGACCGCGTGGGCCAGGGCGGCGAGCGCCGCGGTCCGCGGGTCCGGCGGTACGCCGGTGCGGATCGCCGAGTCCAGGCGGGCCCTGATCTCCCGGCTGATCTCGTTGTCCGTCGCCTGGTAGCGAGTCGTCGGCAGCACTCCGCACATCTGGCCCGCCACGGCATGCACCATGCCGCACCGCTCCAGATGCGAGAGGTAGGTCTGGCGGAGCCCCAGTCGCGGCCCGCCGATCCAGTTCACTGCCCGCACGGGAGCGCCACGCCTTCGCAGCAACTCCAACGCGCAGTCCAAAGTCGGATCTCCAGTCGGCCGTGGGGCTACCACGGCGATACGATCCCCGTCTGGGGCTATCCGTCCGGCCAGCGCCAGCTCCACTAGCTGTGCTCCGGCCAGACCGAGGTCGAGCGACTGCGGCTGTGCGGTGGTACCCGTGGCCGGGTCCAACGCCAGCAGCAGAAGCTCCTCCGGAAGTGTTCTGCGGCTCCTGCCCATCCATGCCTCCCCGCGTGGATGAAAGACAGGGTGACCCCTCTCACATTGGTCTGTCGAGGGTGCGTGACCTGTTTGTAGTGGAACCGGTAGGTATGTCGTTCTCGTCTACCGCTTGGGACAGGGCCGCACACAGGACACTGGTACATGGTTCGGACAGCGTGGTGTGGCGGTGTCCGAGCGGCGATTCAACGGTTCGGCAGGCGCAGGGTGACGAATACCCGATCACCCGCGGCACATGGAGGAGGCATCGGTGGCGGGCGAGTCCCCCGACAGGTCGAAGCAGCGCGAGTCGTCGGCAGAACCGACGTCGGGGAGCGCGAGTCCGGTTCCCGAGGCGAGGAGTTCCGCCCGGGATCCCCGGCTGGCGGTGGCGCGGGAGTCCGTCTCCCTCGGAGGCGTCGACACGGCCACGAAGATCTTCTCGGTACGTAACCTCCCGAAGCCCCCGGAGGACGCCGACGAGAGCCCCACAGAGACCGGAACGGACGCGTCCGCCCCCGAGGCGACCAAGGACGAGCCGAAGGCGCCGGACGCGCCGGAGGACGAGGAGAGCGCGGAGGACGCGGAGAGCGCGGAGAGCGCGGAGAGCGCGGAGAGCGCGGAGAGCGCGGAGGACACGGCTTCGGCCGAGACCCCGGACGACTCCGACAACGATTCCGGTGACACGGACGACTCCGACGACTCCGACGAGGGTGACGAGCCGGCCGCGTCCGGTGACGCGCGGCTGCGGGACGCGGTGGCGGCTTGGGTGGCCAAGGGCGAGGGGACGGCCACGAAGGACGCTTCCGGCGAGCAGGAGCCCGCGGGGAAGCCCGCCGAGGACGAGCCCGCCCCGGAGACCGCCGCAGCGGAAGACCCCTCCGACACGGACGAGGACGCCGACCCCGACACCTCAGGGGCGCGGGGAACTGCGCAACCAACCCCCACCGACCCGCACACGGACGACGACCCCGGCGACGAC
>NZ_RSAJ01000067.1 GCF_003933965.1 Streptomyces sp. RP5T
GGGCCGGGACCGTCTGGGGGCGGAGGGGGACTGACTGCCATCGGACATCACCTCTTGAGGACATGGCAGCGATCGGGGCGGACGGGCCGGGGCCGGCCGGGCCGCCACGCGCCACGCGCGCGGCGGCCACGGCGGCTATCGCGCCCGGCATGGTCAGGCCATGCTTCCGACGGTCCTCTTCCGGCGGGCCGCGTACAGGCCGGCTCCGGCGACGCCCAGCATCGCGAGGCCGCCCGTGGTCACCGCCGGGGAGGCCAGACCGCCACCGCCGGTGTGCATCCCGCCACTGGGCTTCTCGTGGCTGCCGCTCCAGCCGCCGCCCTCGTGCTTGCCGCCACCGGACTCGTGGCCCTCACTGTCCTTGTCCTTGTCCTTGTAGGTCTCCGGGTCGTACTTGGGGTTGTTTTGCTCCTTGCTCCAGGAGGAGTCCGACGAGTCCCAGTCGTTCCCGGCCGCGTAGGCGCCGGACGCGCCGAGAGCGAGGACGGCCGAGGCCGCCGCCGTGGTCAGGAGGATGCGAGCAGAACGCATGTGTCGTTCCTTCCGTCGGCGGCCGGGCAGCTGGTGCTTCGTCAGCTGAGATGGCCCGCCTCCGACGTGATCCACCGTCAGTCAGGCGGGCCCTCCTCACCACTCAAGGCGCTCACCCGGGTGAAACCCACCCGGATCGAGCGCGCGTCAGGGGGACTTCAGCAGGGTGGTGAGGACCTGACGCAGCGCCGCCTGCGCGTCCGGGACCGGCCCCGGAGACCGCCAGGCCACGAACCCGTCGGGCCGCACGAGTACGGCGCCCTCGGGCGTCGTCCCGTGCGCGGCCGCCCAGTCCGTGTCGCCCTCGGGCGTCAGCTCGGCGTGCGGTCCCGCGCCCAGCCGGTACGAGGTCAGCGGGAGGGACATCTCCTCGGCGAGGCGGAGGGCGGCCTCGTGCCAGCCGACGCCCGAGCCGGCGCCGCTGAGCAGGACGAGCGAGCGTTCGTACAGGTCCAGGGTGGAGAGGTATTCACCCCGCTGACGTACCGCCAGGTGGGGTGCCCTGCTGCCGGGTTCACCGGACAGGTCCAGACGGTCCGGTACGACCGGGGTGGCGGGGTCGGCGCCCACGACGGCGCCCTGCGGATAGCGGTAGCCGAGGGCCACGTTGAGGATGCCGCGCTGCGGGCCGCCACCGGTGCCGGGGGGCGGGGCGTAGCCGGGGTGGCTGTGCTCGGCCGAACGGGCGGCGGCGCGGGCGCTGGTCGCCTCCGCCACCGGGCGGCGCTCGGCGTCGTACGAGTCGAGGAGCCCTTCCCCGGCCCAGCCGCCGAGGACCGCGGCGAGCTTCCAGGCGAGGTTGTGCGCGTCCTGGATACCGGTGTTGGAGCCGAACGCCCCGGTGGGGGACATCTCGTGGGCCGAGTCGCCGGCCAGGAAGACGCGCCCCGACCGGTAGCTGCGGGCGACGCGCTGGGCGGCGTGCCACGGGGCCCGGCCGGTGATCTCCACGTCCAGGTCGGCGACGCCGATCGCGCGGCGGATGTGGGCGACGCACCGCTCGTCGGTGAACTCCTCCAGCGTTTCGCCGCGTTCGGGGTGCCAGGGCGCGTGGAAGACCCAGTTCTCGCGGTTGTCGACGGGCAGCAGGGCGCCGTCGGCCTCCGGGTCGGTCAGGTAGCAGACGATGAAACGGCGCTCGCCCACCACGTCGGCGAGGCGGCGGGAGCGGAAGGTGATGCTGACGTTGCTGAACAGCTCACCGGGGCCGCTCTGCCCGATGCCGAGCTGCTCGCGGACGGGGCTGCGGGGGCCGTCAGCGGCGACGAGGTAGTCCGCGAGGACGGTGGTGTGCTCGCCGGTCTCCCGGCTCTTGACGATCGCGGTGACGCCCGCGGGCCCGTCCTCGAACGACAGCAGTTCGGTGCCGTACCGCAGATCGCCGCCGAGCCGCCCGGCGTGGTCGAGCAGCACCGGCTCCAGGTCGTTCTGGCTGCACAGGCACCATGAGCTCGGGCTGAAGCGGGCCAGTCCGCCGCCCGCGTCGATCTCCTTGAACAGCCACTCGCCCGCGTCGCCGACGAGGGTGGGGGTCTGCAGGATGCCGTGGTTGTCGGCCAGCGTGGCGGCGGCCTGACGGATCATCGGTTCGAGGCCGGCGGTGCGGAACAGCTCCATCGTGCGCACGTTGTTGCCCCGGCCACGGGGGTGGATGGAGGTGCCGGCGTGCCGCTCCACCAGTGTGTGCGGTACGCCCAGTCGGCCCAGGAACACCGAGGTGGACAGGCCGACGAGGGAACCGCCGACGATGAGGACCGGGACCCGGTGCGTCGCGGGGTGGGCCTGGTCAGCTCTCTTCTTCATCACTCGCCTCCAGCGCGTCGTGTCCGCCGACTCGTCCGGATGCGGCGGAAAGCCTCATGCATGCCCCGGGACACGAACCCGGGCACAGGCTTCACCCGCTCAACACGCCTGGTTCCCCGAGTCGGCGGGCAGCCCGGCGCTGCCGCGCCCACGTCGGGGTCCGCCCTGGCAGCGGCAGATTCCGCTCCCGCGGGGGACGGGGTTCCGGGAGTGAATAGGATCTGCTCTCATGTCGAACCCTGACGAGCTGCTCGTCGCCCTCTCCGCCGCGGTGGAGTCCGAGCGAAGCAATCAGATGTCGTTGACCGTGGTCGTCGGCGGGGCCGTCATCACCGGCCGACTGGCTCCCGAAGCCGTGTGGCGGGAGCGCGTGGCGGAGGTTCTCAAGGACTCCGACCGTCTCGGCCCGTTCTCGGACGTGTTCGCCGACGCCCCGGGAGGGGACCGGCCGGTGCGCGACGAGGCGCCCACCCACCTGCACTTCCACCTCGCCCGCATCCTGCAGGGGAGCCTCGGCATCCCAGAAACGGGAGGCATGTACCGGGTCGCGATCAAGGACGTCAGCGCCTGGACCGTGGGCGATCTCAGCTACTTCGATCAGTAGCCCGCACCGCCTTTTGCGGTAAGACATGCCCCCTTTTGCGTTAATTGGGGAACGCGGAGGATTCCAGAACCCTCCTTCTGTGCGAAGGAAGACGCACAGGTAGGGAAGTCGGGGATCAACCGGTATGGGTCTGACCAGCGAGACGACCGTGTACGTGATGGCGGCCCTGGCCGCCGTGTGTGTGGCACTGCTGGTCCGGTGGTGGCCACGTTTCGCCCGGCAGGGGCTGACGCAGGTGCTCGCACGCCTGGCGGCCCTCGGGGTGACCCAGGTGGTGATCCTCGCCGCGTTCGCGTGCTGGCTGAACTCGTCGTACCAGTTCTTCGGCTCGTGGGGCGAACTCTTCGGCCGCGTCGAGACGGCCCCCGTCGGGGTGACCCAGGCGGGGGACCTCGGCGGCGCCGGCTCGGTGAACGGCGTCTCCGTACGGGGGGCGCTGGTGCAGCCCGCCGGCGACGAGCAGCTCAGCCGGGTCAGCGGACTGCCCACCGGGCCTGCCGCGGTCACCGGCCGGGTGGAGTCCGTGAAGGTCATCGGCCGCCGCACGGGTGTGGTCGACCCGGCGTTCGTCTACCTGCCGCCGCAGTACTTCCAGAAGGCGTACCAGCGCCAGCGCTTCCCGGTGATCGTCGCGCTCAGCGGCTACCCGGGCAGCATCTTCAACCTCGCGCAGCACCTGCGGGTCTCGCAGACGGCCGGGGCACTGCAGAAGAGCGGCCGGATGCAGCCGACCGTCATGGTGATGATCCGGCCGACGATCGCCCCGCCGCGCGACACCGAGTGCGTGGACGTGCCGGGCGGACCGCAGACCGAGACCTTCCTGGCCAAGGACCTCCCCGACGCCCTGAAGTCCGCCTACCGGGTCGGCCACGACGCCAGCGCCTGGGGTGTCATGGGCTACTCCTCCGGCGGCAGCTGCGCCCTGCAGCTGACCATGCGCGACCCGGACGTGTACACCACGGCCGCCGCCCTCTCGCCCGACTACCGGGTCAAGGACGACCCGACCACCGGCAACCTCTTCGGCAGCGGCCCAGGCCGCACCGACCGGATCAACGGCCACGACCTGATGTGGCGGCTCAAGCACCTGCCCGCCCCGCAGGTCTCCGTCCTGGTGGCCGAGAGCAAGCACGGCGAACGCGGCTATCCGCAGACGCAGGCGTTCATCAAGGCCGTCAGGGCGCCCATGCGGGTCGCCTCGATCCTGCCCGAGCACGGCAGCCACAACTTCCCGACCTGGGTGCAGGAGATGCCCCCCGCCCTGCAGTGGATGAACCAGCAGCTGACCTTCCCCCAGGACGTCGTGCCCCGGCACCACAAGAAGGGGGCGGCGGTCGCCGACCCGTCGAAGCCCGGACGCGACCCGTTGCGCGCCGACGGCCCCGAGCCCACCCCGACGGCCACACGGTCCCGGCCGGAACTGCGCCGGTGAGAGGCGGGACCGCGCAGGTGAGGAGCGACGAGGCGGGCGGTCGCCGACCGGCCGCGAGGGGCGGGAGCCCGGGCCGGCGGTCCGGAGGGGCGGACTCCGGTCGGGGCCTGTGCAGAGGCGTTGCAGGTTCGCAGGGGGAACGCGGCACGTCTTTGCCCGTCCTTTAGTCTGGTGGCGCGCCGACGGCGTAGCGGGAACATCTGTTCTGTTCCGCAATCGACGAAGGGGGTCGCCGCATGGCGGATGAATTCAAGGTCGACCTGAGTCAATTGAACTCTTTCGGCCGGGTGTTGAAACAGTCGGTCACCGACCTGGAGGAGGCGCGCAGAGCGCTGTCCGCCGTGAGCGCCGACCAGATCGGAACGCCGCGGCTGGACGAGGCGTGCGAGACCTTCCAGAACAGATGGAAGTACGGGACCGGCCAGCTGAAGGACATGATCAAGGCGGTCGACGACGGCGTGGAGAAGACCGCGCTGAGCTACAAGCAGTTCGAGGAGAACCTCTCGCAGGCCCTCAAGAAGATGGAAGAGACCAACGCCGCGAACACCGGGGGGAAGTGACCGGTGGCCGACAACCCCTACCCGAGCCTCGGCTGGAACCCGGTACCCGGGATACCCGAGCAGGTCACCTCCCTCCACGGCAAGGTGAAGGCAGCGGCGGAGACGCTCGACAACTGCCACCGCCAGATCGAGTACCTGCTCGGCGCGAGCTCCAGCTGGCAGGGCGACGCGGCGAGTGCGTTCCGGGACACCCTGGACGGCGACCTCAAGACCGCCATGATGAACGCCGGGAACTCGCTCGGCAAAGCCGCCGCGGCCCTGGGCAAGTGGCAGGGCGAACTGACCTCCCACCGCGACCTGGCCAAGAAGTACGACGACGCCGCGCGCGAGAACAAGGCCGACGCCGACAAGGCCCGCAGCCGCTACGACCAGGCCAAGGAGAACCCGGACCTCAAGCTCGCCGGCAAGGAGTATCCCAGCCAGGCGGAGGCGGATGCCGCGACGGAGCGCCTGCGCGCCGCCGAACGCGAACTGAACGAGGCCACCACTCACCTCAACAAGGCCAACACCGCCTACAACGACGTCATCGCGAAGGCGAAGGAGCTGGAGGGCACCCACACCGACGCGGCCGAGACCGTCGCGCGCAGCCTCGACGAGGCCGACGACAAGCTCGCCCCCAAGGAGCCGGGGTGGTTCGACAAGGCCCTCAGTGCCATCGGCGAAGGCCTCAAGGCGGTCGGTGAGTTCCTCGTGGAGCACGCCGGAACCATCGGCGCCATCGCGGGACTGCTGGCCCTGCTCCCGACACCGCTGGCCCCCGTCTTCGCGGGCATCGCGGTCGCGGCGAGCGTGGTGTCCATGGCGAAGAACCTGGCGAGCGAGGACTTCAGGGATGCGCTGACGGGCAAGTACGGGTTCAAGGAAGGCGCGTTCGCCATGGCCTCGCTGGTCGGTGACGGCCTTGGCATGGTCCCCGGCGTCGGCGCCCTCGCCAAGGCAGGCAGCGAGGCTGCTCTCGCGGCGGCGGTCGCCCGGGAGGGAGGCGAGGTCTTGTCGCTGGGCTCGAAGCTGGGCACGTTCGGCAAGGAAATCGTGCCCGTCTTCAGCTACAAGGCTCTCGATGTGGCGACCTCCCCTGCCACCGGAGCGCTCCAGTACGGCATCAATGGCGTCAACGTGGCGGCGAACATGGCGTCGTCCTTGGAAAGCCTGGATGTGTTTCCGAAGAACGGTCCCGGACACGACGCGTCCGAGGTCACCAAGGGTCTAGCTGCCTCCACCGGTCTGAAGGGCGGAGCGAGTGACCTGCTCCTCGGCTTCAGCGAATTGATGAGCGGAGTCCGCCTGTGAAGGAGTTCCTTGACACGGTGGCGGCCGAGCCGAAGCCGGACTTCTGGTACGGGCTGCCCCATGGATACCTCCAGCTGGACCTCCAGCCGTCACCCGAGGGAATTCAGGAGGTGGCCCGGCAGATCAGGACACTTCCCGACGACGTTCGGGACCGCGCCGACCAGGTGTTCCGGCTGTACGCCTTCGTCCTGACGATGCTGCGGAGCCAGGACGTCATGGGGTGTGCGCTCGGCATGCACCCGGACGAGCACGGCGGAGCGACGCTGTCCGTCCTGACGGTCTCCACCGTCCCCACCTCGGGAGCCAACCCCGATGCGGTGCTCCTCCAGATGATGGGCACCGGCGCGGACAACGGCATTGTGCCCGTGGAGTTGCCCGTGGGCACCGGATACCTGCTGGAGACGGAGCGGACCACGGTCGCGCCCACCGCTCCCCCCGAGGGACAGGAGGGACCCGGGCTGGGGACCGTCTGGCAGGGCACCGTGGCGATTCCGGTGCCTCGCACCTCGTCGATCATCACCGTGCAGTTGGTCACCGCGTCGGTGGAGCTCGCTGACGACTACCGCGGGGTGCTGCTCGGCATCGCGCGCACGGTGACGTTCGACGACCCGGCGGCCCCGGAACCCGACCCGGTGGGCGACGTGCCCGGCCCGTACGGAAGGAGCCCGTTCGGATGACAGTGCCAGAGCGATGGAAAGACGGTCTGGAGTCGAACACTCCGCCCGCGCCGTACCCGACCGACGGATCGGACTACCGCGGTGCGGTGCGATACCACTACCGCGTGGCACTGAAGAAGTTCCTCAAGTTCTTCCCGGTGTTCGTTGTGCTGTGGGTCCAGCTGTACGTATTCCAGCTCGACTATCTGCTGCCGCTGGGCATCGTCGGCATGCTCGGCGCCGTATGGACACTGATCCTCCTCGGCGGTCGCGTGATCGACGTGTCGAAGTGCCGACGGGTGTTGCGGGCCTATCCGCTCGAATTCCGCACCCCTGTCGAGAAGATCGGGATGGAGTCGACCCACACGCTCTACCTGCGCCTCGGAGATCAGAAGGGCACCCCCTTCACCCTCCGCGCGAAGGACGCGGCGTGGCGTGGCCGCTGGCCTGTCGGCATCACCGACGGCGTCTGGTTCGCCGGCGACGAACCCTTCGGCGGCGCGATGATCGTGCCGGGCGGCGGTGAACTCCTCTTCCTCCAGCCCCGGGACTGGAGGGCCCAGGAGGAGGACCGGACCAACGCCGGACCGGAGCGCAGGGAGAAGGCGAAGCGGGCGGGCATCCACCGCCCGGCCCGCAGGTAGTCCACAGGCCCCTGACGGTTCGTTGAAGCGATCGTCTGGCACCGCATGGCACTGGTTGGCACCGCATGGCACCCGATGGTGCCGCGCGGTGCCAATTTCGTTTCCGCAGGTGAGAGGGTGTCTGTGTCCCCTCCGTCTTGTCCGGCACTCTTATGGCTTGCGGTTGGTGCCAAAGTGGTGCCATGATGGCGACATGGACCTCACCCCGTATGTCGACAACCTCCGCCGCGAACTAGCGGTGGCTGCCGAAGCCGGAGGCGACGAAGCCCGTGAGCTGGCCGAGAGGCTGACCGCTCCGCTGGAGTCGGCCACCCGGCTGGTCATGCTCAACGTGCTCTCCGCCGCGATGGACGAGATCACCCGTGAACTCGCCCCCGGCTCGGTCGACGTGCGGCTGCGCGGACTCGACCCCGACTTCGTGGTGACGCTGCCCCCCGCCGAGGGCGGCGCCCCCGCGGCACCGACCGCACCCCTCGAACCGCCCAGGGCCCCGGCCGACGGCGACGAGGGCGGCACCGCGCGCATCAACCTGCGGCTGCCGGCCCACCTCAAGACGCGCGCCGAGGAGGCGGCGGCCCGCGAGGGGCTGTCGGTCAACGCGTGGCTGGTGCGTGCCGTGTCCGCCGCGGTCGACGGCGGCCCGGGGCCCCGTCCGCAGGCCAAGGTCCAGAACGTCGGACAGAGCTTCACGGGCTGGGTGCGCTAGCCAGTCGCGCCCGCGCCCGCATCCCGGAGCAATCCAGCGCACCACGTCCCACCAGCGGGGACGCCCCAAGGACTCAAGAGGACGGGACAGCCATGCCTTCTTTCGACACCCCCGAACCGATCGCGGTCAACGCCCACGTGGCCGCGGGTTCCCTCCGGATCACCGCCGGGGACCGCCTCGACACCGTCGTCGAGGTACGGCCGCGCGACCCGGAGCGGGACAAGGACGTACGGGCCGCCGAGCAGACCGAGGTCACCTGCGCGGGCGGCGTCCTGACCGTCAGGACGAAGGAGCGCCGCATCATCGGACCCTCCGGCGTCGTCGACGTGAGCGTCGACCTGCCCGCCGGGTCGCGCGTCGAGGTGACCGGTGCCTGGGCGCAGGTGCTCGGCGAGGGCCGGCTCGGCGCGGTCCGTGTGAAGACCTCCGTCGGTGACGTCCGCCTCGACACCACCGGGCCGGTCGAACTGACCGCCTCCCACGGCTCGATCGTCGTCGACCGGGTCGAGGGCAGGGCCGAGATCACCACCAGCTCCGGCAATCTGCGCGTCGGCACCGTCGAGGGCCCCGCCGTCCTGAAGAACTCGAACGGCAACACGAACGTCGGCGCCGTCCTCGGCGAGCTGCGCGTGAGCGGCGCCAACGGTGCCATCGACATCGCGTGCGCCGAGGCGTCGGTCACCGGGACCTCCACCAACGGCGTCCTCCGGGTCGGTGAAGTCGTCCGCGGTGAGGTCCAGTTGGAGACCTCCAACGGTCCCATCGAGATCGGTGTCCGCGAGGGCACCGCCGCCTGGCTGGATGTCAGCTCCCACCGCGGCCTGGTGCGCAACACGCTCACCGCGTCCGAGGCCCCGGAGGAGTCCGAGGACACGGTCAAGGTCCGCGCCCGCACCAACTGGGGCAACATCGACGTCTTCCGCGCCAAGGCCTGAGCGCCGCGCTCTCCACCGGTCCGGTCTGCCACCCACCGCTTCAGCGAACGAACGCCCACCAACGCCCACGAACGGGAGGGCCTCATGCCTGCCTCTGTCATGTCCACGTCCACATCTGATGTGCCCGGTTCCCCGCCGGCCGTCTCCACCACCGGCCTGCGCAAGGCCTACGGCGACAAAGTCGTCCTCGACGGCATCGACCTGCGCATCCCCACCGGGTCGGTCTTCTCCCTGCTCGGTCCGAACGGCGCGGGCAAGACCACCGCCGTGAAGATCCTGTCCACCCTCATCTCCGCCGACGGCGGGCAGGCCCAGGTCGGCGGCCACGACCTGGCCGCCGATCCGCAGGGCGTGCGGGCCGCGATCGGAGTCACCGGGCAGTTCTCCGCGGTGGACGGGCTGATCACCGGCGAGGAGAACATGCTCCTCATGGCCGACCTGCACCACCTCCCCAGGCGCGAGGGCCGCAGGGTCGGCGCCGAACTGCTGGAGCGCTTCGACCTCACCGAGGCGGCGAAGAAGCCCGCCTCCACCTACTCCGGCGGCATGAAGCGCCGCCTGGACATCGCCATGACCCTGGTCGGCAGCCCCCGGATCATCTTCCTCGACGAACCGACCACCGGACTGGACCCGCGCGCCCGGCACAACATGTGGCAGATCATCAGGGAACTGGTCGCCGACGGCGTCACCGTCTTCCTCACCACCCAGTACCTGGAGGAGGCCGACGAACTCGCCGACCGCATCGCGGTGTTGCACGGCGGGCGGATCGTCGCCGAGGGCAGCCCCGCCGAACTCAAGCGGATCGTCCCCGGCGGACACGTCCGGCTGCGCTTCTCCGACCCCGCCGCCTACGAGAGCGCGGTCCTCACGCTCGGCGCTGCCACCCGGGACGACGAGGCCCTCACCCTGCGACTGCCCAGCGACGGCAGCCAGCGCGAACTGCGGGCCGTACTGGACCGCCTCGACGCGGCCGGCATCGAGGCCGACGAACTGGCCACGCACACCCCCGACCTCGACGACGTCTTCTTCGCCCTGACCGGCGGCACCGACCAGACCAAGGAGCCTGTCCGATGAGCACCCTCGCCCTCGCCGTGCGCGACTCGTCCACGATGCTGCGCCGCAACCTCCTGCATGCCCGGCGCTACCCCTCGCTCACCCTGAACCTGCTGCTCACCCCGGTCATGCTGCTCCTGCTCTTCGTCTACATCTTCGGCGACACCATGAGCGCCGGTCTCGGGGGCGGCGGTGGCGGCCGCTCCGCGTACCTGGCCTACCTGGTCCCCGGCATCCTGATGCTGACCATCGGCGGCACCGCGATCGGCACCGCCGTGTCCGTCTCCATGGACATGACCGAGGGCATCATCGCCCGCTTCCGCACGCTGGCGATCCACCGCGGGTCGGTGCTCATCGGGCACGTCGTCGGCAGCGTGCTCCAGTGCGTGGCGAGCGTGGTCCTCGTCGGGGCCGTGGCCGTGGCCATCGGGTTCCGCTCCACGAACGCCACCGCCCTGGAGTGGGTCCTGGCGCTCGGACTCCTGTCCCTCGTCGCCCTGGCCCTCACCTGGATCGCCGTCGGCATGGGCCTGATCAGCCCCAACGCCGAGGCCGCCAGCAACAACGCCCTGCCGCTGATGATCCTGCCGCTCATCTCCAGCGCCTTCGTGCCGGTCGACGCGATGCCGGGCTGGTTCCAGCCGATCGCGCGGTACCAGCCCTTCACCCCGGCCATCGAGACCCTGCGCGGACTGCTCCTCGGCACCGAGATCGGCAACAACGGCTGGATCGCCGTCGCCTGGTGCCTCGGCCTCGCGGTGCTCGGCTACGTCTGGTCCAGGTCCGTGTTCGACCGCGACCCCAAGTAGCGTCGCGCGGCCCCGGCCGCGAACGGTGCCGGTCTCCCCACGCCGCGGGGAGGCCGGCTCACGTCGCGAGGAGCCTGCGCTTCTGCTCCTCGAACTCGGCCTCGCTGAGCACACCTTGCGTCTTCAGCTCGCCGAGCTGCTTCAGCTGCTCGATCTTGCTGCTCATGTCGGGGGCCGGCGGAGCAGCAGGCGCCTCGGCGCGGGACGCCGCGGGGGGCGCGGGCGCCTGGGATTCCTGTTGTGCCGCCCAGCGTCCCTGCTGGCGGCGGGACACACGGTTCGAGACGGCGGTCGCCGTGCCGGCTACGACGGCGGTGCGCGCGACCCCGCGGAGGAGACCTGGCATGACTGTTCCCTTCTGGGTCCTGGGGCCTGGGTCAGCGAGTGGCGTCGGCCGCGTCGAGGGCGGCGACGAACTCGGGCACCGGGATCCGCCCGGAGGCGACCATCCGGGCCCCGCCGCGGCGCAGGGCGGCGGCGAAGGGCGCGGCCCACCGGTTCTCGTAGAGCAGGATGCCCGCGGAACAGCCGGGCTCCAGCGCCTTGGCGGCCTCGTCGATGTCGTCCTGGCCGAGCAGTCCCGACGACGCCCCCTCGAAGACGGTGAGGTCGAGCTCGCCGCCACCGGTGAAGTCGGCGATCTCCAGGCCGGCCACCGAGCCGTCCTCGTCCTTCCTGACGAACACCAGGTCCAGGATGCGGATGAGCCCGCGGTCCACGAGATCGACGAGGATGGGCAGGCCCTCACCCGTCATGCGGTTGCCGGGGAACTCGACGACCAGGTAGTCGATCGGGCCCACGTCTTCGAATTCGTCGCTCACGGCGTCACCTCTGGGTGCTCGCGGCTGTCGTCCCCCTGGCGGCTGTCGCCCCCGGTACTCCCCGACGCATCGCCCCCCGGAGCCCTCCTCACCCCATTGCATCACCGGAGCACGGCCGTCGCACGTCGGTGAGCGGTTCACCCGCCTGGTTCGCCCGGGTCGCGCGCCGCGCGGGGGACAGCTCTGCTGGTGCCCATGAGCGCTAGCGGTGACGAACAGCTCTCGGTCGAAGAGCGCGGCGAACTGGCCGAACTGCGAAAGCGGGTCAACGCCCTGGAGAGTGCCGGGACACCTCGCCACCACCCGTTCCGCTCCTTCGGCTCGGTCGTGCTGATCCTGCTCGCCGCACTCCTGGCGATGCTGTCCGTCGTCGCCGTGTGGGCGAACAGCATCGTCCAGGACACGAACCGCTACGTCGACACCGTCGGCCCGCTGGCCAGTGACCCGGACGTGCAGAAGGCGGCCACCAACCGGATCACCGACGCCGTACTCGCCCAGATCGACGTGGACGCGCTGGTCAAGCAGCTCACCGACGCGGCCGCGGCGAAGGGCGTTCCCCCAGAGGTGGCCAAGCTGATCGGCAACCTGGACGGCCCGATCGAGAGCGGCCTCAAGCAACTGGTCAGCACCACGGTGGAGCGGGTCGTCACCAGCAGCGCCTTCGAGAAGGTCTGGGTGAACGCCAACCGCAGGGCGCACACGGCGCTGGACAAGGCCCTGACCGGCCAGTCCGACGCCACGGTCAAGCTGAAGAACAACGAGGTCGTCGTGGACCTCGGCCCGATCGTCGCCCAGGTCAAGGACCAGCTGGTCGCCGCGGGCTTCGCGCCCGCCGCCAAGATCCCGGCCGTCCACACGGACTTCGTGGTGTTCGCGTCGAAGGACATCGGCAAGATCAGGTCCTATGTGCGAGTGCTGGAGATCCTCGGCGGCTGGCTGCCCCTCATCGCGCTCCTGGTCGCGGCCGCGGGGGTGTACGTGGCCTTCAACCGCCGGCACGCGTTGATCGGGGCCGCCCTGGCGGTGTTCGCCGCCATGCTCGTCCTCGGCATCGGTCTGACCGTCTTCCGCGACGTCTACCTCAACCATCTGCCGGCCGACGTGTCCCAGTCCGCCGCCGGATCCGTGTACGACGCCCTGGTCAAGTTCCTGCGGGCCGGTATCCGCGCCCTCGCCGCGGTCGCCCTGTTCACGGCGGCCGGCGCCTTCCTGGCAGGCCCGTCCCGGATCGCCGTCGTCACCCGCACCGGCTGCAGCCGGAGCATCGGCGCGCTGCGCGACGTGACGACCTCGGCGGGCCTGCGGCTCGGGGCGGTCGGGCGGTTCGTCCACCGCTTCAAGCGCTGGATCGGGGTGGTCATCCTGGTGGTCGCGGCGATCGTCCTGTTCACCTGGACCTACCCCACCACCGCGGTCGTGGTGTGGACGGCCGTGATCACCCTGGTGGCCCTCGGGATCCGCGAGTTCCTCGACCACGACACCTCCGCCCCTTCCTCCACCCCTTCCTCCGCCCCGCCCTCCGGCCCCGACGCCGGGGCCGCCGCCGCGCACTGACTCGGCTCGCCGGGTGCCTCCTTTGGGGATACGTTGAAGGCGGAAGCCCCGTGAGCCGGCCGTCCCGCAGGCGCAGGACCGCGACCACGGCGAGGACGGGAGCACGCTCCGGGACCCGGGCGCTAGCACCGGTGACCGCCTGCACCGGTCGCGGCACCGGCCACGACACGGCCCCCGCCGGCGGGCGGCTCGGAGCGGACATCCCCCAACTGACGGCCTGTCGTCCCCGTGCGCGCGGAGGCGGCCATCCCCGGGAGCCGCTGCCATGACCGAGAACCACCTGGACGGCCGCGAGCTGCGGCACCGCACCCCGCGGGAGCGGGCCGCGCTCGGCAAGGCCGCGCGGGCCGCCGTCCCGCGCTCCAGCCACGCCGAGTTCGATCCGGGACCCAAGCGACCGGACCCGCTCGAGATCATCGGGAAGCAGTCGGCGGCCCGGCTGCCCGAGCTGGTACCGGTCCGCTACGGGCGCATGTCCGAGTCGCCGTTCCGCTTCTACCGGGGAGCGGCCGCCATCATGGCGTCGGACCTCGCGCACACGCCGAGGACGGGCTTCCGCACCCAACTGTGCGGCGACGCCCACATGCTGAACTTCCGGCTGCTGGCCTCACCCGAGCGCCGCCTGATGTTCGACATCAACGACTTCGACGAGACGCTGCCGGGCCCCTGGGAGTGGGACGTCAAGCGCCTGGCCGCCAGCCTCGTCATCGCAGGCCGCGCGAACGGCTTCAGCACCAAGGAGCGGGCCGCGATCGTACGGGCCACCGTGCGGTCGTACCGCGAGAACATGCGTGTCTTCGCCGGGGCCGGCAACCTGGCCGTCTGGTACGCCCAGTTCGACGAGAAGTGGGTCGCGGAGCGGTTCGGGGAGGACGTCTCCGCGCGCGGCCGCGAGCGCTGGACGCGGGCCGTGGCCAAGGCGCGCTCCCACGACACCCTCCAGGTCTTCGAGAAACTCACCGTCGTCGTCGACGGCAAGCGCCGCATCGCCCCCGACCCGCCGCTCATCACCCGCCTGGAGGAGCTCCTGCCGGACGACCGGCGCAGCCAACTGGAGCAGCAGATCACCCGGTTGATCGAGCGCTACGGCAAGTCCCTGCAGTCGGACCGGCGGTTCCTGCTGGAGCAGTACCGGGTGGCCGACATGGCCCGCAAGGTCGTCGGGGTCGGCAGCGTCGGCACCCGCTGCTGGATCGTGCTCCTGCTCGGGCGGGACGACGAGGACCCCCTGTTCCTCCAGGCGAAGGAGGCCGACGAGTCGGTGCTCGCCCAGCACGTCGGGCCCACCGCGTACCCCACCCAGGGCGAGCGGGTCGTGGCCGGGCAGCGGCTGATGCAGGCCACCAGCGACATCTTCTTGGGCTGGGAGCGGGTCGAGGGACTCGACGGCCGGCGCCGGGACTTCTACGTACGGCAGCTGCGGGACTGGAAGTGGGTCGCCGTGGCCGAGGACATGGTGCCGCGGGGCATGCGGACCTTCGGCGCCCTGTGCGGGGTGACGCTGGCCCGCGCCCACGCCAGGTCCGGCGACCGCATCGCCATCGCCGCCTACCTGGGCGGCGGCGACTCCTTCGACCGGGCGCTGGTGACCTTCGCCGAGCGCTACGCCGACCAGAACGAACGCGACCACCAGGCACTCGTCGACGCCATCGCCGCCGGAAGGCTGGGGGCGCAGGCCGCCTGAGCCGACCGACAGGTCATGCGCTGTCCCAGCCGACGCGCCCCGTCGCGGGGCACCGAACCCGGGAGGACCCATCGCCGGAACGACGTCGGAGAGCGGCTCCGGCCCCGCGGCGCGGAGCCAGCCTCCGGAAGCCGACCTGCTGCGCACCATGCTGGGCCGGCCCGAGTACCGCAAGGCCCTCGTCTTCAGCGGTCTGATCGGTGTTCCGGTCGCGCTGATCGCCTTCTGGTTCCTGGTGGCGACCCATGAGCTGGAGCGGCTGATCTGGACGGACTGGCCCAAGGACCTCGGCTGGAAACAGGCTCCCTGGTGGTGGGCGCTGCCCCTGCTCACGCCGGCCGGTCTCGTGGTCGGCGTGGTGGTCGCGCGGTTTCCGGGCCGGGGCGGGCATGTGGCCGCGGGGGGCCTGCACTCGGGCGGCATCACGAGGCAGGCGCTGCCGGGCGTCCTGATCGCCGCTCTGGTCGGCCTGCCGCTCGGCGCCGTGCTGGGACCCGAGGCGCCGCTGATCGCGTTGGGCGGTGGGCTGGCGCTGCTCTTCGCGAACCTGGCGCGGGCCCCGGAGACCGAGGCGAGCACGGCGCTGCTCGGCGCGGCCGGGGCGGCGGCCGCCATCTCCGCGCTCTTCGGGAATCCGATCGTGGGCGCGGTCCTGCTGATCGAGGTGGCCGGGGTGGGCGGCCCGCAGCTGTTCGCGGTGATGCTGCCGGCGCTGCTGGCCAGCGGGGTGGGGGACCTGATCTTCACCGGGTTCGTGAACTGGACCGGCTTCGAGACGGGGAGCCTGGACATCGGTCTGCCCAAACCGCCGCCGCTCGACGGGGCGGACGTGCTGTGGGTGCCGGTACTGGCGCCCGCCGTCGCCTTCCTCGTCCACTGGGCCTTCGTGGGCGGACGCTTCGCGGCGCGCTTCGTGGCGACCCGCACGGTACGCAACACCACGCTCTGCGCCCTGGCCGCGGCTGTCTGCATCACCCTCTACGCCGTCATCACGGACCGCTCGCCCGCCGACGCTGCCCTGTCGGGCGAGGCCGCCCTCGCCGACCTGGCGCAGAACCCGCACGCCTGGCCGGTGGGCGCCCTGATCGCGGTGCTGGTCTTCAAGGGCCTGGCGTACGCGTTGTGCCTGGGCAGCCTGCGCGGCGGCCCCGTCTTCCCCTCCCTGTTCCTGGGCGGGGCGGCCGGGGTGCTGCTGGCACCGCTGCCCGGCCTGGGGCTGGTCCCGGCGATGGCGGTCGGGATGGCGGCCTCGGTGACCGCGGCCCTGAGGCTGCCCGTGAGCGGCGTCGTCCTGGTCGTGCTCCTGCTGGGCAACGTGGACACGGTGGCGCTGGTCGTGCTGGCGGCGGTGCTCTCCTTCGTGCTCGTCCAGCGGCTGCCGCCCGGTCCGGAGCTTGTGGCGCCCGTCGGGCGGCCGGCCGAGCGGACAACCGACCGGACGGCCCACTGAGCCGACGGGTCATCCCTGCGACGGGCCGCCGGACGACGGGCCCGGTGGTCTCGGGGAACCCAGAAGGCGGACGGCCCAGGGCTCGCGGGCGATGACGGCGCCGGCCGTGAGGCACAGCGTGACGACCACGCAGAGTGTGATGAGCCAGGACAGCAGGGTGAAGACGGCCCCGAGCGAACCGTACTTCGCCAGGCTGAGGTTGAGGGCCCGGGGTACGTACAGCGACGCGGTGGCGGTGAGGACGGCCAGGGCCGTTCCGGCCAGCAGCGCACCCGGCAGCAGCGGCCGCCAGGGCACGCGCGCGACCAGCAGCAGATGCTGCGTCCACCACCAGATGCCGACCTCCGAGGCCAGCAGCAGCGGCACACCGAGCCACAGGCCGAGGCCGAATCCGTTGCGCAGGGACCCCTGTACGGCGAACATCACCAGCCAGGTCGCGAGCCAGGCGATCCAACGCCAGGCCGCCACCCGGGCGCTCGCCTTGGGCAGGCTCCAGGCGCGCTGGCACAGCCGTTGCATGGCACGGCTGCACGCGGTGGCCGAGAGCAGCACCATCAGCCCGCCGACGATGCCGGTGGTCTGCCGCAGTTCCTCGGACGGGTCGTCGGTGCCCTTGAGGACCTTGTTCAGTTCGGCGTTGGAGCTGCCGGTCAGTCCGAAGGCGTCGTGCAGGGACGTGACGAACTGGTCGCGCAGCCACTGCGGGGCGATGGAGGCCACCACGAACAGCAGGGGCACAGCGGTGAGGAAGGTCTGTGCGGCCAGCCGGGTCGCCGAGTCGAACACGTTCACCGAGATCAGCTGCGACAGCAGGCGCGTGATCACCGGAAACCGGTCCTCGGTCCTGGCCCGCCGCTCCAGCAGCCGGTCCCCTGCCGAGGCGGCCCGCTCCCGCAGCACCGCCCGGCGTGACGGACGGCCCGGGCGCTTGTCTCCGGCCCCTGTCCCTGGCTGCATACTGCCAGGGTGCCGCCACCGCGACCGCATTGCCCGGCAGGTGTACGCCGCAGAGCCGAACGGGTCAGGAAACCGGCACGAAGTGATGCGGAGGCGGGCGGTGAGCGGGAGCCGCCCGGCGGCCGGGCACCCGTGCCCGCGCTTGCCCCGGCGGTCACCGGCCTCGCGATCGCCGTCCACGCCCGGCTCGCCTGCTTCGAGGTGGTCCTGGCCGCCGTACCGCTCACCACCGACGGCCGAACCGCCCGCCTCCGGCCCTCCACCGCCGCGTCCGCCGTCAAGCTCGCCACCGGTGCGGGACTCCTCGGCTACGGCGGGCACCGGTCCCGGTCCCGGCACCGGTCACGGTACGGCGACGGTGAGCGGTCGGGGCTCCGGTGGACGGTGGCGGGATGGCCCCGCTGCCCCAGCCGTAGGGCCTCGTGGCGGACGGCGTGACGAGGCTGGTCGACGCCGGCCTGTCCCGCGCGTCCTCGTACCTCCGGCGGAGGATGTGCTGCTGGTCGGACGACGTGTCAGCGCATGCCCGCCGCGTCCAGCAGGGTGGTCACCGTGGGGGCGACGAGCCCGGTGAGGTGGTCGGCGTGGATGCCCGCGCGGGCGCTGGCGCCGTCGAAGACCAGGCTGAGCTGCCGGGCCAGCAGGTCGGGGTCGCTCGCGCCGCCCTGTTCGGCCTCGGCGCGGAAGAAGGCGGTCAGGTCCGCCTTGACCTGATGGGCGACCCGGCTCGCGGGGTGGCTTTGGTCCTTGAGCTCGATCTGTACGGCGAGGTAGGGGCAGCCCTGGAAGTCGGGTGCGCCCGCCTGCACTTCCACCCGCTCGAAGACGTACAGGATCCGCTCACGCGGTGACCGGCCGTCGTCCGCCGCGGGCAGGAGTGTCGTCACATAGGAGGCGGCCTGTTCCTTCAGGCTCGTCGCGAGCAGTTCGTCCTTGCTCTCGAACAGCTGGTACATGGAGCGCTTCGAGACGCCCGCCGCCTTGCACAGCGCGTCGACGCCGATGTTGACGCCGTCCCGGTAGGTGAGCGTCGCCACTGCCTCCAGCAGCCGGTCTCGGGAGCTGGACTTCGCCTCGGTGGTCATAGGGCGAGGTTAACTCGATTCCGCCCCGTTGAAAACCGATCGGTTTACGCCCGATCGGTTTACGCCCGGTCGGTTCACGCCGGTGACGGTATCAGCGTGTGATCGAGACGGCGAAGGGCGCGAATCCGCTGGACCGGATCACGTGGGGCACGAAGAGGACCGCGGCCTCGGTGGCCCGCGCGGTCTCGATCCCTCCGAGGTCCGTGACCCACTCCCGCTGCCAGCCGAGGTCGGCGAGCAGCCCGCGTACGACCTCCTTGGCCTGCGGGTCCTGGCCGGAGAGGAAGGCGGTCGGTGTCTGCGAGAGCGCGGCGGGCGCGGTCATCACCGTGTGCAGCATCGTGTTGAGCGTCTTGACGACGCGCGTGTCCGGGAGGGCTTCCTGGAGCAGCTCCGCGAGGCTCGAACCGGGGTGGAGCAGTTCGGCGGGCAGCCCGTCCGGCCCGTCGACGGTGGCGTTGGAGACGTCCACGAGGATCTTGCCGCGCAGTTCCTCGCGCAGCGCGACGAGCCGTTCCACCGAGCCGGCGCCCGGGGTGGCGTTGATGACGACCCGCGCTGTCCGGGCGGCGTCGGCGGCGGATCCCGGTGAGCGGTCCGCCACGGTCACCTCGTGCCCGGCCCGGGTGAGGGCCAGGGCGAGGCCGCCGCCGACGCGGCCGTTTCCGAGTACGGCGATCATGGTCATGCTGATGCGGTCCTTCCGATGTGGGTGGTCCCCGGCTCGCGTGGAGTCAGCGGGAGAGCGTGGTGACAGCCGCCGTGTGCACACCGGGCGCGGCGGCCAGGAAGCTCTCGCTCCCCGGGGTCCAGGAGCGGCCCTCGGCGTCGGATATCCGCCCGCCGGCCTCGGCGACGAGCAGCGCCCCGGGAAGCAGGTCCGCGCGGGCCCCGGCGAACTGCCAGAAGGCGTCGATCCGGCCCGCGGCCACGTTCAGCAGGTGCAGGGTGGCGGGCACGGACGTTCGCACCACGAGCGCGTCGAGGAGCATCGCGGTGATCGAGGAGCCGACCCGCCGTACGACCTTCTCGTCCTCGTCCGGCCTGGCCTGGCTCGTGGCCACGAGGCTCAGGCCGAGGTCCGTGGTGGGGGACACGTGCAGCGGGCGGCCGTCGAGGTGGGCGCCGGCGCCGGCGAGCGCGGTGTAGGTCTCCCCGGTCAACGGCAGGTGGACCGCGGTGAGCACCGGCCGGTTGTCGCGCACCAGTGTGGCGGTGACCGCCCACTCCGGCAGGGCGTGCAGATGGTTGACGTTGCCCTCGGCCGGATCGAGTACCCACCACTCGCCGGGGGGCAGGGCCCCGCCCGCGAGTTCGTCCTCCACCACGCGGGCGTCGGGGCGCAGCAGGGTGAGGCGGGGGCGCAGGACGTCGAGGACCGCGTCGTCGTTGGCGGCGAGCGCGCTCATCAGCCCGTCGCGGGTCTCGTGGCGGACCACGTCGCCGAACCGCTCCCGCAGCACCGACCCCGCCGCGCGCACGGCGAGGGCGGTCTGCGCGAGCAGGTCGGCGTCGGACGCGGGGCTGGCGGTTGCGGTGACGCCGGTGGTCCGAAGCGACTCGGGCATGGCGGTGCTCCCATCTGAGGAGGGGGGATGAAGGGGCGGACCCGGCGAGGACCGTCGTACTCCCGCACCCGCATCTCGAAGGTAGGAGCGGCCACTATTAACGGCAAGTGCATGTAAAGCACGCCTAGGATGACTCTCATGCAACTGGATCTGAACCTCCTCGCCGCCCTCGACGCGCTCCTGGAGGAGGGCAGCGTGACGGGAGCCGCCGAGCGCCTGCATGTCACCGCCCCCGCGATGAGCCGGAGCCTCGGCCGGATCCGGCGTACGACGGGGGACCAGATCCTGGTGCGCACCGGGCGCACGATGACCCCGACGCCGTACGCGATCGCCGTCCGGGAGCAGGTGCACGAGCTGTTGCAGCAGGTCCGGGGCGTGCTGGCCCCGAACCGCGCACTCGACCTCGCGACCCTCGACCGCACCTTCACACTTCGCTGGCACGACTCACTCGTCGCCCTCGGCGGCCCCGCGCTTCTCACGGCCGTACGCGAGCAGGCGCCGGGCGTGCGGCTGCGCTTCGTCGCGGAGTCGAGCACCAACACCCCCGGCCTGCGGCGCGGCGAGATCGACCTGGAGGCGAACGCGAACCGCCCGGGCGCGCCCGACATCCGCGCGGAACGGGTGGCCGAGACGCCGCACGTCGTCGTCGTGCGGCGAGGGCACCCGCTCACCCGGGCCGAGCACGTCACCGCCGCGCGGTACGCCGAGGCCGAGCACATCACCGTCTCGCGCCGCGGAAGCCTCGGCAACGGCCTCGACGACGCGCTCGCGAGGCTCGGCCTCACCCGGCGGGTGGTGGCGACCGCGCCCAGCGAGGGGGCCGCGTTCGAGTTCGTGCGCGGCTCGGACCTCCTCGTCACGGCCCCCGAGTCGACGGCACGCGCGGTGGCTACGGATCTCGGTCTCACCCTGCTCCCGCTGCCGCTCGAACTGCCCCCGGCCACGGTGTATCTGTCATGGCATCAGCGCTACGACACCGACCCCGCCCACGTCTGGCTGCGCGACCTGGCACGGACGGCGCTGGCGCCCCGCGGTGACGTGGACCTGTGACTCCGGGGTGACCCGGGCCGGTTGCCTGCGGTGGCTCCGGTGACCCGGGCCCGTGCACCGCGCCGCCCCGGGTGGGCTTGCGCTCGAAAACCGATCGGTTTACCTTGGTGGAAACCGATCGGTTTTCAACTCGTCCCATGGAGAGAGTCATGACCGCATTGAAGGGCGCGAACGTCTTCGTCACCGGTGGCAGCCGGGGCATCGGCAAGGCGCTGGTGGAGGAGCTGTACGCACGCGGCGCCGCCAAGGTCTACGCCACCGCCCGCGACCCGCGCAGCGTGACGCACCCCGACGCGGTGCCGGTGGCGCTGGAGGTCACCGACCCGGCCTCCGTCGCGGCGGCCGCCGCACAGGCGCAGGACGTCACCGTGCTGATCAACAACGCCGGCGCCTCGGTCGGCGCGTCCTTCCTCGACTCCCCGGTGGACGACGTACGCCGGGAGTTCGAGACCAACTTCTACGGCCCGCTCCAGCTCACCCGGGCCTTCGTCCCGGTCATCGAGCGCAACGGCGGCGGCCACCTGCTCAACGTGCACTCCGTGCTCTCCTGGATCGCGCTCGGCGGCTCCTACAGCGCCTCCAAGGCCGCCCTGTGGTCCCAGACCAACTCCCTGCGCCTGGAGCTCAAGCCGCGCGGCATCGCCGTCACCGGACTGCACGTCGGCTACGTCGACACCGACCTGACCGCGGACGTCGACGCGCCCAAGTCCGACCCGCGCGACGTGGCCGTACTCGCCCTGGACGGCATCGAGACCGGCGCGTACGAGGTGCTCGCCGACGACATCTCCCGCCAGGTCAAGGCGGGCCTCGCCGGCGACCTGGCGGGGCTGTACGCCCAGCTGGCGAACTGACCCCCACCCCCGAGGAGCCGGCGAGATGTCCAGCCGCGAGTCAGGTCCCACGATCCACATCCCGGGGACCACCACCCACACCATCGCGCCGCGCAAGCAATCCGGCGCCCACGAGGGGAACCTGCGCTACCTCAAGGCGGGCACTGGTGCTCCCCTGGTCCTGCTGCACACCGTGCGCACCCAGGCCGAGCACTTCCGCCGGCTCATCCCGCTGATCACGGACCGGTACACCGTGTACGCCCTCGACCTGCCGGGCATGGGCCACTCCGAGATCGTGCCCGGTGCCTCGTACGACGAGCCGGCCATGCGCGCGGGCGTCGAACGGCTCCTCACCGAACTCGACCTGCGCGACGTGACGTTGGTGGGGGAGTCCATGGGGGCGGTGCTCGCCCTGACCACCGCGGCCGACCTCCCGGAACGGGTCCGGCGCGTCGTGGCGGTCAACACCTACGACTTCCCCGGCGGCATCGCCCGCTCCAGCCTCCTCGCCCGGGCCGTGGTCGGCGCGGTCCTCCTGCCCGGCGTCGGCCCGGTGGTCGCCGGGGTCGAGCCCAGGCCCGCCCTGCGCACGATCCTGCGGGGCGGACTCGGCGACAGGAGCGCACTGCGGGAGGACTACGTCGACGAACTCCTCCAGGTGGGCAGCCGCCCCGGCTACCCGGCCGTCGCCCGGGCCGTCTACCAGGCCCTGCCCACCCTCATCACGGCCCGCAGGCGCTACCCCGAGGTCAAGGCCCCCGTCCACCTCGTCTACGGCGAGAAGGACTGGTCCCGCCCCTCGGACCGGGAGGCCAACAGAAAGCTGCTGCCGACCGCCGACTTCACGCAGATCCCGAAGGCCGGCCACTTCGTCGCCCTGGAACGGCCCGACGTACTGGCGGACCTCTTGAAAGCGGCGGCGTGAGGCGGCGGGTTCGGGTCTCTGACGTGTGCTTCCTGCTGACCGGTAGGAACTCGAAGACGGCTACCGCCTCAGCTGGCACGTGAAAAAGCCTGCGATGCCCGCCCATTTACGCGTTCAGGCAGGTGCGTATTTGGATGCTATCTCAGTGCACGATTTTGTACCGAGAGATGCTTCCAGGCCTGCGACATGTTGCTGGATCTGCTGTATGGCATTTTGGTCATTTTGCCAGGCAGCCCCGCCCAGGGTCCCCTGATCGTAGAGTTTCATCAAATCTGCATTGACCAATGCTTGATTCTGCAGATCCGCGATTAGTGACTGTACCTCGGGGGGTGGATTTCCGAGATTAGTCAATGCTTGGGCTGTAGCGTTCTGAAGATTCGCAGCCCAAGCGGAATCCGCGGCCATCTGCGCATCTGATGCCGGATCTCCCACTTGTTCCGGACTTCCGGCGCTCGAATACTGGTCACTGCAGACAGCCTCGGCTTGCTCGCCCCAGTCGCCTCCTGGGGCCGAAGACGGTTCCTGGCTGTACTGTGAGGTAAATTCTTCCGTAGGTTGCGATGAGGCTGCTGGTGGACTGTTGCTCTCACCGTCACCGCTGTCACTGTTGCCACAGGCGCTGATCGCGATGGCGAGTACCACTGCGGTTAATGCGCCCCCGTTGCGGTATCTCATCAACTCACCTGCCGCTGAACATGCTCCACTGGAGGGGCGGCTGGTCAGAGTGGACCAGCGGCCCAAGTGGACTCCGTGGGCAGGACACGATGGACTGATCGGTCGTCCATAACGGAATCCATCACTTCGATGAGACACCGTCCGCGTGCACTTCGCATCTTGGCGCAGGAACAATTCAGGGGGCCTTTGCGTGGAGAGGTGCCGGGGCGGCGGGC
This sequence comes from Streptomyces sp. RP5T, assembly GCF_003933965.1. Lineage (GTDB taxonomy): Bacteria > Actinomycetota > Actinomycetes > Streptomycetales > Streptomycetaceae > Streptomyces. Next base: position 23,835 of record NZ_RSAJ01000067.1, read on the forward strand.
CGGCAACTCGACCGTGGCTGACTGCTGCATCTGGCACGGCAGTGCCACGAGCTGCAGCCGACGACAGCCAGCCACGACGGGCGCCCTGTCGAGGCGGTCTGGGTACGACCCGGGAGCTGACCATCGGCCGGGCTCGTCGATGGTCGGCCTTCCGGTCTGACCTGAACGGCTTTGGACCGGCTGAACGAGACGCGATCCGGTGTCTCACGGAGAGGCGGAACCGGGGACCTGAGTGCGGTCGGCAGCAAGGCCCGGGGGCTGGCCGAGCAGGACGGCGATGTCACCGGGCTGCGGTGCGGCGGACGTGTCCGTGCCATCGGCGGGCACCAGGCGGCCGCCCGGACGGATCAGGAGCAGCAGGTCGTGACCGGTCGCGAGCGTGCCGTCCGCGCTGTCGATCTGCCGCGTCACGATGCGGGCCCCCTGCGCGTACCGCTGGGCCACGGCGAGACGGGTGAGTCCCGGGGCGAGCAGGGTCTCGTCTCCGCCGTAGGGGGCGACGACGCCGTGGTCGCCGCTGCGTGGTCCCAGGCGGTAGACCCGCATTTCCTCGTCGTTGCTCAGCACCATCGACGCGAGGGTGTTGAAGTCGTCCTCGTCGGTGAGGAGCAGGACGCTGGTGATGCCCTCCAGCCGGGACCCACGTCCGGTGGCCGCCGCGAGCAGTTCTCCGGGCGCCAGTTCCAGTCCGGCTTCCCGGATACGCGCGCGCTGTTCCTCGGAGGCCGCCCACATCAGCACCTCCAGCCCGGCCGACCGCAGGGTGCGCCCGAGGTCGACCGCCCATGGGTCGCCGCCGACCAGGAG
>NZ_RSAJ01000680.1 GCF_003933965.1 Streptomyces sp. RP5T
CCCCTGCGCTGGGCGGCACCGGCCGCGGCCGTGGCCCTGGCGTCGGCGATCGTGCTGGGAAGGGCACTGCGGAAACGCCGTTGAGCGGCCGCCCAGTAGTGTCGTCCCGTGAGCCATGAAGACATCACACTGACCGCGGGCGACGCGGAGGTGACCTTGCAGCCGGGAAACGGCGCACGGGTCGGGGGACTTCGGGTCGGCGGCGTCCAACTGCTGCGCCAGGGCGACCGGTTCGGCTGCTTCCCGATGGTCCCCTGGTGCGGCCGTATCCGCGACGGACGGTTCCGTGACGGGGCCGAGGTCCACCAGATGCCGCTCAACTCCCCGCCGCACGCCATCCACGGCACGGCCCGTGACGGCGCCTGGAGCATCGCCCGCACGTCCACCGACGAGGCGGTCCTCACGTACGACCTCGTCGAGCCCTGGCCCTACCCGGGCCGTGTCACCCAGGTCGCCGCTCTCACCCCGGACGCCCTGACGCTCACGATGTCCGTGGAGACGTACGACTCCTCCTTCCCGGCCCAGATCGGCTGGCACCCCTGGTTCAACCGCGCCCTCGACGGCGGCGAGCCCGTCCGGATCGACTTCACCGCGGCCTGGCAGGAGGAGCGCGGCGACGACCACCTGCCCACCGGCAACCGCCTCGACCCGAAGCCCGGCCCCTGGGACGACTGCTTCGGCATGCCCGGCGGCGTCGACGTCACGCTCACCTGGCCCCGGCAGCTGGAGCTGAAGGTCGCCAGCCGCGAGGAGTGGGTCGTGGTCTACGACGAGCAGGAGGCCGCCGTCTGCGTGGAGCCGCAGACCGGGCCGCCCAACGGCCTGAACACGCTGCCGCGCCTGGTCACGCCCCTGGAGCCGCTGGAGGCCTCGACGACCTGGAGCTGGCGGCGCCTCTAAGCTGACAGGCATGACTGACGCACGCGCCGCCCTCAGGCAGCAGATTCTCGACAAGGCCGTGGTCCACGGCAAGGTGACCCTGTCCTCGGGACTTGAGGCCGACTACTACGTCGACCTGCGCCGCGTCACCCTCGACGGCGAGGCAGCCCCGCTGGTCGGCCAGGTGCTCCTGGACCTGACCGCGGACCTGGACTTCGACGCGGTCGGCGGTCTCACCATGGGCGCCGACCCGGTCGCCGGCGCCATGCTGCACGCGGCCGCCGCGCGCGGCAGGCACCTGGACGCCTTCGTCGTGCGCAAGGCGGCGAAGGCGCACGGCATGCAGCGCCGGGTCGAGGGCCCCGACATCGCCGGGCGCCGGGTGCTGGTCGTCGAGGACACCTCCACCACCGGCGGCTCCCCGCTCGCCGCGGTCGAAGCGGTGCGCGAGGCGGGCGCCGAGGTCGTCGCGGTCGCGACCATCGTGGACCGCGCGACGGGCGCAGCCGAGAAGATCGAACAGGGCGCGGGCGTGCCCTACCTCTTCGCGTACTCGAAGGACGAGCTGGGACTCGACTGACCGGGGAGTGACCAGGGACTGACCAGGGGATGGACCATCCGGCCAAGTCTGGAAGGATGGGGCCGACGACGACGTCGAGCCCCCACACAAGGTCTAGGTCAGGGCCGTAAGCACGTAGTACGCCAACCCGCAGATACAAGGAGCGGACAGATGCCGATCGCAACCCCCGAGGTCTACAACGAGATGCTCGACCGGGCGAAGGCGGGCAAGTTCGCCTACCCGGCCATCAACGTCACCTCGACGCAGACCCTGCACGCGGCGCTGCGTGGCTTCGCCGAGGCCGAGAGCGACGGCATCATCCAGATCTCGACCGGTGGCGCCGAGTTCCTGGGCGGCCAGTACAGCAAGGAGATGGTCACGGGTTCCGTGGCCCTCGCCGAGTTCGCGCACATCGTCGCCGAGAAGTACCCGGTCACCGTCGCCCTGCACACCGACCACTGCCCCAAGGACAAGCTCGACGGGTACGTACGCCCGCTGCTCGCCGTGTCCGAGGAGCGCGTGAAGGCCGGCGGCAACCCGCTGTTCCAGTCGCACATGTGGGACGGCTCGGCGGAGACCCTCGCCGACAACCTCTCCATCGCCCAGGAGCTCCTGGAGCGCGCCCGCGCCGCCAAGATCATCCTTGAGGTCGAGATCACCCCGACCGGCGGCGAGGAGGACGGCGTCTCGCACGAGATCAACGACTCCCTGTACACGACCGTCGACGACGCCATCCGCACGGCCGAGGCGCTCGGCCTCGGGGAGAAGGGCCGCTACCTGCTGGCCGCCTCCTTCGGCAACGTCCACGGTGTGTACAAGCCGGGCAACGTCGTGCTCCGCCCCGACCTGCTGAAGGAGCTGAACGACGGCGTCGCCGCCAAGTTCGGCAAGCCGGCCGGCGCCCAGCCCTTCGACTTCGTCTTCCACGGCGGCTCCGGCTCCACCGAGGAGGAGATCCGCACCGCGCTGGAGAACGGCGTCGTCAAGATGAACATCGACACCGACACGCAGTACGCCTTCACGCGTCCGGTCGCCGACCACATGTTCCGCAACTACGACGGCGTCCTCAAGGTCGACGGCGAGGTCGGCTCCAAGAAGACCTACGACCCGCGCACCTGGGGCAAGCTCGCGGAGGCCTCGATGGCCGCCCGCGTCGTCGAGGCCACGCAGAACCTGCGCTCGGCGGGCACGAAGATCAAGTAGTCCCCGCGATCAAGCAGTCCCCGCGTTTTCCGCGAGCCCGGTGCCACGGCGCCGGGCTCGCTGTATACCTGGGGTCATGCCCGACGTCCGGCTGGCCTCCCCGCAGGGCAAGTGGATCCTGCTCACCACCGTCCTCGGCTCCAGCATGGCGATGCTGGACTCGACCGTCGTCAACGTCGCCCTGCCGCGCATCGGCCGCGACCTGGACACCGACCTCGCCGCCCTCCAGTGGACGGCCAACGCGTACATGGTGACGCTGGCCGGGCTGATCCTGCTCGGCGGCTCCCTCGGGGACCGGTACGGCCGCCGCAAGGTCTTCGTGGTGGGCGTCGTGTGGTTCGCGGCGGCCTCGCTGCTGTGCGGACTCGCCCCGAACGCCGGGGTCCTCATCGCCGCCCGGGCCCTCCAGGGAGTGGGCGGCGCCCTGCTGACACCCGGCTCCCTGGCCCTGATCCAGGCCTCCTTCCACCCCGACGACCGGGGCCGGGCCGTCGGGCTGTGGTCCGGATTCGGCGGCATCGGGGCGGCCGTGGGGCCCTTCGTGGGCGGCTGGCTGGTGGACGGGCCGGGCTGGCGGTGGGTGTTCCTGCTCAACGTCCCGCTCGCGCTGGTGTGCGCGCCGATCGCCGTACGGCATGTCCCGGAGTCCGCGGACGGACGGTCCGACCACGGCCGGTTCGACGTCCTCGGCGCGGTCCTCGGCGCGGTGGCGCTCGCGCTGGTGACGTACGCGCTGATCGAGGCCCGCTCCGGGTCTGTCCTGGTCGCCGTCTCGGCGGTCGCGGGGGTGGCCGCCGGGGTGGCCTTCGTCGCCGTGGAGAAGCGTCGGCCCGATCCGATGATGCCGCTCGGGATCTTCGCGTCCCGGCAGTTCACGGCCGTCAATCTGGTGACCCTGTGCGTGTACGCGGCCTTCGGCGGGTTCTTCTTCCTGGCCGCGCTCCAGCTCCAGGTGGTGGTCGGCTGGTCGGCCCTCCAGGCGGGTACGGCCCTGCTGCCGACGACCGCCCTCATGCTGCTGTTCTCGGCCCGCTCGGGCGCCCTCGCCGACCGCATCGGCCCGCGTATCCCGCTCACCGTCGGCCCGCTGCTGTGCGCGGCGGGGATGCTGCTGATGCTGCGGGTCGGGCCGGACGCCTCGTACCCGGCCGACGTCCTGCCCGCGCTGCTCGTCCTCGGCACCGGCATGGTCACGCTGGTCGCGCCGCTGACGGCGACCGTGCTGGGGTCGGTGGACGCGTCCCGGGCGGGACTGGCGAGCGGGATCAACAACGCGGCGGCGAGGGCGGCGGGGCTGATCGCGGTGGCCGCGTTGCCGCTGGTCGCGGGGATGGGGGAGGAGGCGTACCTGTCGCCCACGGCGTTCGACAGCGCGTTCGGGCGGGCGATGGTGGTGTGCGCGGGGTTGCTGGTCGTGGGGGCGGTGGTCGCCTTCGCGACGGTGCGGTCGCTGCCGGCGGGGTGCCGGCGGCCGGAGTGCCGCACCCACGGCGGGGTGCTGGCTCCGCCGCTGGAGGG
>NZ_RSAJ01000681.1 GCF_003933965.1 Streptomyces sp. RP5T
GCCCAAGCCCAGCGCAGCGGCCCCGCGCGACCGGCCCCCCGCCCTGCAACCGGACCCGGTACATCCCTGAGCGGTCTCTCAGATGCGGCCGAGTACCTGTGCCAGCAGCGAACCCATCCGAGTCGCACTGTCACGGCCCGCCTGCAGGACCTCCTCGTGGTTCAGCGGCTCACCCGTCATCCCCGCGGCGAGGTTGGTGACCAGGGAGATGCCCAGGATCTCCGCACCCGCCTCGCGCGCGGCGATCGCCTCCAGGACCGTCGACATGCCCACCAGGTCCGCGCCGATGACGCGGGCCATACGGATCTCGGCCGGGGTCTCGTAGTGCGGGCCGGGGAACTGGGCGTAGACGCCCTCCTCCAGCGTGGGGTCGATCTCCTTGCACAGGGCGCGCAGGCGGGGGGAGTAGAGGTCGGTCAGGTCGACGAAGTTCGCGCCGATGATCGGAGAGGTCGCCGTGAGGTTGATGTGGTCGCTGATCAGCACCGGCTGGCCGGGGCGCATGCCCTCGCGGAGGCCGCCGCAGCCGTTGGTGAGGACGATCGTCTTGCAGCCGGCCGCGACCGCGGTGCGCACGCCGTGGGCCACGGCCGCCACGCCCCGGCCCTCGTAGTAGTGGGTGCGGCCGAGGAAGACCAGGGCCCGCTTCGCACCGATCCGGTACGAGCGGATCTTGCCGCCGTGTCCCTCCACCGCCGGCGGCGGGAAGCCGGGCAGCTCGGTGACGGGGAACTCGGCGTCGGGCGCGCCGAGGGCGTCCACGGCCGGTGCCCAGCCGGAGCCCATCACGAGGGCGACGTCGTGGGTCTCGGCACCGGTCAGTTCGCGCAGCCGCGCGGCGGCGGCGTCGGCGGTGACCCTCGGTTCATCGGGGGTGGCGCCCTGGATGTCGTCCGGAAGAAGAGATGCGTTCACGCGGATGAGGGTAGCCGGTCCGGGCCTACGCGCGTAGATGACAGAGCTGACGGGATGGCGATCGTTGTCTTGTCGTTTCCGACCAACCGCCGGCCCGGCGCCCCTCAGCAGGGGCGCTTGCGGAGCTCCATGACGTAGTCGTGGGGGGCGCCGGCGGACTCCGCCGCGTCCGCGATCTCGCCCAGGTAGCGGGCGGAGGGCAGACCGCCCTCGTAGCCGTTCAGGACGTACGTCCAGACCTGTTCCTCACCCTCCAGGGTGTGGACCCGCATACGGGTGCGGCGGTAGATGTCCAGGCCCACGCCCTCCCAGCGGTCCATCGACTCGTCGTCGGCGGGGGCGATCTCGTAGAGCGCCACGAACACCTGGGAGAGGGGGTCCTCGACGATCGTCGCCAGAGCGCCCTCCCAGCCCATGTGCTCACCCCCGAAGGTCAGCCGCCAGCCGTTGAGCCACCCCGTGGCGCGCAGCGGCGAGTGCGGGGCGCGGCGGGTCATGAGCCGCGCGTCGAGGTTGCCGGCGTAGGCGGCGTAGAGCGACATGGGTCGAGGGTACGGCAGCCTTCCCGGGTGTCTCTCCCGTAACAGTGGCGTCTCGGGGCGCCCCCCAGGCCGTGGCATCCCCGGTCGTGCGGGACAATGGAGTACGTGACTCGGATCGTGATCATCGGTGGCGGACCCGGCGGATACGAGGCGGCCCTGGTGGCCGCCCAGCTCGGCGCGGAGGTGACCGTCGTCGACTGCGACGGTCTGGGCGGGGCGTCGGTGCTGACCGACTGCGTGCCGTCGAAGACCCTTATCGCCACGGCCGAGGTGATGACGACCTTCGATTCCTCGTACGAAGAGCTCGGCATCATCGTGGCCGACGACACCCCGCCCCTGGAGCAGGCGGCGCGGGTGGTGGGCGTGGACCTGGGCAAGGTCAACCGGCGTGTGAAGCGGCTCGCCCTCGCCCAGTCGCACGACATCACGGCCTCCGTGACGCGGGCCGGGGCCCGGGTGCTGCGCGGGCGTGGCCGTCTGGAGGGCATGCAGGCCCTCGACGGCTCGCGCAAGGTCGTCGTACGGGCCGCCGACGGGAGCGAGGAGACGCTCGTTGCGGACGCCGTGCTGATCGCCACCGGCGGTCATCCCCGTGAGCTTCCCGACGCCCAGCCCGACGGTGAGCGCATCCTCAACTGGACCCAGGTCTACGACCTCGACGAGCTCCCGGAAGAGCTCATCGTGGTCGGGTCCGGCGTCACCGGCGCCGAGTTCGCCGGCGCTTACCAGGCCCTCGGCTCCAAGGTGACGCTGGTCTCGTCCCGGGACCGCGTGCTGCCGGGTGAGGACCCGGACGCCGCCGCCGTGCTGGAGGACGTGTTCCGCCGCCGCGGTATGAACGTCATGGCGCGCTCCCGTGCCCAGTCCGCCAAGCGGGTCGGGGACCGGGTCGAGGTCACGCTGGCGGACGGGCGGGTCATCACCGGCTCGCACTGCCTGATGGCCGTCGGCGCCATTCCGAACAGCGCCGGCATGGGGCTGGAGGAAGCGGGCGTCAAGCTGCGCGAGTCCGGGCACATCTGGACCGACAAGGTCTCCAGGACGACGGCTCCCGGTGTGTACGCCGCCGGTGACGTGACCGGGGTGTTCGCCCTGGCCTCCGTGGCCGCCATGCAGGGGCGTATCGCCATGTACCACTTCCTCGGCGACGCGGTGGCCCCGCTGAACCTGAAGACCGTCTCGTCGAACGTCTTCACCGACCCCGAGATCGCCACCGTCGGGTACTCGCAGTCCGACGTGGACGGCGGGAAGATCGACGCCCGGGTCGTGAAGCTCCCGCTGCTGCGCAACCCGCGCGCCAAGATGCAGGGCATCCGCGACGGCTTCGTCAAGATCTTCTGCCGTCCGGGCACCGGGATCGTCGTCGGCGGCGTCGTCGTCGCGCCCCGCGCCTCGGAACTGATCCACCCGATCTCGATCGCGGTCGACAACAATCTGACGGTCGAACAGATCGCGAACGCGTTCACCGTTTACCCCTCCCTTTCGGGGTCGATCGCCGAGGTGGCGCGGCAGTTGCACACGCGCAAGGAGACCGGCGGGGCCTGACGGCCGAAAGCGATTCCTGCCTGGTCACGGGGAGTTGTCGACCATTCGTGCGGCATAGGCGGGGGGATTAGGCCCTATACCACTTCTCGTCCTGCTGTGCGAACATCTTCTGCTATTCGGCGCAAACAGCTGAAAGCAGACGGTCGTTGGCGTTACTGTCAGTTTCGTGTTCGCTGCAGAACGTCGCCAATTGATCCTCGAAATGGTGCGAGCCAACGGGGCTGTATCGCTCCGTGAGCTCGCCCGCGTCGTCCAGACCTCCGAAGTGACCGTACGGCGGGACGTGCGCGCGCTGGAGGCAGAAGGACTCCTCGACCGCCGGCATGGCGGTGCGGTATTGCCGGGCGGGTTCACGCGGGAGTCCGGCTTTCCGCAGAAATCGCATCTCGCGACCGCCGAGAAGACGGCCATCGCCGATCTCGCCGCGGGTCTCGTGGAAGAAGGCGAGGCCATTGTGGTGGGGGCGGGTACCACCACACAGGAGCTGGCCCGCCGGCTCGCCCGGGTTCCCGGACTGACCGTCGTGACCAATTCCCTCCTGGTGGCACAGGCGCTCGCCCATGCCAACCGGGTGGAGGTCGTGATGACCGGCGGAACCCTGCGCGGTTCCAATTACGCCTTGGTGGGCTCGGGGGCGGAACAGTCGCTCCAGGGGCTACGGGTCTCCCGGGCCTTCCTCTCCGGGAGCGGGCTCACCGCGGAGCGCGGGCTGTCCACGTCCAACATGCTGTCGGCGTCCGTGGACCGGGCGCTGGTGCAGGCCGCCGCGGAGGTCGTGGTCCTCGCCGACCACACCAAGCTCGGTACCGACACGATGTTCCAGACCGTGCCGACGGACCTCATCACCCGCCTGGTGACCGACGAGCCGCCGGCCCACGACGACCGGGCCGCCACGGAACTCCAGGCGCTCGCCGACCAGGGGGTGCAGATCGCCGTGGCCGGCGGGTCGGGAGCGCCGGGGGGTGATCAGGTCCCGGCGCGGCAGCAACAGCGCCGGGACGTGCCCGTGCCGGGCCCCCGCCGCAGCCAGCTCCCCTCGACGGGCCCTTCCCTCCGCACGGCCACAGCCCTCGGCGACCCGACTCCGGCGGCGGAGCGGGCCAGGGTGGCAGACCTGCGCCGCCGCTGAGCCCTCCTACGGGGTGATGC
>NZ_RSAJ01000682.1 GCF_003933965.1 Streptomyces sp. RP5T
ACCCTAGAGCGTGCAGCGTGCGTGCGCCCACTCGCCTCCTCGCCGGATCCGCCTGCGCGGCGGGGACCTCCCACCCACCCCCGGTCGGCGACAGGTCGGACCGGCAGTGCGTGGCCAACGACCGCGGGGACTCCCGCATCCGGGCGACCGGCTGCTGAGACGCCGGCCGCCCGGGCGGGGCGGGATCGCGGTCAGAAGACCGGTGTTCCGCCCTGCGTCAGACGCCAGTTGGTCACGGCGAAGTCCTTCGGGTCCAGGGTGCCCCTGGAGGTCACGTAGTCGATCATCAGCTGGCGGATCTCGTTGGTGGAGCTGTAGGCGATGTCGGCGGCGGCGATGTGCGGGTAGCCGGAGCCGCCGTTGGCCCGGTAGTTGTTGACGGCGACGACGAAGACCTGGTCGTCGGCGACCGGAGTCCCGTTGCAGGAGAGGTTCTTGATCCTCGAACCCTCTGCCGCCGCGATGTCGATGTCGTACGAGACGCCGGCGGCCGTGTCGTACATGTAGTCCCAGAAGCTGTTGGCGTTGGTGAGGGTCGCGGTGTCGACCTTCGTGCCGCTCGGCACCTGGTGGTAGTACTTCGCCGCGTACTCCAGGTAGTCCCTCAGCTGGGCGCCGGTGAGCTTCTTGCCGTAGAGGGTGTTGTCGTAGATGTAGAGCCCGGCGATGTCCTTGATGGTGACGCTGCCGGCCGGGATGTCGGCGGTGCGGGAGAAGGGCGCGGCGACCGAGATCAGCGGGAGGGCGGCGTCGGCGGCGGAGAGCCCCGCCTTCACCGTGTCCATCTGGACCTGGTGGATGAAGTCCATGATGGGGACGTCCTTCCAGCAGGAGTCCGCCGCCGAGAGGTCCTCCGTGCAGGTGCCGACGGCCGTGTTGACGTACTTCACCACCAGCTCGTGGTCGGCTTCCAGGAGCTTCCTGATCTCCGGGTCCTCGTCGACCGAGTTGGGGTTGAGGGTCTGGGCGGTCTTGCTTCTGACCTTCCACTGCCCACGCACGAGTTCCAGCTCGAAGTCGAAGACGCTGAGCCGGTAGCCCCAGCAGTAGGGCTCGGACAGCAGCACGTCCTCGCCGGTCTCCTCGTTCTTCACGGTGTACGACGGCACCTCGACGTGGGTGTGGCCGACCAGGATCGCGTCGATGCCGGGGACCTGCTGGGCGACGAGGTTGGAGGCGTTCTCGACGTACGGGAGCTCGTCGCCGTAGGACGAACTGCCGTCCAGGCCCGAGTGGTCGGTCAGGAAGACGACGTCACAGCCGAGGGCGCGCAGCCGGGGCACGTACTTCTTCGCCTGCTCGACCAGGCCCGGGAAGACCATCTTTCCGCTGACGTTGTCCTTGTCCCACAGGGCGATGCCGGGGTTGGTGAGGCCCAGGATGCCGACCTTGATGTCGGGGGCGCCGGGGACGCGGATGCGCTTGACGGTGTAGGGCTGGAAGGCGGGCTTCAGTGTCTTCGCGTCGAGCGCGTTGGCGCCGAGCAGCGGGAAGCGGCACTGGCTCTCGAACTTCCTGAGCACCTCGATGCCGTAGTTGAACTCGTGGTTGCCGAGGGCGGCGGCGTCGTAGCGCATGTGGTTCATGGCGACGGCCATGGGGTGCTTCGGGGCGCCCTTGTCGGTGATGGGCTTGACGCGCGCGAAGTAGTAGGCGAGGGAGGTGCCCTGGATGATGTCGCCGGCGTCGACGAGCAGCACGCGCTCCTCGCCCTTGGCCGCGCGCTGCTGCTTGATGAGGGTGGCGACCCGGGCGACGCCGACGGAGTTGCCCTTGCTGTCGCTGTAGGCGGCGTCCTTGTAGTAGTCCCAGTCGAAGACGTGGCTGTGCAGGTCGGTGGTGCCGAGGATGGAGAACGTCCACGTCCTGTTGCGCTTCGCCGGCTCGTGCTCGGCGGCCCGGGCGGGCGTCGCGGCCACGGTGCCCGCGGCGGCGACGGCCGCCCCGGTGACGGCCGACTTCTTCACGAACGCACGGCGGTTCATGGGACTGACGGGCATGCGAAGCTCCTGGAGCTGGTGAGGGAGGAGGGACGGAACTACCCGCGTAGATAGTTGCGCCCCGCCGGTCGCACGCGGAACCAGGGGCAAGCCATGGGCCGGTCAAGGAAGTCCATGACCGGCCCAACAGCACGTGAACGCAAGGGACTACAGGAACGAGTTGATCTCGATCGTCTCGTCCCGGCCCGGGCCCACGCCGATCGCGGAGATCGGGGCGCCGGACATCTCCTCCAGCGCCTTCACGTAGTCCTGGGCGTTCTTCGGGAGGTCGGCGAAGGTCTTGGCCTTCGTGATGTCCTCGCTCCAGCCGGGCAGGTACTCGTAGACCGGCTTCGCGTGGTGGAAGTCGGTCTGGGAGTACGGGAGTTCCTCGACCCGCTCGCCGTCGATCTCGTACGCGACACAGACCGGGATCTGCTCCCAGCCGGTGAGCACGTCGAGCTTGGTCAGGAAGAAGTCGGTGAGGCCGTTGACGCGGGTCGCGTAGCGGGCGATCACCGCGTCGAACCAGCCGCAGCGACGGTCACGGCCGGTGGTGACACCCCGCTCACCGCCGATGCGGCGCAGCGCGTCGCCGTCCTCGTCGAACAGCTCGGTCGGGAAGGGTCCCGAGCCGACCCGGGTCGTGTAGGCCTTGAGGATGCCGATGACCCGGCTGATCTTCGTCGGGCCCACGCCGGCACCGGTGCAGGCGCCGCCCGCGGTCGGGTTCGAGGAGGTGACGAAGGGGTACGTGCCGTGGTCGATGTCCAGGAGCGTGCCCTGGCCTCCCTCGAACAGGACGACCTTGTCCTGCTCCAGCGCCTGGTTGAGCACCAGGACCGTGTCGGCGACGTACGGCTTGAGCCGGTCCGCGTAGCTCAGCAGTTCCTCGACGACCTGGCCGACCTCGATGGCCCGGCGGTTGAAGACCTTGGTCAGGAGCTGGTTCTTGCCGTCGAGGGCCGCCTCGACCTTCTGGGTCAGGATCGACTCGTCGTACAGGTCCTGGATCCGGATGCCCACGCGGTTGATCTTGTCCGCGTAGGTCGGTCCGATGCCGCGGCCCGTGGTGCCGATCTTGCGCTTTCCGAGGAAGCGTTCCGTCACCTTGTCCACGGTGACGTTGTACGGCGTGATGATGTGGGCGTTGCCGCTGATCAGGAGCTTGGAGGTGTCGACGCCGCGGTCGTTCAGTCCGTTCAGCTCGGAGAACAGGACCGACGGATCGACGACGACACCGTTGCCGATGACCGGGGTGCACCCCGGAGACAGGATTCCGGAAGGGAGGAGGTGGAGGGCGTACTTCTGATCGCCCACGACTACCGTGTGGCCGGCGTTGTTGCCGCCCTGATAGCGCACCACATAGTCCACCGAGCCACCGAGCAGGTCGGTCGCCTTTCCCTTGCCTTCGTCACCCCACTGAGCACCGAGCAGCACAAGTGCGGGCACGCGCGTACACCCCTTCCGGGCGGGGCATGTCCAAGGTCGGGGGCGTACGCGTACGGTTCTCTCCGTCGCGTGCACCACGGCCGTCGTCGGCCGCTGCCCGTCGGACCCGGATGCCCCGGAATAGACGAAGCCCCTGGCGCAATAGCGCAAGGGGCTCTTGCACAAAGATGCTACCCGAGGAAGCGAGGCATGGCCGAGGTGGCGACTTCCGAGACGTCCGATCAGCTACTGGTGGTCATCGACCCGGTCGCCCGGCAGACGGACGGCGAGTCCGTCAGGATCGTGAAAGACGTGCTCAGCGCGGGTGCGGCGACGAAGGTGTGTCTGCCGGACGGCCCCGAGGAGTTCGCCCGGGCGCTGGCCCGGCGCGGCTCGCGGCGCCCGGTGGTGGTCGGCGACGACCGTGCGCTGATGCGGACGGTGGTGCTGCTGCACCGGCAGCGGGAGCTGGCCGGATGTGCGCTGTCGGTGGTGCCGGTGGGCCCGGTCCTGGGTGTCGCCCACGCGCTGGGGGTGCCCTCGGGGGCGGTCGCGGCCGCGCGGGCGGTCCTGGAGGGGGCCGAGCGGCGGCTGGACATGCTGGTGGACGACAGCGACGGGGTGGTCCTCGGAGCGCTGCGGATCCCCGCCCCGGCCGCGCGGGAGGAGCCCCTGGAGGCCGTACGGCCCTGGCTGCGGACCTGCCAGTCGCTCGTACGGACC
>NZ_RSAJ01000683.1 GCF_003933965.1 Streptomyces sp. RP5T
GCCACCGCCTGCTCCGCGCTCTCCACGCCCCCCACCGCGCCCCAGCCGACGATCACCCTGCCCAGCAGCGCGCCGCCGTCGTCCGCGAAGGCGTCCGCCGCCCCCTCCTCGGCCCTCACCGAGGCCATGGCGCGGGCCGCGCTCGTCACCGACGCGGACCTCGGTGAGCCCTGGAAGCCGACGCAGGGCGTGGCCACCTGGCACGACGGGGTGCTGAAGGCGAAGGCCGACCGGCGGGGGTGTCAGCGGCTGCTAGACGCGCTGTACGCGGACGAGTTGTTCGGGGCCGACGCCCGGCCCCGCGCGGTCGTCGGGATGGACGACGAGTGGAACGCGGCCCAGATGCGGTACCAGGTGCTCGCGCGTCCCCCGGCGGAGATCGACAAGACCCTGGCCTGGCTCAAGAGCATGCCGAAGAAGTGCGCGCAGTTCGCGGCCACCACGACCACGGGTGCCGTCCTCGGGGTGCAGGTCGGGGTGCTGCCGCTGCCTGAGGCGGGGGACGCCCGGCAGGGGCTGCGGGTGCTGCTGACCGGGCAGTCGCCGGACGGCGCGCCGAGCACGCTCACGCTGGACGTCGCCGCGCTCCGGGTGGGGGAGGACGCGATCAGCGTGACGAACGGCGGCTTCGGCGACGTACAGACGGAGGCCACGCAGGCGGCCGTACAGCTGGGTGCCGACCGGCTGACGGAGGTGCGCAGGCAGGGGCGGGTGCAGGTGTGAGGCCGGGTCACCCGTACCCGACCGGCTCGCGTATCCCGCCGGCCCCCTCACGCGCTCTTCACAGACCGTGCGCCGATCATTACGGTCTTCGGTGACGGTCAGGGAGCGGCCGCGCAGCGTCGAACTGTGCCGGAGCCGCCTGCCCATGCGCCCTGCTCGTCCTCACCCCGCTCCGGACCGGGCCGTGTCGTGTCGTGCGGGCCCGTGCTCTTCGTCCCTGTTCCGCGACGCCGACCGGGGCGCCTCCCACCGTCCCGAGCGGACCGGGGACCTTCCCGGAGGACCGCGCGAACCGGCGCGAGTCCCCACCGGGGCGGCCGCCCTCCACCGAGGAGGACCGCGGCCGCCCCGGCACCGCGTTCACAGGGGCGGTTGCGCGGGTGCCGGTCCGAGGGTGGTGGTGCCGGGGGCCGTACGGTGCCCGAGGCCGGTCCGGTACGCGTCCAGCGCCGCCTCCACCCGTCCGGTACGGCGGAGCAGATCGCCCAGCAGCCGGCACAGGTCGGCCAGGTCACCGGCGGCGCCGGCCCGCTCCAGGAGGCTCAGGGCGCGGACGTAGTGCTCCTCGGCGGCCTCGGTGTCCCGGGCGTCCTCGGCGATGATCCCGAGCAGGCGGTGGGCGGCGGCGGAGTGCAGGGCGCCGCGCTCGGAGCTGAGGTCGCTGAGCACGTCGTGGAGCAGGGCGGCGGCCTCGTCGGACTTGCCGCGCCGGTGCAGCACGTCGGCGAGCTCGACGGCGGCCTGGCTGGAGTAGAGGGCGGCCCGCTTGGCGGAGAGCATGGCGAGGGCCTGCCGCAACTCGTCCTCGGCGCGCTCCAGTTCGCCGTTCTGGGCGTAGACGTATCCGCGCATCCAGTGGCAGTTGGCGAGTTCGGTGCGCAGCTGGAGCTGCCGGTACAGCTCGGCGGCCTTGGCGAGGGAGGTGTCGGCCTCGGCGAGACGGCCCTCGGCGAGCAGGGTGCGGGCGACGGAGCGGTGCATCCGGGCGACGAGGGCGGGGTCGCCCGAGCTCGGGGCGAGGGCGAGGGCGAGTTCGGCGGCCTGGGCGGCGCGCGCGTGGGCGCCCATGTCCATGTAAGGGCCGATGAC
The DNA here is from genome assembly GCF_003933965.1 of Streptomyces sp. RP5T. Lineage (GTDB taxonomy): Bacteria > Actinomycetota > Actinomycetes > Streptomycetales > Streptomycetaceae > Streptomyces. The sequence goes on from NZ_RSAJ01000683.1 coordinate 1,813, forward strand.
GCTCGCGTAGAGGAGCAGCAGGGCGTCGGGGTCGTGGAGGCCACCGCGGTTGAGCTCGTCGATGGTGGACTCCAACAGGTACACGGAGTAGCGGAGTTCACCGGTGAGATAGTGGGCGAGGGCGCGTCCGCGGAGGGCGGGGACCCGGGCGGGCAGCGGGACGTCGTCGCCCAGGGCCTGCTCGGCCCGCTCGAAGTACTCGCGTGCGGCGCCGAGTTCGCCCGTCTCCACGGCGCACTCCCCGAGCCCGAGCAGGGCGGCGGAGCGCACCTCGGTGAGGTCGAGCGCGTCGGCCTCGGCGAGCAGGGCGGCGTACTGGGCGGCGGACTCCTCGGCCTCCCCGGTGGCGAGGGTGCGCTGGGCCTCGGTGAGGCGCAGCCGCAGGTCGGTGACGAGACGGGCCGGGCGGCCGGTGGCCAGTTCCTCGAAGCCGACGCCGAGGCGGTCGGCGAGATGCCGGAGCGCGTCGTCGGAGGGCCGCACCCGTCCGGACTCCAGGGTGGAGATGTAGGCCGGCGTGTAGGCCGGTTCGGCCAGCTGTTTCTGCGTCAGCCCGCGTTCGACCCGCAGCTGCTGCACCCGTCGCCCGATGACGCCCGGGTCGTCCCGCTCCGACATGGCCAACTCCCCAAGCCCCTCTTGCCGTTCGGCTCCCGCAGCCCCTAGGTTAAACGGCGTATTAACCCTGCTTAATACACCGTCACCGCCCTGGGTCATTCACCGCCACCGCTGCGAGGTCGCCGTGCTCGATCGCACCAGCACCACCGCGCGCTACACAAGGGGTTTCGCCGCCGCCGTAGTGGCCGTGGCCACACTGGTCCTGGCGGCCAACGCGGGCCCCGCGAAGGCGTCGGGACCGCACCACCCGGCCGAGGAGCGGGCCGCCGTGCCGCAGCACGCGGCCGAACGCTCCTCGGACTGAGCCCTCGGACTCAGTCGGTCTCCGGGCCCAGCATCATGTCCTTGCGGCTGTACAGCGGCAGCTCCGCCGTGTCGAGCTGCCAGGCACCGAGTTCCGTGGTGATGACGAGCGGCGTCCCGTACGGCTGCTTGTGGAGACGGTTGGCATAGCGGGGTCGCCCGCTGCTGGAGTCGATGCCCCACTGGTAGGTCCAGGTGCCGTCACGGGGGTCGAGGATCAGGTAGTGAGCGATGCCCATGGCGGGGTAGTCACGGCTCTTGACCTCGTAGTCGTTGCCCGGGTTGGACGGCGAGACGATCTCGATGGCGAGGAAGATCGCGCGCGGGTCCAGCGGGCCGTCGGTCAGCATCGCCTCGCGGGCGGTGACGATGAGGTCCGGGACCCGCAGCTTGCCCAGGGCGCCGTCGTCGGTGTCCGTGGCCTCGAAGGTCATTGTCCCGTCGGGGAGCTGCGGATCCAGCTGACGTGCGACGTCCTTGGCCGTGACCTGGTGGCGTGGACGGGGGCTCATCATCATGACGAACGTCCCGTCGCTGATCTCCGGGTACGTGAAACCGGGCGGCGGTGTGAAATGCTCGCGCAGCTCACGCAGGTGTTGGTAGATCGCCTGCTCGGTCATACCGCCGCCCCCTTCGGAGTCGCTGGTCGCACTCATCGTATGTGGCAGTGCGGAGAGCAGCGGCTGCTCAGAGCTGGAACTCAGCCGGCGAAACGCCGAGGGCCGCGCACGCCTCCCTCAGGACCGCCTGCTCCGCCTGCGAGAAGTGGCCGTCGGCGCCGGCGATGACGATGCCGGTCTGGATCACCGCGCGGGCCTCGGTGGGCTTCTTGGCCGCCTTGGCGATCTCCTGGAGCGCCTCGGCCTTGCCCTGCGGGAAGTTGCGGGTCAGCTGGTCCACATGCTTGTGGAAGCGCTGGCGCAGCTGCTCGGGCGGGAAGTTCTGCAACACGTCGTTGCTCAGGATCAGGGACTCCATCTGCTGCATCTCGGCCGCGTCCACCTGGCCGTCCGCGGCCGCGACCAGGGCGCACATCGCCATGCTGGCGTCCCGGTAAGCGCCGCTCTTCAGCTCGGCCTTCAGGGAGCCGAGCTGGGTCTTCAGGACGCCGACGAGCTGGGCGCGCGAGCCGCCGCGCGAGCCGCCCTGTCCGTGCCCGCCGGTCGCCGTGCCGCGCCCGCCCTGCGCCTGCTGCTGCAGGCTCTTGGCCTGGTCCTTGAGCCGGTCGAACAGTGCCATTGACGTCACCTCGGTACTCGTCTGAGTGATCTCATCCGGTCAACGGACACGCCCAGGTAAAGGTTCCACCAAGACAGGCCCGCGGCGGACGAGGCGGGCGGAAGGAAGGGGCGGCATCCCGGCCCGGTGCAACGGTCGCCGCCGCCCACGCCCCCGAGG
>NZ_RSAJ01000684.1 GCF_003933965.1 Streptomyces sp. RP5T
GTCCACGTCGTCGTCGAGGAGTTCGATGACGGGCAACGCGCGGGCCAGGCCGGGCCGTTCGGTGAAGCGGCCGGGCCGCCCGAAGGCCTGCCAGGCGTCGAGGACGGCTTCGCGCACGGCGTGCCAGTCCGGCCCGCCCCGCCCGTCGCCGGCGAACCGGCCCACGTCGACGAGGAGCACCTCCGGCTGCGCGGGCGCCCTTTCCGGACGGCGCAGCACCCACAGGTGCAGCGGGATGTTGTACGGCGGTGCCGCCCCGACCGGCAGGGCGATCACGGCGCGCAGGGCACCGCGGCGCAGCAGGTCGGCGCGGATACGGCGGCCGGAGCGGCGGGACGCCGCCGCGGGCGGCATGAGCAGGACTCCGGCGCCGCCGTCCTTGAGGCGGGCGAGCGCGTGCTGGACCCAGGCGAGTTCGGACTCGGTGCGGGCCGGGAAGCCGTACTCCCAGCGGGGGTCGTAGGCGAGTTCGTCGTGGCCCCAGTTGCGCTCGTTGAAGGGCGGGTGGCACAGGACGGCGTCGGCGCGCAGCCCGGGGTGGGCGTCGGCGCGCAGGGTGTCGCCGGTGGCGCCGCGCACGGTGGACCAGGTGTGCAGGGCGAGCCGGAGCGTGGTGAGCGCGGCGAGTTCGGGCGAGCTGTCCTGCGCGTAGAGCTTCTGGTCGGGGCGGTTGGCGGCGGCCCGCAGGAGGGCGCCGGTGCCGCAGGCCGGGTCCAGGACGGTGCGGGCGCGGCCGGCCAGGTCGGCCATGAGAGCGGCCAGGTCGGCGGGCGTGAGCGTGTACTGGCGCGGGTTGGCGTCGAGGTGCCGGCCCAGCAGGAACTCGAAGGTCTGCCGGGCGCCCAGCTCGGCGGCCAGCTCGGCGACGCCGCGCAGGAGGGGGACGGAGGGGAGGAACTCCGGGCCGGTGGGGATGTGCACGGCGGGGGCACTTGTTCCTGGCCGCGCGCCTGTGGTCGACCCGGTGCTCGTTGCCGCCCTGGTGTTCGTTCCCGGCTGCGCGCCTGTTGCCGTCCCGGCGCTCCCTGCCGGCTGCGCGCCTGTCGTCGGCTGTGCACCTGGTGCCGGCCCGGCTCCGAAGCGCGGTGTGAACACCTCCCGCAGCGCGCCCGGCAGCATCTCCGCCAGGCGCTCGTCGGAGCCGGAGCTCACCTCCAGCCAGACGGGCGGGCGGTCGTGGATCACCAGCAGGACGCAGCCCGCGTGGATGAGCGCGGTGACGGGGCCGTCGGGGTGGCCGGAGAGCTGCTGCCAGACGCGTTCGCGCAGCGGGACCTCGGCGAGTTTCCCCTGCTCGCGCAGCCAGGACTCGACCTCGGCGAGCGCGAAGGAGGGGCTGGTCTCGGTGCCGCCGACGGGCCTCGGGAAGTCGGCGTGCCGTCGGCGCCAGTTGCTGACGGCCGCGCGGCCCACCCCGGCCAGCCGTGCGATACCGGCGGCGGTCACCTCAGTCGCGTTGTCCTGCACTCGCCCGCTCCCCTCGTCGTACCGCACCAGCCCTGCGGCCCGGGTGTGACGCCGAGCATACCGACGCACGCGAGATCCACCCCTTCACGCCCGTGTACACAGCCCATCGCGTGAACAGTGTTGACTCGGTTCACAGCCTCTGCTCTTATTGACCCAGCGAACGAGCCTCGCTCTTTCACCGGGCGCGCCCCACAACCGTGTCCCGCACCTCCTCACCTCACCGCATCCACCTAGGAATCCTCATGCGTCGTACCGCACTTGCCGCTCTCTGCATCGCCGCCGCGGCCACCGCAGGACTCACCGGCTGCCAGTCGGACCAGGACAAGGCGGACAGCAGCACGACCTCGTCCGGCGCGTCCGCCGCGACGGGCAGCACGGCCGCACAGAAGGAGCCGTTCGCCGGGCTGAGCGGCGGTGAGATAGCCGACCGGGCCACGAAGGCCACGACCGGCGCCTCCTCGCTGCGGATGAAGGGCGACCTCCCCGACGACGAGAGCGGCGCCACCATCAGCCTCGACGTCCTCCTGAACAAGAAGGGCGACTGCGCCGGCACCATCGGCATGGGCGGCAAGGGCGAGGCCGAGCTGATCAAGACCGGCGACCTGGTGTACATGAAGTTCGACGAGGCGTTCCTGCGCGAGCAGAGCGAGGGCGAGTCGAAGGCGGACACCGACGCGGCCGTGGCCATGCTGGCCGGCAAGTGGACCAAGTCGAAGGCGACGGGGACGGACGCCAAGGAGTTCGAGGGCTTCTGCGACCTGGGCGCGGTGCTCGACGGCGCCGGGGACACCGCCTCCGACGCGAGCCGCGGGAAGGCGACCACCGTCGACGGGGCCCCGGCGATCACGCTGCACGAGAAGGACGGCAAGGACCGCTACACGCTGTACGTCGCGACCGAGGGCAAGCCGTACCTGCTGCGGGTCGACAGCACGGCCGGCGCCGACCAGGGGTCCGTCACCTTCAGCGACTTCGACGCACCGGTCCCGACGCAGAAGCCGGCCGGCGAGATCCTGGACCTCGACGCCCTCGGCGGCTGAGCCACGGGCCGCCGGCCCCCGCCCCGGCAGACGCGGACCGCACGCACCCGGCGGCGCGGCACGCTCAAACGGCGTGCCGCATCCACACGTTGGGCTCGACGTACACCGCGTAACCGCGCTCCGGCTCGCACCGCACCGGCACCAGCGCCCCGGGCACCTCGATGTCGCCCCGGGTGTCGAAGGGCAGTCCGGTCCAGCGGCGCCACTGCTCCAGCGAGGCGGAGACCGTCATGGAGGCCGGTGCCACGGCGTGCACCTGGGCGCCGGCCCGCGCGTGCACGCGCAGCCAGGGATCGTGCGGCAGTCCGTCGGGGCGGGTGCGGGAGACGTACTCCCCGATCGGCGTGTGCGGTTCCAGGTGCTTGGCGCTGGGGCGGACGGGTGCGACGACCTCGCTGAAGCCGTGGGCGCGGGCGTTGTCACGCATCGCCGAGAGCATCAGGGCGGACAGGCCCCGGCCCTGGAAACGCGGATCGACGACGACCGAGATCGCGCTGACCGTGTCCGGCCGCACGCCGCGCCGCCGGTCGCTGAAGGCCCACACCAGCACCTCGTCCCAGCCCCGGGCGGGCAGTTCACCGCGGTCCTCGGCGTGGAGGGCGAAGGGCACGCTGTGGGCGTGCGCGACGACCTCGCCCCGCTCGTCCTCGGCGAACTGCACGTACTCGGGGAACTCGCCGGAGATCCGTCCGTAGTGGGCATTGCCCACCAGGTCCTCGGTCACGAACTCCGGCCAGCTGCTGGCCATGCCGAGCACACGCTCCCGCATCCCGGGACGCTCGGCGAGACTCGACACACTCCACTCCATACGATCACCGTAGGCGCGGGCCCGCCCACCGGAGAAGCGGTTTTCCCGCGAGCGCGGTACGGGGCGTCAGTCCGCGTGGAAGCGGGGCGGCGCCGCCGTCGGATTGCCGCCGACCGGGAGCTTCTGGCCGGGGCAGCCCGTGAGGACCTTCTCCATCGCGGACTTCTCGGCGGCCGTGACCCACAGGCCGTACTTCTTCTTCACGGCGACCTGGGCGGCCACATAGGTGCACCGGTACGCCTTGTTCGGCGGCAGCCAGGTGGCCGTGTCACCGTCGCCCTTGGAACGGTTGGTGCTCGCGTCGACGGCCAGGAGGTTGAGGGGGTCGTTGGCGAGGGCTATCCGCTTGCTGGGGTCCCAGTACTTGGCCCCCTTCTGCCAGGCGTCGGAGAGCGCCACCACGTGGTCGATGTCGACCTGGCTGCGCCCCCGCCGGTAGGTCACCTCCTTGCCCGAGTACGGGTCCGACTCGAGCACCCCGTAGGAGACCTTGCAGTCACCGCCGGTGAACTTCACGTCCTCCAGGTCGCGTTTGAGTATGTCGTCGCGGGTGTCGCACTCGTTCGAGTCGGTGTCGGCCCACGCGGTGCCGAACCTGTCCCGCTCGTAACCCGTCTTGGGCGCACGCCCCTTTACGGTGAGCGACTCGGCGGCGCTGAGGGCGGCACCCGAACCACCCGCGACCCCGGTCTCCTCGGGTCCGCCGGACCCTGTGGTCGTCTCCGCCTTGCACCCGGCCACGGCGAACACCAGCACGACGGCGGCCGCGGCCCCGCCCTTCAGACGCATCACGTGCGCC